>JAAUPA010000120.1 GCA_012034615.1 Leptolyngbyaceae cyanobacterium CSU_1_4 | reverse complement strand
CTGCTCGTATGCTTCTATTATCTTTCTGCGAAAATCTACTGAGTAGCAAGTCATCAGTTGGTTTAGTTTGTTTTGTGAGGTCTTCCTCTCTATTTTACTGTGCTGACTATTCTAGGGAAAGGCTGTACTAGGATCGGATGACACCTCAGAAAATCCAACATTCATAAATCGTTTGATATCTCGACGCGCTCGATACCTTTTTCGGGCAGCTTGTAACCGCTCTTCATGGACATTGGTGTGAAACACCGTCCAACTTGGGTCTTCCACTTTAGACAACATGTAGACTTGATGGCGCTCTAGGTATTGTTCCATTGCAACTTCTACTAGGTATCGACTTTGATGAGTCGCAGCCGCAGGGTTTTCATGGGTGAACCCTGAGGCGATATAGTCACCAGCAAATTCATACATGGCTTTCATGTAATTTGTGCGCTTCATCAAGGCAAAGTTAAAGCTGCATTTTTGGCTAAAGTACCAGCCGTCCCAAGCATCTTTCAACTTGGCAGGGAGATTGTACGACCCTCCTACCGCAAACACATCTTCTCGCTCAAGATACCCGACTGATTCTTCTACCCAGCCCTCATGACCTTGGCGATAGGGCAAGGTATCGAGATTAAACCAGAGCAAATAGGGCTTCGTGGCGATCGCCCTGCCGTATGAATTTGGATGTAGCCTCGATCAAAATTGTGCTCTTCATGATCCTTCCGGATGACCTGTAGCTTATCAATTAAGCCTTGTTGAAATAACTTCCAGTAAACTTCTTGGGTTTGGCGATCGCTCCCACTGTCTACAATCACCACTTCCCCAGGCTTGCCGCCTAAAAAGTCAAACCAGTCCAGCAGCACTTCTTCAAAAACGACACCATCTCCATAGTTGCGTGCCACCAACGAAATTTGATCTAAACCAGAGGGCTTATGCATACACCAAGGCTCGCCATAAATTAAACACTTCAACCTTCTACAGAGCCAACGGTGCTTCCACTAAAGAGTCTTGGAGGATAGGCTGTTGATCCCAATACTCTGGCTTCACCGGCGATCGTCCGACCATCCAATCGTAAACTTCTAGCATTTTCCGAGCCTTGGCTTCCCAAGAATAATACTTTAGGGCATGTTGATGGGCTGCCAACCCCAACCGAGCAATCCGCTCAGGATTCTGAACCAATTGTTCTAGCGCTTCCGTATAACTTTGCACCAATTGATTCAGATCCCCCATCGGCACCTTAACACCGCGCTCTGAATCAATGAAAACACCAGGACCGCCATAATCAACCACCACACAGGCTAACCCAGAAGCCATTGCCTCAACGACAACCCCTCCTCCGAGTTCACGAATCGAAGGAAAGGCGAAGATGTCCGCCTGCTGCATGACTGTTGGGAACTCCCCATAAGGAACACTATTGACAAACTCAATACAGTCAGAGAGACTATGCTCCGCCACAATCTTGTCCAATCTAGGACGTTCAGGGCCATCACCAATAATGACTAGCTTGTGTTTTTGCAAAATTGGGCTAGCTGCAAACGCTTTTACAACCACTTCTGGAAGCTTATAAGGAACCAACCGACCTGCAAATAATATGGTCAAGCGATCGCGCCCGCTCCGCTCCGATAAACTGAACATACTGGGTTCATAGCCAGTATCAGGGAAATTGATGGCTTTTGCCTGAGATTCGACGGGCAAGTCATTAATGGTATGGGCATGAGCCGCCAAAATACCTGCCGAATGTTGATAAGTAGACCGATGGTAAGGAAGGAACTTAGAGAACCCTCTTAAGTAAGTCATCCACTCTCGTTCTCGCAAAAGTTCACTTCTAAAAAATTTAGGCCAGGGCAAAGCGCCATTCAAGGGACCCACTAAAAAAGGGACGGGGCAGCGCTTCGCCATAAAACTAGGTAAAGTCGGTGACATCGGTGTGATGCGATGAACCATGTCGAAATGACCATTCTTCAAGTCATGCTTGAAATGGTTCCAAACTGCCGATTCAAAGACCAAATAGCTGGGATAATCCATTGCCATTTGGGTCGTCCAGGCAGAGTTTTTGCCGCCTCGAATTAACCAGGACAATTGAGAGAGGGGAGCCGCAAACCATTCAGTATCTAGGTAGACGATCTTAGCGTTGCCAATGCCCTTGCGATCGATGTTTGGCTTGTTCCGAATTTGAGTCACCACGGTGACATCAGCATACTTAGACATGGTACAAGCAAACTTATGCGCCAAGATGGGAAGAGAGGGCCAGTCCGGATTACAGTAATCAGCCAGCAGCAGAACCCGTATTTTAGGACGATCTTGACTGTTCTCAAAATTATTTGGCTTCATTTCTGTACCCGTCATGTATTAGCCCTCTTAAGCTAGTAAACTCCAACAATAAAATTGAACGCCACTACAGCTACTACTTAATTTAGAGATTCAGCAAGCTAAGACTAGAGCAATCTATCACCAGAAATCCCCTAGCGGATGAACTCCCTTGTTACTCTGCTGGTATCCGCTTCATAACCGTGTAATCTTTGGACTTATTATCCCCAAACTGGCAACGCTTGCGCTATGTCAGTAGATGATTTCACACAAAGATCATGTTTCCGATAATTCTGACTAAAGTCTTAAAAAATGATCCTGCTGCATGTCCTGGAGATTTCTCCTGGAAAGAACTGTAGATTAGTTGAATATGCGCTTATTGTGCTCTTTCTGCTATTGTCCTTTATTCTGGTTATTCAAAATGAAAGCTTGGCAGTATTCTTGCTTGAAAAGCATTGCTTAGCTTAATTGACTAACTATCCCTACCTCGTTACATCTGAGGATATTAAGAATAAACCTGACGGTAATATTCTTGATACTCTGCTGATAACAGAGGTTGCCACCAATCCTGGTGATTCAGGTACCATGCCACCGTGCGGCGTAGACCGCCTTCTACAGTTTCTGCGGGTGTCCAGCCCAGTTCAGTCCGAATTTTTGTGGCATCAATGGCATAGCGGCGATCGTGTCCTAGGCGATCTTTGACAAAGGTGATCAGGCTCTGTGCTGGGCGGACAGGTATTTCGGGTGCCATTTCATTCATGAGTTCGCAAAGCATTTCTACAAGTTCAATGTTTTTGACCTCATTATTGCCGCCAATATTATAGGTTTCACCCGGAGTTCCTTGGCGAATGACTGCCTCCACGGCGCTACAGTGATCTCCGACATAGAGCCAGTCTCTAATGTTTTGCCCATCTCCATAAACTGGGAGGGGTTTGCCCATTAAAATATTGATGCAGATGAGCGGGATCAACTTTTCAGGAAAATGATAGGGACCATAGTTGTTGGAACAATTGGTCATGAGAGTCGGCAACCCGTAGGTATGGTGATATGCCCGAACTAAGTGGTCGCTGCCTGCTTTGGAGGCGGAGTAAGGGCTGTTGGGGGCATAGGGAGTTTTTTCACTAAAACCTGGGTCGTCTGGTTCTAGGCTGCCATAAACTTCATCGGTGGAGATGTGGTGAAATCGATAGGTAGCAGGTTGTTCTGCCAACATCCAATGCTGCCGAAAAGCTTCCAGAAGGGTGAAGGTTCCGACTACATTAGTTTGAACGAAAGCACCGGGTCCTAGAATGGAGCGATCGACATGGGATTCGGCGGCAAAGTGAACGAGTAGATCGATTGCCTCTTCTTTTAAAAGAGTATCGACTAAAGATCGATCGCAAATATCACCCTGAACAAATCGCAGATTCGCTTTGCCTTCTAAATCGGCGAGGGTTTGGCGATCGCCAGCGTAGGTTAGGGCATCTAGAACAACGATGCGATCGCCAGGGTATTGACTGTACCAGTGATGCACAAAATTAGAGCCAATAAAACCAGCTCCTCCTGTCACCAGAAGCTTACGGGGTTCTCTAGACATTGTTCGGCTCCTAACCTTAATTCAACTCAATTTGACAATCATCGCCAATCATAAAGCGCAACGCCTTAGGACGGCGAGGCGCTTCTTTGATGTAGGCACGCTGACCAATGACACTATCAACAATGCGATGATGAATGGCATCGATTTTAGCGCCTTGTAAAATCACACTATGCTCCAAGTCTGCCTGAATCAAGGTGACTTGATCGGCAACGCTGGTGTAGGGGCCAATGAAGCAGTTTTCTAAATGACAGTTTTCTCCAATAATCACTGGACCCCGAATCGTGCAGTTCACCACCTTAGAGCCTTGTCCAATTTCTACCCGTCCAATAATTTGGCTTTGGGCATCCACATCACCTTGTACTTGATGTTGCAAACACGTATCCAGAATGACTCGATTGGCTTCTAGCAAGTCATCTTTTTTTCCCGTATCTAGCCACCAGCCGCGAATCTGCCGCGCCTCGACTGCTTTATTCTGCTCAATCAGGGATTGAATGGCATCTGTGATTTCTAGTTCGCCTCGGGCAGAGGGCTGAATCGAGGCGATCGCCTCGTGAATGGTAGGCGCAAAAATATAGATTCCGACCAACGCCAGGTTAGAAGGTGGAACTTTGGGTTTCTCGACAAGTTGCAAAAGCTTTCCGTTTTCATCCACCTTAGCAACCCCAAAGGCGCTAGGGTTTGCAACCGGACAAAGGAGCGTTAGGGCATCTAAATGATGTTCTCGAAAGGCTGCGATAAAGAGTGCTAAGTCGCTTTGAACTAGGTTATCGCCGAGATACATGACGAAAGGCGAGTCGCCTAGAAAAGTTTGAGCAACTTTAACCGCATGGGCAAGCCCAGCGGGCTTATCTTGCAAAATATACGTAATTTTAGCCCCAAAACGATCGCCGTCTCCAGTTTGGGCTTTGACTTCTTCGCCTGTTTCGGGGCTGATAATAATGCCAATTTCGGTGATGCCTGCTTCAACAATCGACTCAATGCCATACCAAAGAATCGGCTTATTAGCGACAGGAACAAGCTGTTTTGCGCCTGTATGAGTTAAGGGACGAAGCCGAGTACCTTTACCGCCTGCGAGGATAATTGCTTTCATGAGGGTTGTGAATAGAATTCGGTGAGCATTTGTCTGAGCGCTTGTCGCCAATGCCTGGGGAAAGCTTCTAAAACCGTCGATATCTTGTGACAGGAAAGCACTGAATAGGCTGGACGGGTGGCTGGAGTGGGGTAATCTTGTGTGGTGATCGGCACCACGCGATCGCACTTGAGCGAAACCCCTAAGGCTTTAGCCTCCTCAAAAATCGCCACTGCAAAATCGTACCAACTAGCAACACCGCTATTGGTAAAGTGATAAATTCCCGTTGGAACCTTACTGTCGAGCGGATTTAGGAAGTGAGTGGCAAGCGTGGCGATCGCCCCAGCAATATCAGAGGCATGGGTTGGAGCGCCAATCTGATCAGCAACCACCCGCACCTCATCGCGTTCCGCCCCTAGTCGCAACATCGTTTTAGCAAAATTGCCTTTACCCCGAGTTCCGTAGACCCAAGCCGTTCTGAGGATCGCGTAAGGAAGCTCCGAGGACTGGGCATAAACCTGGGAAATCCCCGCTTCTCCTGCTAGCTTAGTTTTTCCATAAACGCTGACAGGATTAGGAACATCATCTTCCAAATAAGGCGTATTGCTGTGCCCATCAAACACATAATCTGTCGAAATATGAATCAACGAAGCTCCGATTTTTTGAGCTTCCTCTGCCATTACCCTAGGCGCTTCTGCATTAATTGCTGCTGCCAAGTCAGGCTCTGATTCAGCCTTATCCACTGCGGTGTAAGCCGCAGCGTTAATAATTAACCGGGGCTGAACGTCACGAACCATCTGACGAATGAGAGCCGCCTGAGATAGGTCAAGACTTTCATGCCCAACACTGGTAATGTTGCCGATGGGAGCCAAGGTTCGCTGTAGTTCTTGCCCGACTTGCCCCATTTTTCCAATGAGTAAAAGATCTTTCACCCAAATACCTCAAATGCCGGATACGTCCTACTCAACCTACAAAAATACCCAACTTTGAAAGTTCTGCACGCAAACATCCTATCCGACGTCTACGCAATATTACAGGAGCAGCGATATTGCCTTCACTTATTCTTCACTGTTTGCTGCTCTCCGCCCGATCGCCTGAAGCCTTGGCAATGCCCCATAATAAATGGGTTCCAGGATGACTTCGAGCTGATTTTCTAAAGTTTTGCCCCATCAATATCTCGCTCTGTGCGCACCCATTTTGTTTGAGGGTTGACGATAAAGTTTAAGTAGAGCGGTATCTTCCAAAGAATATAAAACGGCACGCCCAGTAAGGAGGCGATCGGTAGCTCTCGTCCAAACTTTGCCCAAGCGCTTAGGACTGAAATCAAGATCAAGCCTCCTTCTAATGCCAAGCAGGCAATCAGAGAACCTGCGGAAAGCCCAAAAGCGCTAGCCATCACCGTCACGAGCAGAGCAGAAGCCCATAGTGTAACGAGCAAAGATAACGGCGGAATGCATAAGTCAAGGGCGATCGCCACTAAATCAATTCGCCGTTGCTGAATGGCAGCCTGCAACAATCGAGGAATTTGGGTCAGCGCAGTTTTAAGATGACCCTGCTCCCAGCGAGTCCTTTGGCTTTTAGCCGCTCGTTCTTGTTGGGGCAAAATTCCGTTCACTCTTGCCTCAGCACAAAAGTAAGTAGGATGTCCGGCAATAATCAGATCAACAGCAAGCTGCATATCTTCGACAATATTGCCACTTGCCAGCTTTGCATCTCGAAGCACAGCCCAAGGAAATGCCATGCCAGTCCCGGTGAGCAGGCAGGGAAAACCCAACTGCCCTAAACCTAAGGGGCGCACCTGATTTTTGACCAAAAAGGCTAAGGCTGAGACTGAATCTTTGGGGGTCGGCTGGAGCGGTCGCTCCATTAAATAAACCGCTTGAACAGGCTGATTAGTCGCGATCGCTGCTGCGCAATTCGCGCTACAGTTCCTTTCTCAACCCGGCAGTCTGCATCGACCAACACGACGACCTCTGGCGGCTCAGACTCCAGAAAACTCATTCCATAATCTAGGGCATACCCTTTCCCCATTCGCTGGGTGTCATGGCGCTCAATGACAGTTGAGCCAGCGTCTTTGGCGATCGCGCCGTATCGTCAGTGCAATTATCAGCAATTACCACTAGCCGATCTTGAGGAGAAAGCTGAAGCAGGAGCTCCTCTAATATCAAACGAATTCCCCCGGCTTCATTGTGCGCAGGCATCAGCAGAGCAATTTTGGGGGCGGGGCTTTGGGGGGAAGGGTGGGCAATGTCTGGAGTGCTCTCTGGAGTAATCTCCGGAGTTCTATCTGTAATTTTAGAGGAGCTAAACACTGCCGCCATACACTCTAGAAATAGGGCAACCACAGGGATCGCCAAGAGCAAGGCGATCGCCAGCAGGGCAGAGTGAATCAAAAAAATTGTGAACTGGCTAACTGGCAAAGCTCTACACCCTTTCTGAGTAAATCGGTTGCTTCAAATCTACCATTGCTTCTAAAAGGGATCTATGTAGATCTTCACCCAAAAGCGTTAAATCTTCATGAACTCTAGACCCTTGACCTTGCTCAGTTGCTAATTAAAAAGAGGGTATCTCTAGAAATGTCTGGGTAGGGAAATCCGATCTCGCATCATCGCAACCCTAGATAAAATGAAAGCGATCGCGCGGCTTCTGTCACCTTAAGCTTCGATCGATCTAAGCTTTGATTCAAGAGACCCTTCATCCTTTACTCATTACAGACCCTATGGCAACTATTCTGGAACAAGGCAACATCAGCATCCATACCGAGAATATTTTTCCTATTATTAAAAAATGGCTCTACTCAGACCACGAAATTTTTCTGAGAGAGCTCATTTCTAATGCAGTCGATGCCATCCAGAAAATGAAAATGGTGTCGTTCTCGGGCGAATTCTCAGGCGAGTTGGGCGAACCCGAAGTAAAAATTACCGTTGATAAAGAGAGTAAGAAGCTATCCATTACTGATAACGGTATTGGTATGACTGCTGATGAAGTTAAGCAATACATTAACCAAGTCGCATTTTCTAGTGCAGAAGAATTTGTCCAGAAATATAAAGACAGTAGCGATCGCCAAATCATCGGACACTTTGGTCTAGGCTTCTACTCCGCCTTCATGGTGGCAACTCAGGTCGAAATCGATACCCTCTCCTACCAAGAAGGCGCTCAAGCCGTCCATTGGTCTTGCGATGGCTCAACTCAATTTGAACTCAGCGATTCTGAGCGAACCGAACGGGGCACTACAGTCACCCTCACCCTTCAAGACGAAGAACTAGAATACCTAGAAGATCATCGGATCAAACAGCTCGTCAAAACCTATTGTGACTTTTTACCCTTTCCGATCAAACTCGAAGCAGAGCAAATCAACAAACAGAAAGCTCCCTGGAAAGAATCAACCAGCAATCTTACTTCAGAAGACTACCTAGAGTTTTATCGCTACCTTCACCCTTTTCAAGAAGAACCGCTGCTTTGGGTTCACTTGAACACCGATTATCCCTTCGTGGTCAATGGCATCCTTTATTTTCCCAAGCTCAAGCCTGATGTCGATGTGACCAAAGGACAAATCAAGCTGTTCTGCAATCAGGTCTTTGTGAGCGATAACTGCGAAGAAGTCATTCCTCGCTTCCTGTTGCCCTTACGCGGCGTAGTAGATAGCACCGATATTCCCTTAAACGTCTCTCGGAGCTTTTTGCAAAACGATCGCACCGTTCGCCGCATTGCCGACTACATTGCCAAAAAAGTGGGCGATCGTCTCAAAGAGCTTTACCGTGACGATCGCACCCAATACATTCGCTGTTGGCAAGACCTCAGCACCTTCGTCAAGTTCGGCTCCATGAACGATGACAAGTTCAAAAAGCAAGTCGAAGACATCCTCATCTATCGCACCACCGCCGACCTCAGCGCCCCCAGCGATGCCACAGTAGAAGTTCAGCCCGTTGAAGGCGACGCATGGCAGGAAGTAGCGTCCACCCCCGACAACTCCCTAGACGGCAAATCCTACACGACGCTCAATGAGTACTTAGAGCGCAACAAAACCCGCCACGAAAACCGGGTTTACTACTGCACCGATGCCGCTTCTCAAACCACCTATGTAGAACTCCACAAGAGCCAAGGCTTAGAAGTCCTATTTATGGACTCCTTCATCGACAGCCACTTCATTAGCTTTTTAGAGCAAGAACACTCTGAGGTGAAGTTCTCACGGGTAGACGCAGATCTAGATGAAACCCTGATTGATAAAGATAAAGCTACCGAAATTGTTGACCCTACCACCAACAAAACTCGCAGTGAGCAGATCAAGGAGCTGTTTGAAAAATCCTTAGGCAAACCTAGAGTTACGATCCGTACCGAGGCACTCAAGTCGGATGATGCTCAAACGTCTCCTCCGGCGATCGTTCTGCTTCCCGAAGCGCTGCGGCGAATGCAAGAAATGAATGCATTAATCATGCAACAAATGGTGGAATTCCCAGAAGAGCACACTCTTTTAGTCAACACGTCCCACCCGCTGATTCAAAACCTCGTCAACCTCAACCACGGCAGCATCATTGCCGAGGGCGGCTCATCACCCTCTGCCGAACTTGCCACCCTTATCTGTCAGCATGTCTATGATTTGGCACTGATTGCCCAAAAAGGCTTTGATGCAGACAGCATGAAGTCTTTTGTGGAACGCTCTAACCAGGTGTTAACCCGTCTCACCCAATAGAGGCTGGATGCGACAGCCTGACCCAGCCGCCCAGAGCCATTTTCAAACTTATGGAGCAAAGTTTCTCATCACCCTATATAATGATGGACTGTGACCAAGCACCCCAAGTAATTTCTATGGCTAAATGTTGTGACCTCACGGGTAAACAGGCAAACAATGCCTATGCCGTTTCCCACTCTCACCGACGCACTAAGAAGGTTCAAGAAGCAAACTTGCAAGTTAAGCGCGTTTGGTGGGCACAAGGCAAACGCTGGGTCAAGCTACGTATTTCTACCAAGGCGATAAAAACGCTAGAGCGTAAAGGTCTAGATGCAATGGCGAAGGAAGCCGGAATTGACCTCAGAAAGTATTAATCCTTGCAGCATTTGCACGAATTTAATTTTCTGATACTACTGAAGCGGGACAAGCCTTATAGGTTTGTCCTTATTTTTTGAGGATTAGCTTTATACCGGAGACTAGCGGCAATCTTATGAATTGTCTACGTATTTTGTAGAGGGGTAAAAGAATCTTTTTTTACATTGATCAGGCGATCGCATGATTGTTTTCCTAATCAAGCTGGGCATCCTAAATCTGATAGGTCTACCAAGAAACAAACCAGGATTTTCCTGTTTGGCTCTAGTCTCAACTTCCCAGCTATTCCGTTTGATAGGAAGACAGCGATATGTCAACGCCCAGAATCATCAGAGCCGCCCAAACGCTTCTGCATCAGATCAACCGCATCGCCCAAGCCTTCACGAAAGGATTGATCCGTTCGCTACTGCGTAGTTTACTTGTCATGGGCAGACAGCCGCGCTGGGCAAAAGCCGGATTCGTCTTGCCCACTACAGTCCTGCTGCTGCTAGTTGTCACCCTAACGGTTGGGGCGATCGGGTTTCGCACCTTCACCAGAACCCAACAAACCATTGGTGAACGTCAGCAACGAGTCATCTACAATACCGCTACTCCCGCCCTAGACCGCGCCAAAGCAAAACTAGAATTTCTTTTTGATGTTAACCGTGATCCGCGGGGAGGCGTGGTTCCAAAAGAAGACACACTCCTTCATATGATGCTGAACGATGGCGGGAGTGGAGTATCGCTTCACTCCAGTGGCATTGACCCCTATACCTTTACAGATAGCAACCCAGCCCTCAACGAAACTCGTCTCGACATTAACGGTGGAGGCGTAGACAATGCTTGGAAGTATAGAGCTGATACTAATGGCGACGGAACGCTAGACGCAACAGTTGCTTACTCCATTATCTTTCAAGCGCCTGCAAATAAAGAGGAATTGAAAGATACACGAGACAACGGGGGAGCACTTAATCGAGCTAATAAACTCCAAATTCGTAATACTCCGTTGAGCAGTGCTACCCAAATCAGCAGTTGTAGACCCTCAACGGGTGGAACTGGAGGTGTCCCTCAAACCAATGACGAGGGTTGGTTCAAAGATCCAGTGAATACAACCATTCTTCGTAAGAACTTTCAGGTCGATGTTTATGTGCTGCCAGATAACCCCAATGGCGCAATTGCTACCATAGAATTTCAACAAGATCGTCAGGCTAACCAGGGCTTCAAATGGGCAGCTTGGTTCCGCAATGACTTAGAAATTTTTCCTGGTCCTGAGTTCAATTGGAATGGTGCCATGCACAGTGAAGGGAGCTTCTTTGTGAACGGCAACTTTAAGGGCTACATGATTAGCTCGATCGCATCTTGCCTTTATACCCAAGACGCTTCTGAAATTACCACTACTAATTCCGAGGGTGATGTTAACCAGGGCATCCCTGCTTTTCAAGGACAATTTCTGGCTGCCACCGTAAGAGACAATAGCTTTGGGGGCTCCCCTAGTTTCGACCTTTGGAACGGCTCCAACGTTATGCCTGAGCGCAATAGTGCGATGTCGCCCGGAAAAGATTCCGTTCTAGAGCGCAATGGCTCGAAACCTGCCGACTTTGCGCTTGATCCGGTGAAGTTGCACACCGATGATATTTCGGTGAGTCGCAAACCTTCTATTGCCAATCCTGCCAGTGAGAGAGATCCAAACTGGAAGAATGGGGATCTAAACAAGAAAAAGCGGATGTACAACCTGGCTCAGGATACTCCTTATGTAGATGACACGTTCCGGGCTGACAATCGCTGGGGTCCTAAACCGCGTTGGGGCCCTAAACGCGATCGAATTGGACCAATGGGCAGCCAAATTGTGGGGAACGTGGCGCTGACAGGCGACGATCCCCCTGCGGGCGGAGATACTACGAGCCTAGGACTAGATGGCTACTGGGAACGACGCGCCCGTCGAGAAGGGCTGCGCCTTATTGTAGGTCAACGGCTGGAACTGGGCGACCCAGCAGGTTGGGGTGGACCTGGAGCAACGCCGCTCACCCCTGCTTATGGAATTGACCCTCTTGATGATGCTTTCGGTGTTAGTAAAGAACCTTTACGTCCTTGGGCTGGGTGCGGGAGTAGTAACACTCCACGCTGTAATGAAGCACGCCAGAGAAAAACCCTGTGGGATAACCTGGCATCTGTACAAGCTACAGCGGTCTATCATGCCTTCGGTGATGCGAGTAGCGGTTTAGATTTCCCCTTGGCTTGTATTGCAACTACGGTGCATCCTGGTACGGCTGGAACCCTGGATAAAAGTGGCACGTTTGAAAACCTGGCGTATGGCTTGCCCAGTAACGCCATTACAGGCTATACAGATGCTAGTCAGCCTCTCATTATTAGTGACTTTTTCCGGGGTAGAGGAACCAATGGATGGGAATATAAAGTTCCCTCGTTGACAGACTTCAGCAACTCTAGTAGCCCACTGAGAACAGCACTTCGGAACCTAGCACAGTTTGCTGGCGATCCTCGGGGTGGCACACCCTCTTTCTCACCACCGCCAGATACTGCGCTCACTCCTTATCCCCTGATGTCGATGTGGGGAGATTTCTCAATGTTGCGGCGAGTTATTAACCGGATGGAAGGAAGCGGAATTTCTTATGACGCACTTAGCCCTGCGGATAAAACCACGCTCCATACGGCAGGTTGCACCTTGGGAATGTTGGCATACAACATTGATTATCTAGAAAAACTTCCTAAAGTTAATGGGGCACCTGGTGACGATACGCTGACCACAAGATTAGGAAGTGCGGCGCTTGACTTGCTTGGGCAGCCTGGTCTAACCCTTACACCAGGTCTTACGGGGGATGATAAGAAAGGCTTAAGAGGCTATATCCGCCTTATTGATGCCGCCACCAACGATGCTATTCCTAATACTGACCCCACGATCGCCAAGATCACTAGCGTTGTTCCCGAAATCAGCCGTCTTCCGAGCGATTATATGAGGAAAATGGCTACTGATCCTAGCGCATCCAATAATCCAGAAACCTATGTTCGTCTGATGGAGCGTTGGCGTGACAGATTGCCTCTGGTAGATCCTGAACGAGAAAAGCTGACCAAGGCTATCTACCTCGCTCAGCTTTTAATTACTAGAGAACAAGTTGCGCGCGATCGCACGTATGGGTTCCGGGGCACCTATGGTTCATTAGACATTGATGCTTTCCCATCCACAGCCCCTCTCGGGGAATGTGCAGCTTGGAGGGCTGCTTTGCCCCAGCAGGATGAACTTTACCGACTTTGTTCTTCTCGTCCTCGGTATCCCATTCTCTATTCCCTTTTCCCTGCCAGACTGACCAGCGTGCCTCCTGCTACCGCCACTATTGATGCCTGGTATTCCTCAGCGAGCGGCTTCCAAAACCATGGAGACATCAAATCAGACCGTCCAGCATTTCAACACTTGAACGTCCGAGACCAAGTAGACGGTGATGACAGCTACATTAGATTTACCGCCAATGCATCAGTTGAGTACAAAGTAGTTAAGCCTGAACTCGTTGCGACTCCGCCTCGGGGCACCCAAGGCATGGGGAGTTCTGAAGCTTGGAAATTACCTGCTGTTGCTGCCACCAACGGCACAACGCCCAACAACAATAGTCAAAACCTTATTAAGGTTTGTGCTACAAGTCCTTGCTCTCAACCTCAAAGTATCGCTGGACGGGCACCTGCCATGTCGGCTCCTCGATATCGAGTTCCCTTTAAAGATGCAAGTTTATACAACGGTCGAGAACTGATGAGCGTTCGTACTCTCGATCTAGATTTAGATCTGATGAGAACTAGTGCTACCTCGGCAGGCGACTTCTGGTTGCCCAAGAGTGGCATCGTCTATGCCTTCCGCGAGGATGCCGTCTCTGAGGCCCATATTGCTAGACCCAAGAAGGGGAACTGGTCAACTTGCGCTAGCGATGCTGCACTACAAGCTGGTTCCTTGCAAAATGATGACAATTGTCGGATGCGTACCAGAGATGGCTACGACCTAAACTACGATCCTCCGCTTAGCCCATTGGGGATTACGCCCAAGCCTGTAGACTTCTTTGCCGATCCCGATCGCCGTCCTCATGGGTTCCGGCTTCGCAATGGCGTCACTGTCAGGCGCACAGGAGACAATGGCATCGGACTGTCGTTTATTACCGACAACCCCGCCTATGTTCAAGGTCCCTTCAATTTGCATCAAACCTTTGGCGCCACTGAAACAGAAGGAGGTACTGGGCTAGAAGAATTTATTACGCCTGCACAAAGACTAAATACCGCTGACTTCAGCAATTTTTACACCCGTGACACTCTCGATAACACCCAGTTTTCTATTCCCACTGCTGACCAATGGCGACCCAGTGAAGTTCTAGCCGATGCCGTAACGCCTCTATCTAGTAACTTCTGTGATGGCAGCATCGAAGACAGCTTCATGACCGCTGGTAACGGATCTTATGTCAACGTGAGCCAACGATATGGCTGTAGTAACAGTGGAAATGAGACTTCTTATGGTAACCAACCTCGTTTAAGGGACACAGTCCTTGCTTCAAACGGGGTCAGATGGATGCGATCTAACGCCGTAGACAGCCTATGGTCTGCATTTGACACAGGCAGTAACAAGGCAGTTGAAGGAGAGTCTCCCATTTTCCTTCATCCCCACGGCAACCCTTGACCATTCGGCAAGGTGAATATAAAGGCGCTTATAACACCATTAA
>JAAUPA010000006.1 GCA_012034615.1 Leptolyngbyaceae cyanobacterium CSU_1_4 | reverse complement strand
GATTAGTAGAAGCCCTCTTCTATGAACTAATCGAAGACTGAACACATTAAAAATGGAGGCTTAAGAAAATGTTTCCGTTTTTCTTTCAAGTTGTAAGATAAAAGGAAAATTTTGAGATGGAGCATCGAAAGCCAGACTATTCTAAAGCATGATCGAAAATAGATCTGCATCCCCTTCTGAGCGTCTTTCCTATGCCTGAGAGTAATTCTCCTCCACCCAACCTCCCCCTCACGCCTGACGATTCGCTGGAATTGAGTCATCCTGGCTTGAATAGTCCCAATGGAGACGGATCTAACTCTACGTTAGATGCCCGCACCTTAAGCGGGTTAACTGAATCGGCTCTCTCTGAATCTTCTAGAGACAACAGTTCATCCCAAAGTCCCAGCCCCCCAGCACCCAGGGGCAACAGTTCATCCCAAAGTTCCAGACCCCCAGCACCTCTCCCAGTCGGCTGGATGATTGTGTTGGCACTGGCGCTAATGGCGATCGGGCTATTGGTCGGAAACGTTTGGCTGGGCGGGGCAGGAGCGATCGGGGCACTGTTGATTTCGTTACGCGTGATTGGGATGGCGGCTCGAAAGGCGATCGCCGAAATTCTGTCCCCCGATCAACAGCTTCTTTCCCTCAGTCTCATTGGGGTGGCGATCGCCACGGCGGGCTTGCTGCACCTGACAGGGTTATCCCAACCCCTAGGCAAGTGGTACTACCAATTAAATTGGGATGTTTTAGGTTCAACGGGTGAAGTCATTGGGGCAGTAGGACAAATTTTGATTGCCATTCTGGCGGTCTTTGTGGCTTGGCGACAGTATGTCATTTCTAAAGATTTAACGATTCAGCAAAATACCATCACTCAACAGCAAACGATTGATTCTTACTTTCAGGGCGTTTCTGAACTGGTGCTAGACGAAGACGGCTTGCTAGAAGATTGGCCCCAGGAAAGGGCGATCGCAGAAGGACGAACCGCCGCCATTCTCAGTAGCATCGATAGCAACGGTAAAGCTAAAGTCCTGCGCTTTCTCTCTCGCTCTCGGCTGTTAACCCCTTTAAAGCGCGATCGTCGTCTCGGTCGCGCCATTCTCGATGGCGTGGGCGGCTATGCTGAAGATCGCGCCTTCGGAGTGCGCGTCATCGACCTGGGTGTCATGCTGGCGGGCAGCGACCTTTCAGGCACCGATCTGCGCTGGACAGACTTAACCGACATCAACCTCATTCGCGCCAATCTTTACCGCGCCGATTTAGTCAAAACCAATTTTGCCCGCACCATCCTCTGCGAAGCCTCCCTCGCCGAAGCAGACTTAATGGGCACCCGTTTCTTCTACGGCTCCGCCAAAACCGCCACCCCTCGCAGCCGCGCTGATATTCCCAATTACGCCAGCGGCGAACACACCGGAGCTGTCGTGGAAGGTGCTGACTTTACCAACGCGCAACGCCTCTCTGAAGAACAGCGCTGTTACTGCTGCGCCTGGGGCGGGGCTAGAACGCGGGGAACTATTCCAGGTGGCTGCGATGGCATTCCCAACCTATTGGGCAGATAGCGATCGCATTCTCTAAGCTATCCATAGAACGTGCTTCCTCATCCTCCCTTGTAGGTTCTGGCTATAAATTGGTTCAGTAATAACAACTGCTAGATTGCAGTTGATCATCGTCGTATTTTTATCTGGGCGTGTATGTTCCACCTATTGTTGAATGAAGAGGTGATAGCTCCGTTTCAACTATAGATTTTTACCCTTATCTCGAACGTTGTCTTGAACGTTGTCTCGAAACTGATCAAGCCCGTTGAGAATCAATTCGAGTCCGAACTCAAAGTCATGCAGACCGTCATACCGACCCTCAATGACATAATGCGAGAGTCTATTCATGTAAGGGTACTGGTCAGCAGGAATATATGAAATGAAGCTCTTTGCTGTTTCGGCATACTCCTCTGCCTTGAGTGGAAAATTTAGCTCTTGGAGCGTGAATCCATAAATATGGCTGTCGATCGCATTCCACGCATGATCCGCCAGCTCATACGAAAAGCCTGCTTCGCGCAGACAGCCCAGCGTTGCATCGACATAGCGCAGCATAGCCGATCCTACATTGATCCGGGATACGAGCGGCATAGTTGCCCAAGGGTGACGCAACAAAACCTCATGGGCTGAGATCGCCCGCCGTCGCATAGCTGTCTTCCAGTCCAGATCGAGGCTAGGCACCTCAATCTCGCTGACCACTATGTCAACAATGCCATCCAGCATATCGTCTTTATTGGCGACGTGATTATAGAGCGACATCGCCTTAACGCCCAGCGCTTGAGCAACCTTCCGCATCGAAAGTGACTCAATGCCCCCTTCGTCAGCCAGACAAAGAGCCGCACGCAGCACCCGTTCCCGGCTTAAAGGGAGGTGGGGCGTTGGATCTAAATCGCTTTTTTTAGGCATCTGATTTTTTTAAGCATCTGCTCATCTCGCACTAATTCTTAACGGACAAGTTCAAATTTGGGAGCTTTTGATCTTGACAAACTTACGCCGTAAGTTAAGCTTACACTGTAAGTCTAAATAATAAGTCTAAACAACTTAAGTTCAAACCCTTGAGGTCTGGTTCGTTTCTCAGCTAGGTTCTCTCTAAATTAGAAGGAAAGTTATGGAAACAGCAAACACGCTTGCCCCTATTCCAGGAAATAGCCAAAAGGATGAAAAAATGAGGGCGATCGCCCGCTCTAACTACGGTTCACCAGACGTACTGAGCTTAGAGACAGTCCACAAACCTCCTGTGTCAGATAACGGGGTCTTGGTGCGAGTTCACGCCACTTCAATCAACGCTGCCGACTGGCACCTCTTGCGAGGAACTCCGTTCTTCATCCGCTTCATATTTGGAGGACTGCTCAAGCCCAAAATCAAGATTCTGGGTTGTGATGTGGCTGGACGAGTGGAAGCGGTTGGCAAAAATGTCACCCAGTTTCAGCCCGGTGATGAGGTTTTTGGAGATCTGTCTGAGTGCGGTTTCGGCGCGTTTGCTGAATACGTTTGTGCCCCTGAGACAACGTTCGTGCTTAAGCCCGTCAACCTCTCCTTCGAGGCAGCGGCGACCGTTCCAGGTGCGGCTCTTGCTGCTTTGAAAGGACTGCGAGACTGTGGGCAGATTCGGGCAGGAAAAAAAGTTTTGATCAATGGTGCGTCTGGGGGTGTGGGATCGTTTGCAGTGCAGATTGCAAAAGCGTTTGGCGCTGAGGTGACCGCCGTATGCAGCACCCAAAAAATGGACGGGGTGCGATCGCTCGGTGCAGACCACGTTATTGACTACACGCAAGTCGATGTCACCCAAAGTGGACAGCATTACGACCTGATTCTAGACGCGGCAGCCTACCGTTCTGTGTTCGATTACTTGCCCCTGTTGACGCATGGGGGAACCTACGTCATGGTCGGTGGCTCGATCGCTCGACTTTTCCAGGTAATGTTTCTTGAATCTTGGCTTTCGAGAAGCGATCGCCGGAAGGTAAAATGTCTGGTGTCAAAACCTAATCAGACAGATTTGGCTACGCTGAGAGATCTTCTAGAAGCTGGCAAGATCATTCCCTTAATCCAACAACGCTACGACCTGAGCGAAGTCCCCGAAGCCATTCGTCATCTCGAACAGAGACGGGTGGTAGGGAAAGTCGCTATTCGTGTCTGATAGGGAGCGTTTGCTCAAGAAATCTATATGGTTCTTCCGTCTTTCAACTAATCTTTCAACTAATCTTTCAATTAATCTTTAGGATCTAAATTCAAACCCATGAACGTTTGTGCATTGCTGGCGGCTGCTAGTGTGGGGCTATTCTCCCTCAGTTTTCAGGCATTCTCTTGTGAATCGCCTCTGGTTCCGGAGCCATCTCCTCCGGGGTCATCTTCTCCAACACAACCTCCCGAATCAAGCGCGGGTCAGGAAAGCAGACCCCAACCCTTTACTCCCTACACTTTTACCTCGCCTCTCTGAAGCTGAGATCAAAGCCTTGCAGACTGAACTGACTCAGGGGATCGACACCTGGTTTGGTCTGGCAGGGGTTGCTAAAGTGCTGCCTCCGCCCCCACTAACAACGCGATGCAAGATTATCGGAAAAATGGAGTGCAGTAAATCCTGAAAATCCCGATGTTGTCCCCTTTTTAGGATCGTGGATTGACGATGAAGGTTACTTCTATTCATTAAATATTTTTCCCACTCGAACTCTAGGACAGGTGTGTGTGCTGGAATTTAGACCCAAATCGAGCCTCCACATTTTTAATGAAGTTACAGGAGAATACGTCGAAGAGTGATTGGTGAGCAACTCCTCACGTTTTCCGTTGCCACAGTGCAAGATGGGCATCTGCGTAGCAGCAAAATTCGTTCTGTCGAAGCGGCTACGACTGTGACAACTTATGGCGTGGGTGAAGCTTATCCAGTTTCGTTTATGAGCCTAATGGATGATGGGAGCAACAAACAGGTTGTCGCTCTATCTTCGCCTCCTGCCTTGCCTAGCGAACTCCCTGAAGCCTTGGTGGGGTCTGTTTCTCAAACTCTGGCTAGCTATGGTTGCATTACAGATCTGGTTCCACCTGAAGAGTAGGTTCTTAATCGTGTTTAGTACTGTGGCACCTAGCGTTGAGAGATAGATGACTATTACACCCCAATGGGCGATCGCTACACTCAAAAGGTAGCCTAGGCGATTGTGCAGATATAAACGCCTATTTTAACTGACTAGGAATGTATGCTAGTTTCGTGATTACTGTTACCCTTTTAGCCCTATGCGATCGCTAAGAAATTACACTATCGTGCTGCGTCCCGATGACAATGGAACTTTTGTGACCTATGTTCCAGCAATTGCAGGCTGCCATGCATGGGGACAAACTTCAGAGGAGGCACAAGCTGAACTTGTTCATGTGTTTGAGATGATCCGGGATGAGTATCAAGAAGCAGGTCAAGAACTACCTGAGGATGTCGAGGTGGCAGTAACCCATGCCCGCTAAAGCAAAAGAGATGGGGCATTGTTGAATGGAAGTATGAATCCTTGAGATGCTATTTCTCCGATCGCCCCCTAAATCCCCCAGAATGGGGGACTTTGAGGTTCGGAAGTCCCCTATTCTGGGGGATTTAGGGGGCAATTCATACTGTGATTCAGCAATGCCCAAAAGAGATTGAACGGGTCGCACAAAAATTGGGTTTTGAAAAGGCTCGGCAAAAAGGAAGCCATGTGCGATGGAGGCATTCTGATGGAAGATCAACAACAATTCCGATTCATGGCAACACAGAGATAGGGAGTTGGTTATTTCAGGAAATTCTGAAGCAGTTAGGTATCACTGAGGCAGAGTTCAACCAGTTGCGATAGAAGTCACACAACAAGCTGTGCCCATATTGGAGCCGACTGTTGAGAGGTTTCTGTAAGAGTCAAGGTTATCTATGGCAGATCAACTTAACGATTACCTCATCAGACTCGGAAGCTAAAGTTAAGTTTTCGATGTGTCTGCCCCGAAAGGAACTAGAGCAGTAAGGACTTTTCAGCTAAAATTAAGCCAACTCCAAAGACTCCCTATTCTATGCCTGAGCCACACGAGCCTGATGTCAGTTCTCAATCCACTGGGGAACCGCGCTCTTGGATAGAGGGTGTGACAAACCGTGTGAGAGAAATATTGCCCATAAAAATAAATCCCGCTCGATGGTTCAGTATTGACGAAGCCCAAGTTGCGGAGATTTTAGAACGAGTCCGTTCAGAACTCCCGACTACCGAAGCTGTTTTAATGGGTAAGCCGCAATCGGGAAAAAGCTCAATTGTGCGCGGGTTAACTGGCGTTTCGGCGGAAATTATTGGACAAGGATTTCGTCCTCACACTCAGCACACTCAGCGCTATGCTTATCCCTCTGATGATTTGCCGCTGATTATTTTTACAGATACCGTTGGTTTAGGAGATGTTAGCCGCGATACTCAGCGATCGCCCAAGACTTAGCAGACAACCTTCAACAAAAAGCCGAGGAGCCAGGGTCTTAATCATCACGGTTAAAATTAGCGACTTTGCCACCGATAGCCTCAAACAAATTGCCCAACAAATTCGGCAGCAGCACCCCGATATTCCCTGCCTTCTAGCTGTTACTTGTCTCCACGAAGTTTATCCTCCTAATGCCGACCATCCGCCCTACCCTCCCGCTTCTGAAGAAATCGATCGCATTTTTTCTGCTCTCAAAGCCACGTTCACGGGCTGTTATGATGCTGCCATTCTCATCGATTTCACCCTAGAAGAAGATGGCTATGATCCCGTTTTTTATGGTTTGGAAGCCTTTAGAGATGCCCTCGCCGAGATGCTTCCCGAAGCCGAATCGGCAGCCATTTATCAGCTTTTAGACGAAGGCGCTACTGACAAAATTGGCACGCTTTACCGCGATACGGCACATCGTTACATGACAGCTTTTACTGTGATGGCGGCGACATTGGCGGCTGTTCCCCTGCCTTTTGCGACCATGCCTGTTTTAACGGCTCTACAGGTTTCAATGGTGGGCTTACTAGGGAAACTGTATGGGCAGACGTTGACTCCTTCTCAGGCGGGTGGAGTGGTCAGCGCGATCGCCGGAGGCTTCCTGGCTCAAGCCGTGGGGCGCGAATTGATTAAGTTTATCCCTGGTTTTGGCAGCGTCATAGCGGCATCTTGGGCGGCGGCTTACACTTGGGCGCTGGGTGAAGGAGCCTGTCTTTATTTTGGAGATTTAATGGGTGGGAAGAAACCCGACCCCCAGCAAATTCAGGCAGTGATGAAGGAAGCGTTTCAATCGGCGCAGGAAAGATTTAGAAAAGTTAAACCTTCAGAGAATACCTAAGAGAACAGTTCGGGAATGTGCTTCGGATTCAAAAATACTTGTCCGCTGCTTTTGGGTAGCATAAACCCGATCGCCGGACGATGCCAGTAATAGGAAAACTTTAGCCCAGCATCCATACCGTCACCGTGAACACAATGTTCCCATTGATCAGGAACATCCTCATGTAACTCTAAAAGAAAATAATGGCGACAGGATTCGACATTTGTATCTAACCAGCATCGCCGCGATTCGCCTAACTTCCGAATAATGGTGAGGTTCGTCAGCCCACTTTCTTCACAAATTTCTCGGTGAAGTGCTGCCTCGATCGATTCTCCTGCCTCAACTCCACCGCCTGGAATTTGAATGCTTGCTCCTTTGCTATGGGGATGCCGGAACAGCAATAACTCATATAAACTATTTCGCTTACGAAGAATAAACGCACCGACTCGTTCAGATATTTGCTTAGCCATAATTTTGATCACCCGTGTTTTAAGAAATTCTTTTAAGAAGTTCTAACGCAAAAATGCTTCTTGATAGCTACCCACCCCAAACTCTTGCTGAAATTGATCAATCACCCAAGCGATCGACTTTCCCTGACGCTGGGCGATCGCCCCTAAGTAATTCTGATACTCTATCTGTTCCTGCCTAGTCGGACGTTTTCCAAAAATTAGTCCCTGATACCACGACACATCAGGCGAACACCCAAATGCTTTTCTAAACTTATTTTCTGTCCAAGTCGGTGCTGCCCCATCCTCATACGATCGCCGTCGATGCACCTGCAAAAATGCCATCATTTCCTCTTTTCGCATTTCTCGGATCTGCGTTTCGGTCAACACCTCCACCAAATCGTCTATCCTTACCTGTGGCTCTGTTTCCCATTGGAAGCCACATCCCGGACACTGCACCACAAATCCCCACACCAACCGATTACACTGGGGACACTGCTTTGCTGGAGCCGCCGTCGCCTCCCCCGGTTCCCGTCGATTGGGCAGGCGATACTCTTGAATGTCTTCAGGAAATCCTAAACGCTGCAAATTACCTGCTTGATCTAAAATTAAGCCGTGGGTTTTGCCCGTTGCTGGTGAAATTCGCATGACTCGTCCAATTTGCTGTTGATGGAGCGCCCGCGATTGAGTCGGACGGAGGAGTAGCCCCACCTCAACACTGGGTTCATCAAAGCCAATGCTAATGACGTTGCAAGAAGTTAGCACCAAGAGTTCTCCTGAGCCTAACGCAGCATATAACCGATGACGTTCCTTAATGGGTGTGCTGCCATCTACCACATCTGCTGCTACACCGATCGCACAAAAAGCCTCAGCAACGTGCCGCGCATGTTCCACATCTACACAAAAAGCGATCGTCCGTTTACCGGGTGTCAGCCGTTGCCATTCTTCCACAATGCGTTCTACCAGTTCGGGGCGATCGCACGCATTTTTTAGATCTCGCTCATCAAAATCTCCAGCAAGCGATCGGACTCCTTCCAGGTCAACCTGCGTATCTTTCGGCATTCCAAAATACTTCATCGTTGCTAGAAAACCCATCTTCTGCAATGCCGACGGCACGGGTGAAGCAACTAACGTTTCCATGTGATCGCCAAGCTGATCTTTGCCCAACCGATAGGGCGTTGCTGTCATGGCTAAATGCACGGCACGGGGATGGGTATCGTAAATAATGTCTTGCCCAACCTGGCTAAAAACCGTAGTGTGTCCCTCGTCAAAAAAAACAACGTGCGCCTTCCAAGTTCGCCACCAAGTCCGCTGCGCCATGGTTTGAATACTGGCAATTTGAATCGGCGCTTCTGGGTCTTCCTTCCACCCCGCCTTAATGAACCCGCAGTGTAGCCCAAACGCCTGCATTTTTTCGTAAGTTTGCCCCACCAAAACATCTAAATGCACAACAAACAAGAGCCGACAGCCGCGCGCTGCCGTGTCTGCACAAATCTTGCCGCCAATCACGGTCTTACCTGCCCCGGTTCCCGCAATAATGGCAATGCGTCGATGTCCCTTGCCCAACTCAACGTACAGGTCTTTAATGAGTTGGCTTTGATAGGGGCGCAGGGTTGGCGCTTTGGGTTTTGCCTGGGGTTCCTCTAGGTGCATTCTTCCTCCGGGATGGGTGGCGGTTTCTGCCAGAGTGTGATGGGCATAGCCATTATGCATCAGGTCGGCGGCTTTGACACAGGCTAACCAATCATTGCATCTAGATGATGTGGAACTAGATTTTCAAATTGTGATTCAGCAACATCTCTTTTCTTTGCTTTCATTTACAATAAGTGGGGCATTCTGAGCATTGGGTATTCCGATCGCCACCCGCATTCCTTTTTCCGTTTTGGATCATTTCATAAAATCATGGGCAAACCGGACAAACCGCAGAAGGGCAGAGTGGTCTGGAATCATTCCACCCATATTCCAGGATTAATTGCCATCCTGACCGAGTTGAGTGAGTATGAAGGAATTCAAACGATCACTCCGGCAGTATTGGGTTCTACCAAATCAAATATGCCGAGCCTCAACATTAAGGTGTCAGTGCCCATTCGCGGCGGCTTTAAGCTAATTGCGCGGAAAGGCAAGATGTTCCAAGAGGTTTTTTTGCTAACAACATTGAGTAAAGAGCAACTGGAAACGGCGATCGCCCAAGCTCTGGAGTAGATGAGGGTCATTTTAATTGCTGGTGGTACCTTACGTTTACTGAGGATGGCGCTAGATCTGAGCTAGGGTATTTTCTGAAATCCTGCTTGGACAAAATGGCGATCGAACGTTAGTGCTTTTTGAATATTCATCTTCGCCATGACCAAGAATGAGATGCAATCCGTGAGTGAGTAGGATTTATCTTCATATCTTTGAAAATAACTCCATCCTTCAAGAAACAAGTTTTCCTCAACTTGAACCAGTTGAATCACCTTACTGGTCAAAAGACGGTTGCCAATTTCAACTGCCTTATCATGTCGATTTCGACTATTGAAGGAAGTAACAACTTCATTAAATACGTAGGAGGTTGCTACCAAAGTCGGTTGGCGGGTCGCTAAACTTCGCCAGCATTGCAACGCCGAGTCGTGATGTTGATCATCTGTTAGTTCAAGCGCCAGAATGAAACTTGTGTCCACAAAAAGATTCATCTATCCATGCCATAAAGATATTTGTCATGATTCTCCGAAGCATCAGGTATCTCTAGAACAATGGGATTAGACCCCAGTTGCCAAATTGGGTCAGATTCTACTGTGGGAACTGCCCTTGGGGGAACGACAACAGTAGGAACCAAAACAATTTGATGATTCTCTATCCGAACTTCAACCTCTTGAATGCCTTCCAACCATTCTTTAGGAATCGTTAGTCCTTGCTCAGTGACTTTAACTTTCATACGTTCTCCAAGTCTCTAAGTTCATGTTATGGCAGAAACGCTATCCCCGATCGCGCTTTAAGCCAAGAGCCAGTAGAGGAGTCGATCGCCCAAGCTCTAGAGTGACGCTACACAACGCAGAGGCTCACTTGATTTGTTCCCGAACCCATTGCCGGAAAGCTTTCATTGCCTTGTTTCGTCCTGCCGATTGACCCATCTCAATGTATTGCGGAATCACGTCTTGAATTTGAAAAGTTGGAAAGACGGAGCTTGTCTGTGCTTCAAGGTATTGACCGTTGTTGAGGATGTTAATTTGAATCTGGTTTCCTGCCCGTCGCCATAATTCTGGAACGCCTAGCGCAGCATGGGTATCTGGGTGAGTTCGAGAAGTGACATCGATTTCGATCGCCAGATCGGGCGGCGGATCAATGGTTAAGTCCAATCGTTTTTTACCTCGGACAGCCGCTTCATTTTGAATATAAAAACATTGGTCGGGTTCAATGCCTTTGAGCATCTTTGAATTTTTGAACGTGGTAGAACCGAGCGAGAGGAATTCGATATCCAGTTCTTCCAGAAGGGCTTTGAGCAAATCCCCAATCATCTCTTTGTCGGCTTCATGTTCGGGGAGCGGGGTCATGATTTCTAGGGTTCCCTGGTCATAGGCAACTCTGGCACTGCGATGCTCTCCTAATTCTTCCAAAATGTTCTCAAATTCTTGCCAGCTCAGATCATGGATGAGGATACTTTTTCCGGGTGGAACGCTGAGTTGTTGAAGTTGGAGGGTAGTCATAGAGGCTCTTAGTAGATTTCCACCTGTTCCAGCCGTCGAAACTCGCGATCGACCTCGTACCACAGCGACTTGTTATGAGGATCAGTCCGCAAAGCTTTTTTAAGATAGACCCTTGCCTTATCCCCTTCCTTCTGCCCTACTAAATACCGTCCAAATCTTTGGTAGGTAATGGCTTGCCACTGACGGACTTCGCTATCGTGGGGCATTCGTTGGGCTAAACCTTCCACCAGCGCGATCGCCCGTGGGAATCTTTGTTCGCGCAAGAACTGTTGCAACTGCTCGTAGGAGTTTTCCTTGAGCTGGCGATCGGTTAACGACAGGTCTGGGTTGAACTCAATCGGGGGCGATTTTTGAGAAGATCTCGGCTTAGGTGTAGCAGAAGTCTGAGGCGAAGGCTCCGTCACCGTCTGAGTCACTGTTACTTTAATCTCTGGAGCAGCAGAGGACTTGGGTTTTGCTCTGGGTGAGGCAGCCGGGATAGGAGGAACCACACTAAGCAAATGCTTGTAAGCATCGGTCAGCTTAATAAACTTATCCTTCGCCGATCGGGGTCTTGGGGATTGGCATCGGGGTGATATTGCCGCGCTAGCCGACGATAAGAAGCCTTGATTGCCTCATAAGAAGCGCCAGTCCTTAACCCTAAAAGTCGGTAACAGTCGGCAAGATCCATGAGTGTAAAAAAATGGCAGAATTTTGATACATTCTGCCACTTACAACGCTAAATTGTACAGACCTTCAGAGAGAATTAGTATCCTGACAAGGATCTAGGCTCCATTAATGCTTAAGCGCTATGCTCAGTAATCACGCGATCGATTAAGCCGTAATTCATGGCTTCTTCAGCAGAAAGGAAATAATCGCGATCGGTATCTTTCTCAATTTGCTCAATAGATTTGCCTGTGTGCTGCGCCATCAAAGTATTTAGCTCAGTCCGCACTCGCAAAATCTGCCGCGCCTCAATTTCAATATCTGAGGCTTGTCTGCGTCCGGTGCCGCCTAAAGGCTGGTGGATCATGATCCGGGCGTGGGGTAAGGCTACACGCTTGCCTTTGGCTCCAGCCGTGAGCAGGAAGGCACCCATAGAAGCCGCTAGACCGACACAAATGGTGACAACCTCAGACTTGATGTGCTGCATGGTGTCGTAAATTGCCATGCCTGCCGTGACCGAGCCGCCGGGAGAGTTGATGTACAACCGAATCGGCTTGGTGGGGTCTTCAGAATCGAGGTAGAGCATGGAGGCAACGATCGCATTAGCAATGTTGTCGTCTACTTCTCGACTGAGGAAAATAATGCGCTCTAGGCTCAGCCGCTGATAGATATCGATCCATTGCTCGTAAGAGCTACCGGGGAGGCGGTAAGGAACTTGGGGGACTCCAATAGGCATGGGTTAATTCTCCTGGTTTTGAAAGCGGTGAAGAGAAATGAGCGAGACAACAGGAAGTTAATTTAGGGCTAACTGAGGGCTAACTGAGGGCTGCCGTTGCAGGTCTAAGATGCTTCGTGCTTTCTACCACGCGATCGATCAAGCCGTATTCTTTGGCTTCATGGGGAGTGAGGTAGAAGGTGCGATCGAGATCTTTGGCAATTTTTTCGACCGTTTGTCCTGTGTTTTTTGACAATAAGTTTAAGAGCGTGTGTTTGTCCTCTAAAACTCGCTTGGCGTAGATTTGAATGTCGGTTGCCTGTCCACGGGTGCGGTTGTAAGAAGGATTTAGCACAATCTCGGCATGGGGAAGACTGGCGCGAAATCCTTTAACTCCTGCGGAAAGCAACATTGCCGCACTGCCCACCGCTTGCCCCAGACAGATGGTGTGAATGGGAGATTTGATGAGCTGCATGGTGTCATAAATTGCCATGCCCGCCGACAAACTACTCGCCATGCCTGCTAGCATCTGGTCTCCAGAAGAGTTGATGTAAAGGTTAATGGGCTTGGTCTGATCTTCAGACTCCAGATAGAGCATCAGCGCCACCACAGAGTTAGCGACGTTATCATCGATCGCTTCATTCAAAAAATGATGCGTTCAAATGCCAAGCGGGTGTATAAATCGACCCATTGGGTTTGGTTGCTACCTGGAATTCGGTATGGGACTCTCATAGTTAAGTTACTCAGAAAACCAGTATCAGCTTTGGGCGAGGGCAGCCATGGGTTTGGGCAGATCTTTAGCGCTTTCTAAAACGCGATCGATCAAGCCGTACTCTTTGGCTTCGTGGGGAGTGAGATAGAAAGTGCGATCGGTGTCTTTGGCAATTTTCTCTGGGGTTTGTCCCGTGTTCTTAGAAAAAATGTCGAGGATAGCTCGACGGTTTTCCAATACTTCTTTTGCCCGAATTTGAATATCGGTTGCCTGCCCTTGAGCACCGCCACGAGGCTGATTCAGAACAATAGTGGCATGGGGTAAGCAAGCCCGGAAACCTTTGGTGCCAGCCGATAAAATCATTGCCGCAGCCCCGATCGCCTGACCCAAGCAAATGGTGTGAACCGGCGGCTTGATGTAGCTGAGGGTATCGCAAACTGCAAACGCTTCAGTTTCAAAACCAATCGTTTCGCCCGTGTGCCAGGAGGTACCTGTAGAGTTGATGTAAAAGAAGATCGGCTTGGCGGGGTCGTCAAATTGTAGATAGAGCAACTGCGCCATGATCAGTTGGGTGATGTCTCCGCCTCTTTCCCGCTTAACATCGTCAATAGAGTGGAGGGGACCCCCTAAATAGACAATCCGTTCCTTTAGCAGCAAGGAAGGCAGGTCTGGAGGTGGGGTGCGATAGGAGGCTTCGCCATAGTACTGACCTTGCACAGCCTGAATGGGTGAACTCATAGCGTGTTGCCTAAAGAATGGAATAATTCCTACCATAGTAACGTGATCCTGAAAGCGAGGCGCTGCTTTTGAATGTACTAGAATGGGGGACTTCCGAACCTTCTACGACTTTTTTTCTATCTTTTTGAGATCTTTTTTGCCTTGACTTTTTAATGATTGACAACTCAAACATTTAGCGATTGGAGCTTTTGCCATGAGAGTGGGTTTACAGGCTGCTTTAAGTGATGCCAATCTGGACGCGGCGCAACCTAGCAGCCAGCGGCAATTGGCAATTTCTCTGTCGGCGATCGCTCCTCCGGGCGGCAGGACTGCACCGCTCAATCTGTGCCTCATTCTCGATCACAGCGGCTCTATGAATGGTCGCCCACTGGAAACGGTGAAGCAGGCGGCAAACCGGATTGTGGATAATCTGTCGGCGGGCGATCGCCTGTCAATCGTGGCATTCGACCATAAAGCTATGTTGATTGTGCCGAATCAGGTCATTGAGAATCCTGCGGCGATTAAAGTGGAAATCAACAAGCTGAAGCCTAGCGGTGGAACGGCGATCGACGAGGGAATGCTGATGGGCATTGAGGCGTTGGCAGAGGGGAAGAAAGACACGATTTCTCAGGCTTTTCTGCTGACCGATGGCGAAAACGAGCATGGCGATAACAATCGCTGCATCAAGCTGGCAAAGCTCGCGGCTAGCTATAATCTCACCCTCAGTACGCTGGGCTTTGGCGATCATTGGAACCAGGATATTTTAGAACAGATTGCCGATGAAGCCGGGGGTTCTCTTTCCTATATCGCCAAGCCGGAAGAAGCGGTGAGTGAGTTCGATCGCTTGTTCAATCGCATTCAGTCGGTCGGATTAACCAATGCTTACCTGCACCTGTTTTTGGCTCCGCAAGTTCGCCTCGCCGAGTTGAAACCGATCGCCCAAGTGGTGCCGGATACGGTTGAACTTCCCTTTATTCAAGAAGCCGATCGCTGTGTGGTACGCTTAGGCGATCTGATGATGGAGACTCCTAGAGTCGTCTTGGCAAATCTCTATACAGGGCAACTTAGCCCAGGACGACAGGCGATCGCCAGCCTACAAGTACGCTACGATGATCCGGCTTCGGGGCAGCAGGATTTGGCTTCTGAACGCATTCCGGTTGAGGCGAATATTTTATCGGTGTATCAACCTGACCCGAATGTGCAGGTGCAGCAACACGTGTTGGCGTTGGCGAAGTATCGACAAACCCAAATTGCAGAGATGAAATTGCAGGCAGGCGATCGGGCGGGAGCGGCGACGATGTTGCAGTCTGCGGCAAAAACAGCTTTGCAAATGGGCGATCAGGGGGCGGCAACGGTGCTACAAGATAATGCGACGCGGTTGCAGGAAGGAGAACAGCTTTCAGAGAGCGATCGCAAGAAGACTCGCATGGTATCGAAAACAATCTTGCAATGATATGGTGATGCTCCCCCATTTTCAAGAGGACGATCGCTTTAACCCCGTGAGTTCTGGCGATCGCCTCACTGCCCAAACCTACAGCCAAGCCCTCGATCATCTGGTCATTGCTTGCGTGGATATTCTCCTCACCTATCAAACCGAGATTTTTTTGGCAAAACGTAAAAATCCGCCCCGCCCGTCTTGGTGGATACTGGGCGGCAGAATGGTGGCGGGGGAAGCTCCTCTAGTGGCAGCCAGTCGAAAAATTAAGGAAGAGGCTACTCTGAATGTTTCGGGCGATCGCTTTCATTTCGTCGGCGTTTACTCAACTTGCTTTGCCCATCGTCAACAACTGCCCCAGCAAACGGGTTACACAGTCTCAATATCACTTACCAACTTGAACTAACGTCTACAGAAAAAGCCCAGTGGCAGCTATCAACCAGTGAGTACGAACGGGGTGAATGGATGGCGAGCGATCGAATTCACAGTGTTTTGAGTGAGCAAATTGTGATGGATAATGCGTTGCTCCAAATCATTCATGACCAAAAGAGGCTGACCTGAGAGCGATCGCTAAAACACTCTGCGTAGATCCATCCGACCATCCAGAACCCGATACACTTCAATCCCTAACTGAACTGGATTATAGAAAATCACATAAGGTCTATTTTGAACAGGGAAACTTCTGAGGGGAATAGAAAACTCTTGCCGAACTCGCCCCATTTCAGGATTTTGGGAAAGCAATTTGCAAAGTTCAGCGATCTCATCGAGAATCTGATCCGCTAGTTCATTACCACTTCGTTCAGCCAACAAAATCCAAATTTGAACCAGATCCCGTTGAGCCTGAGTAGTTGTTAAAACCTTTGCCATTATTTTTCAATCACTTCGTCTGTTTTGCTAACAGTTGCCGCCCTTCCTGTTTAATCATGTCTATATCTAAGAGATCGACCTCACCTCGTGCCGCCTCCCCGATGCCAACCTCTACTGCGCGTCGTAGCTCTTCATGCCGCAGGCTCTCTAATTCCTGTTCCATTCGTTGAATTTTATCCAACATTTTCTGGAAAACCTTTGCGTCATGCACAATTACCTCAGCCCTACCATTAACGGTCAAAACTAGGGGCGAATGAGTCGTCGTGACTTGCTCTATATACTGAGAAGCATTCCTCTTAAAGTCTGTGAGCGAGAGAATGTTATCTAAATTAATCGACATAGTAGTAAAATCAGACTTTAATTCCACCCTTAATATAGCTCCTAATTGGGCGAGAGCTGGTACAAATTTCAGTAATGCTTTAGCAGCGATAGAGATTTTCAGCCAGCGGAAGTCTAGCCCCACTCATCTTCTACCGATCGCCGCTCGACTTGAACGATCGCCAACTTTGCCAGAGTTCTGACCACTTCTACTTCGTCATTCATCGCCGCCTGCAAATTTTCGATGACGGTGCGATCGCCCGTTTTTCCTAGCGTACTCACTGCCGCCTTGCGCACTTCCACATCGCTATCCTTCAGCGCCAGAATTAAATGGGGAATGGCGGGAGCATAATCTAACTGTCCTAAAGCCGAGGCTGCCTCAGTGCGAATCACAGCTTCGGGATCGGTGAGGGCAGAGACTAGGACTTTACAAGAACGCTCATCGGCTTGCTCTTGGGCAACATGGGCGATCGCCCCAATCACCGCGCACCGCACATCCACAGAGTCAGAATCCAGCGCTTTGTACAGCAAATCCGTTGCCTCAGAGCCGATAAAAGCCAATGCCCAGGCTGCGTGCCCTTTAGTGCTTTCGGGATGTTCGGGTGCGGCTAAAATTTGCAGCAATGCTGGCACAGCGGCTTCACCTGTACGAGCCAATGCTCCGGCAGCAGAACCTTGCACTACCGTATCTTTGTCGTTTAAGAAGGCGTTGAGTAAGGTGGGAACTGCGGTTGGATCGGCAATTAGGGTGAGGGTTTTTGCCGCAGCACGGCGCACCACTGGGTTTGGATCGTTTGCTAAAGCTTCGGTTAAAAAAGGCGTAGCGGGTTCGCCAATTTCGCTAAGGGTTTCAGCAACTCGTAGCCGAAATAAGCCTCTAGCATCGCCCAATCCATCAAACACCATTCGTCTGAGGGTCGCCTGATCGCTAGGGTCGAAGGTTTCTAGGGTGATTTGCTCATTCACCTGATAAACCAGGGCATCTAGTTCGGCTTGAGCCTGAAGCATTGCATCGCCTTCGGATTGCTTGTGGAGCGCGTTACTCATTGTTTCCAATTACTGATGATTTTAGTAATTAATTTTAGTGATTAGATGGTTTTAGTGATTCAGGGTGAGCGTCGCTTGCTGATCGCGGAGGGCTTGCAGGGCGGCATCAATTTTGGCTAACTCTGGTTCTAAATTTGCCAATGCCGCTGCCCGCATGATTTTTGCCCGTTGTGCCATTGACAGGGTGTCGTTAACCAGACGATCGCGGTATTGCTCTAATTCGGCGATCGCTTCTGTTAATTCTTCAGGGGTTGCGGCTGGGGTGGATTCAGTCATCTTTTATGTTTTATGGATTACTTTTTAAAGAATTTAATCAACAAAATTTTCTATGGTTCGATCATCTCAGATTGAGTGCCTAGAGACAAATATTTTCGATTTTGCTTAATCCTTGCGCCCGATCGCCACTGCCAAATCTCGATATCGACGCGGATCTCCTTCGGATAGCACTAGCCGCTCGTGCCCTTTGCGTTCGTATAGGTTGGCTAAAACCGATTGCCAATCATGGGATTGCAAGCTAGAGGGCTGCTCGTCTTGAGGTTGAGGAGATTCAACGGCAATTTTAAGCTGGCGTTGGGCTTCACAGGCACGGGCGCGGACTGCCCAACTCTTGTCTTGGGTGGTCATTTGCTCAAACTGGGCGTGAATTTGCGATCGCCATTCTGGGTAAGCGGTAATAGCGCCTGCCAACGCCTGCAATCCCACCACTGCGGCATATCGAACGATCCACTCCTCGTCCTGCTGTGCCACAAATAACAGTGACTCTAGCGCCTCTTCTTGAGCAATTTCTAGCAAATCTTTGGGGAACCAATGCCATTTCATCGTGCCCAGCCCCTTAGCCGCAGCCCGACGAACGCTCAGGGAAAAGTCGGCGGTAGCAGCACCCAACAGCGTTACCAATCCGCGTGGATCTCCAATGCCTGCCAGCGCCCGAATTGCCCAGGCTCTAGCGGTGTAGTTATGCTGATCGAGTTGTTCTAACAGGGCAGACACGGCAGGTTCGCCAATTTGAATCAGTCCATCGACAGCAGCAACAGCGGCTCCCGGATTGTTGTAGCCTAATGCTTGAATTAAGGTGGGAATTGCGCCCTCTAGCCCGGAGGCTGCTAAATCTTGGACGGCATCAATGAGGAGAGTCGATGAATCGGCAGCTTCGACAGTTTGAATGAGAGTTTGGAGACGTTCAGACATGAGGGGAAAAGGGTGAAGGGTGAAGGGTAAAATCCCATACTTAACTCTTACAATAATTCATCCATCAATGCCATGACTTTTATAGCTCCTGCCGATAAATCGGGGAGTGGAGTTTGCTCAAGTTGCTTTTCCAGCAGTCCTTTGAGGGCGATGAGTTTAAGACTGTTTTCTGCGAGGGTTTGGGCGATCGCTTCTGCGGCTGGCAAACACCCGATCGCTCCTAAATCTGCCAATGCTGCTCGTCTAAGCTGAAGTTCGTCACCGGAAAGCGCGTGGATGAGGCGATCGCTGTACTGCGTGGCGGCTTCACTCGATGTGAGTTGGTACATTGCCCGCGCGGCAGCATATTGGATGCGGGGCAAAGGATGCTCTAAAAAGGCTGGATGTCTGAGAGGGCAGCAGTTGCGCCTAGGGTGCCTAGGGCTTCTAAAATGGCATCGAAAGGTTGCGTGAGTTGGGGCGGTTCGGGAGCAGGCAAAGTTCCGGGTACATTATCGTTTAGCAGCGCGATTAATTGGGGCAGACCAGACGGATCGTTCAGCATCTCTAAAGACTGTGCCGCTGCTTCTCGCACGTAAAAGTCGGAGCATTCTAAGGCGGTAATGAGAGCGGGAACGGCGCGACGATCGCTCAACTTCCCTAGTGCCCGTGCCGCATTGCGTCGGAGCGGATAACCCCCTACTCCCGTGCGATCGGCTTCATCGGTGAGTGCCGCAATTAAAGTATCAATGGCTTCGGGGGCATCGACCCGGAAACGCCCGAGCCACCAGGCAGCATAGACACGCAGCCCTAAGTCTTCGCCTTGCAGGTTGGCGATCGCTTGCTCGATAGTCAAATCGGGTTGGGGTTCTTCTGGAATGGAAGGCATAGGGGAAAGAAACCCAGAGGGCAAAAAAATACCCGGAGGAATTAACAATCTTCGACATTTGCCGATCATGGGCTTGCCGATAATTGCTGATCCCTCCGGGCGAGACTCAAGACTAGCTCAGCGCGTTGATGGCATAGTCGAGGTAGGAATTCGCTTCAACAGCAGGGTCGCCGCTCAAGCCATGATTTGCTTTGACATACTTCAACGCTTCAATGTACCAGCTAGGAGATAGCTCGAACGTGCGGTTGATTTCAGCCAAACCACCCAAGAGGTAGTCATCCATAGGACCTGTACCCCCGACAACGAGGCAGTACGTCACCATGCGGATGTAGTAGCCGATGTCACGAGCACACTTTTCTTTGCCAACTTGGCTAGAAGCGTATGCAGGACCTTGCATCGTGGTGGTGTATGGGAACTTTTGGTACACTGCGTTAGCAGCGCCAGAAGCTAGGGACTCACCCTTAGAGGTCAAAGCTTTAGCAGCTTCCATGCTTGCGCCAGCTTGGCGGAAACGACCGAAAGCAGTTTGGATTTCGGTGGAGCTAAGGAAACGTCCTTGGGAATCAGCAGTAGAGACTGCTTCGGTTAGAGGTGTTTTCATGATGCGAGTATCTCCGATAGGGTTTGTAAAAGGAAAGAAACCAAATTAACCAACAGCAGAAGCAGCCTTGTCGAAGTAGCTACCCAATTCAGACATCAGGCTGTTGCAGTCGCCACGGGTGATGTTGTTGGTGTCATTAGCGATCGCGATCGCAGCTTCTTTCATTTTCTTCACGCCCACTGCTACGGAAGAACCGGGGGTGCCCAGTGCTTGGTAGGTTTCACGCAGACCGTTGAGGCAGCGATCGTCCAAGATGCTAGCATCGCCTGCAAACATTGCGTAGGTGATGTAGCGCAAGATGATTTCCATGTCGCGCAAACAAGCAGCCATGCGGCGGCTGGTGTAAGCGTTGCCGCCAGGAGCAATCAACTGGGGCTGTTCAGCAAACAACGACCGAGCAGCATTTGCCACAATCGTAGAAGAGTTGCTGGTGATGCGGTTAACGGTGTCCATGCGCTTGTTGCCTTCTGCAACCATGGCGCTCAGAGCATCCAGTTGAGAAGAGCTTAGGTACTCACCTCGTGCGTCAGCCTGAGAGACTACCTTTGCAAATGCGTCCAACATAAACTCGATCTCCTAATGTGTTTAGTTTGAGTATGGTTAGTTTCAAATTGAGTGTTGTGCAAGCCTGAAGCAAAACTCCAATCTTAAAAAAGTATGGAAAGCTTTACACGACTTAAAACACTAGAGAGTCTGGTGAATCAATAATTGAGCCAACCAATCCCTGCTCTTCTTATCTTCTATCATTTTTTATACTATGTCGTTGGATCGTTTTTGAAGAGAAGTTAGCAATACGTTACAAAGGCGACAGAATAGTAAAGAAAACGTCGTACACCATCGGGTAGATTTTTCGACTCCCACAGGAGGAAGTCAAAGAGCCTCAAAGACTTAGGCAGAGGCGATCGCCCGTTGTCGCTCTAGGTCAAACAAAAAACCCATGAATGTATTCTTCAGTCCACTCTGAGCCATAAAAACGGTTGAACATTCCACGGGCTGGATCTTTCTCGGCGCGATAATGTAAATAACTAAGCTGGGAATTCTCAATATTTCTTAAGGTTTCAACATCAGTGACAGGCTCGGCACGATCGACAAAATCTAGATACATCTGTAGGTAATCTTTGAAAGCGGCAAAAACCTGAGTTTCGACCAGTTCTGTCTCCTTAGGGCGTGTCCAGAGAAACGCGGGTGAGAAAAACGGACGAGCCTCTTCTGGAAAGTCACCGCCCCAGGGCAAATGCTGCTGATAAGACTCAAAGATGGGCAGGAGGGGCTGAGTATACTTGGCTTGGTAGGCAGGGTCATCTCGAAACAAGGGCTGCATATCTAGGGCGATCAGGTGACCACCAGGAAGCGTGACTAAGTCGGCTCCAAAGAAGGGCAAATCGTAGTTGAGATGGGGAAAATGACGAAGTTCAGAACTTGCAAAGCGCCACCGCCTTGAACGTGCGCGGCTCGGATTTGCCTGAGCTTGGGCGACTGATAGCCATAGCTGGTGGTGAGAACTTCTTCTTCATGTTTGCCTTTGCCGACCCTTGCCGATTTTGACTCGAAACCTACCGGAATGGGATAGGGTTGCAAATCCAAACGATCGCGCAAGATGGCGATCGCTTCATCTAAAAACGGTTGATATAAGGTCATAAGGATAAAGCCATAAAGGCTGCTGCCGTTAAGTTTGAAATAATTTAGCGTTGGTAATTTAGCGTTGGTAATTTAGCGTTTGGCTGCGCTGGCTAAAGGCACAGCATCTTCAAACAAGAATCCATACAAGAACCGCTCTGACCATTCGTGCCCAAAGTAGCTGCTGAATAAGCCTGATGCCGGATCGCGATCGGCGCTGTATTGGTCGTAATCTTTCTGCGCTTTGACAATTTGTTGTGTGTCTTCTGGATCGTGCAAGGGTTCTGCCTCTGCCAACATTTGCCAGTAGAGATTGAGGTAATCTTTGAACGCTTCAAATACCCGCGTTTTGACGGTTTCTGGGTCGGTTTTAGCAAATAAAAGATATTTAGAGAAATATTGGTTTGCGTCGTAGAACTTCATCTCTAAATTTTGAGCCAAATCTGGATATTGATCATGAAGCGTTTTGAGCGGATAAATGTACTTTGCTAGGTAAGCTTCATCTTGAAAAAGCGGCTGAAAGTCCATGACAATCAGGTTTTTGACTTGCCCGAAAGATAGAAAATCAATTCCTAGCAAGGGCAACCGATATTGCGGATTGGGATAAATGACGCTGTTGAAAATTTGGGCACTCGCGCCTGCATCAATGTAGGTGTAACGAATTTTGCGGAATTCAGGGCATTCGTAGCTCCAGCTTTGAATGGTGGCGGGGCTTCTACCGCGATCGCTCACCTGATGCTCTAATCCGGCGGGAATGGGGCGACTTTGCAAATCAAACCGTTGAAAAAGCGATTGTTCTAAATGGTTGAGAAAAGGTTTGTACATAACGATATCAACAGCTTTATAAACAGGTATGCCTTGCCTTTTGAGAATACGGGATGCTTGCAAATGCCGCCTGCGATCGCTGAAAGAAAGCAACAATCCTTAACATTTGCCTAAGCATCTATCCCAAGGATTATTCTGTGGCTCTCATTAGATTATTCTTCACCATTTGCTCTAGGGTGTCATCCATGACACATCGTCGCTCGGAGCAATAGGTCATTAGGTAAATACCGTTGGTGGTTCGCACGGTGCTAACTCGTACCCGAAAATCATCCGTTAAAAACCAGCAGCGCTCTTGTCCTTGGTTGGTTTCGTACTCGGTATCAATGGTCAAAATGCCATCTTGTCCAAACCAATAGCGGCTAACGACTGGAATTTTTTCGACATAGCCCTGGTTGCGCAACAGCTTGCCCGATCGCCCCGTTTCATCATCCGGTATGTCTACTAAAACTGCCGCTTGTTCAGAGTTGGGCGGTGCAGTATTTTGATTTTCTTGCCACATGAAACAGCCGCCGCCGCTGGCTTGTGCCGGATCAATGTTTTGCTGCTTGCAGATCTCTTGGCTACGAGGATCGTCTTTTGCTACCAGAGAGATGTAGAGGTTGGAGTCTCCAGATTCATCGGCTGAGGCGGTGTCAAAATGATGGACGGCTCGTTGCGTTAACCACATTCCTTCGCTTTTACGAAAGAATTCCATCATGGTTAGGGGGGGTGGCTGCATGGGTTTTCTGAAAACTCCAAAGTTTACTGAGCAAGCTCTTTTTCGATCGCCGTTACTAAAGCGGTGTCAGTAGGGGCGATCGCACTTTTATATCGCGCTACAACTTCACCTTTTTTGTTCACTAAAAACTTTTCAAAGTTCCAAGATACTTCGCCTTTGGGTTCTACTGCTTGAGTTAGCTCAGCGTAAAGCGGATGCTGCTGTGATCCTTTGGCATGAACTTTGTCGAATAGTGGAAAGCTAATGTCGTAGCGGGTTGAGCAGAACTGCTGAATTTCTTCATTGCTCCCTGGCTCTTGCATTCCATAGTCGTTGCAGGGAAACGCCAAAATTTCAAATCCTTGCGCCTGATATTTCTGGTAAAGCTCCTCCATGCCCTTGTATTGAGGCGTGTAGCCACACTGAGATGCCACGTTGACGATCAATAGGACTTTGCCCAAATAGTTGCTGAGGGTTTGGTCTTGGCGATCGATGGTTTTGACTGAAATATTGGCGATGCTCATAAGTTTGGGGGCGGATTACCATTTTTTATATTACTGGGTTTTGTCACAGCAGAGGCTTTCATCCGGCACCAGAATGGAACGGCGGGGCATTTCGGTTTCTCCTAAACGGTTCCTAAGGGTAAGATACTCTGATTCTGCTATGTATTTTTAGCCCATAATTCAGCCAATCTAGCCCATGATTAGCCAAGCAATTCGGCAACCTTCCTCTGAACTTCTAGCCCTACTCAAAGCGGGACAATCTCTGGCGGATTTCTCAAAGCGATCGCCCATTCCAGATCTCTATCGATATGATCTGCACGAACTTGACTTACAGAATGTGGATCTTAGCAGTGTCAGCTTTATCGGCGCTAATTTACGGGGAGCAAATTTAAGTGGAGCAAATCTTACTCAAGCTGATTTACGCGGAGCAGATTTAACAGGGGCGAACTTGCGCCAAGCCAACTTGCAAGATGCTTACTTATTCCGTGCCAACTTAGAGCAGGTTGATCTGAGTGGTGCCAACTTGGAAGGCGCAAAGCTTCAGGTGGCGCGGTATGACTCTCAAACTGTTTGGACAGAAGGGTTTAATTTCAAGTCTTCAGGGGCGATCGGACCCTACGCTAACCTGAATGGTGCCAACCTCAACACGGCAAATTTGCGCCATGCCGATTTACAACAGGCAAATCTTTTAGGTGCATACCTGAGCGGTGCCGATTTAACAGGGGCGAACTTGCAGGGCGCAAGGCTAAGCAGTGCCGATTTGCGTAAAGCGTTTTTAACAGGGGCTTCTCTGCGGAAAGCTCGGATGAATGGGGCAAATTTTGCTGGGGCAGATTTGCGCGCGGTAGATTTTACTGATGCGGAGTTTGAAGCGCTGGAAAATATCGCTGGGGCAGATTTCACTCAGGTCATTGGCTTGAGCAATGAAAAGCGATCGCGCCTCCTTAGTTCTCCGCCTCAAGTGCTGGAAACCTGGAATGCATTTACCCGAAAAACAACAGGCGACAGCTTACAGCGCTCATAATTACAGCCTTAATAATTTGCCTTAACAAGGCGTTGCTGAATGCAAGTATGAAAGCCCCCTAACCCCCCAATTTAGGAGACTTCCAACCCCTTCAAAGTCCCCCAAATTGGGGGATTTAGGGGGCGAGAGAACGGTCAATTTGCCTTAACAATATTTCGCCACATCTTCCTGACACTGATCTGCCAAGTACGACAACGCCCGAAACCGTAGCCCCACTAGCTGTTCGTAGAGAGGATTAATTTTGCACATAGGCGGAATGTGGACAATTTTTCGACCAAACAGCGTGACATCTCGTTCAAAAGGGCACTGGGAGGGAATCATGCGGCACAAAAATCTTGCTAGGCGAGGATCTTGGACTTCCAGGCGATCGAGCCAATCTTGCACAGGACTAAGTAACCGCTCTGGGCATGAAGCAGGAGACACGCCATCCGCGCGATCGCTTAAGGTGAGCCGCAATGATTCTAATGCTTTGGGCTGTTGACCAAGGGCAGCACAGAACTGATGAAGCAGTTCATCTTCGGGCAAGGAGTAGGTGCCATCGGCGATCGCCACCATGACTGCTGTTCGCAAAAAGTTTTCAGCCATGTGAGAATCTTGCCCTAGAACCGCTGCTAGTTCGGTGGGGCTAATAGTCATTGCCGACTCTAAGTCGATCGCCGGAGCCAAATCTTGTTCCATCAGGGTCGTAATTGACGCTTTTTCTTCAGGCGCGAAACAACCATCTGCCCAAGCAATGCTGAGTAGCCCTTGCAACCACACCGTTATTTGTTCATCGGTGTAAAAATATTGAATCTTGCTAGCCATAACTCCCCCTTTTTACCTCGTTCCTAGTTTACCGTTGGTCTTCTTAACCACGAAAGTAGGATCAGCTACATAGCCTTTAGTTTGGCAAGAGTACTGAGCAGAAATTTGGCGAAGCACCGAGACACTGTTTCCCGATCGCCTACCCTGCCGTAAACTGGAAAGCTACATCTGCACAGGAAAATGAAGTAGTGGCATTACAAGAATTGGGTTTATTGCTGATGTCGATTGTGGCAGGCGTGATTGGGCAGTTTTTTCTAAAAACGGGGGCGCTCAAACTAGGTAAAGTGAATGCGGGCAATGCGATCGCACACATTATTAGCATTGCCACTACGCCAGAATTGGTGATTGGGCTAACGTTTTATGCCGTGGGAGCGATCGCCTATATTCTCCTGCTCACCCGCGTCAAACTAAGCATTGTGGGACCCTCGATCGCCCTCAGCTATGTGTTTTCAGTGCTACTGGGCTATTTCATTTTTAAGGAATCAATTCCTTTCGAGCGGGTGCTGGGCTTGGGCTTTATCGTCTGCGGCGTGGTTTTGGTGTTATGGCAAAAAGGCTAAACCCCCACGCTACTGAGGATTCACCAACCTAAAAAGCTTCTGCTTAATCTGAGCATCGAACACTTCCCACTTAATGCGGGTATAGTCTTGATTTTCGTTAAACCCAGACAGAAACCCCATAGGGATCTCAAATCCACCCGCCATCGATCGCCCGCCGCCAAAATAACGACCCTGAGCATCTTGCCCAAAGGTTTCTTTAATAAACTCATCAGGATCTAAGGTGAGCTTGTTGGTGCGGAGAGAGCCAATGACGATTTCTAGATCCTCATCTTCATCCCGGACAATGCCGTAGACTACAGCCGTGTGGACATTTTCTTCGGTTACTAGAAAATCTGCGGCTTGGGGAATGGCATCCCGATCGTCGTAGCGCAAGTAGCCGACTCCGGCGATCGAAAAGTTGTTTTGCAAAACCCGGTTACGGAGCGATCGCTCAATCACTTCCATCACCCGCTTAGAGCGAGAAGCTTGCAGCACCGCATTCAAAAGTTGAGCATCATAGAAACGGCTCAGGTAAGCCGCCGCCATAAAATCTTCTTCCTGCGCCTGCATCAACCGATTAGTGTCCGATCGTAGCCCATGCATCAGTGCCGTGGCACATTTAATATGCTCGCTGTTGTTGCTGTCGAGCTTGAGCAGTCCGGCTTGCAGATAGTGAGTGAAAATAGTTGCCGTTGCCCGGGTTTGAGGGCGAATATCGAGAAACTGAGGCTTGAGATCGTCTTGAGCGCTATGGTGATCAATCACTGCCACAATTGGCAGATTTGCTTGCTGCACCAGTGCCATTAGCTGCGTTGTGGTGCCCTGGTTATCCACAAACACACAGCCCTGATAGGCTGAAAGTTTCTCCTTGGCTGCCTGGAGTGTCCACCGTTGAGCAGGTAAGCCTGTCAGCTTGACCAGCGCGATATTTTCTTGATGGCTCAGCATTCCAGCATAAACAATATCACAGTAGATTTCGTACTGCTGCGCAATTAGCTTGTAAGCCCAGGCGCAAGAGAGGGCATCGGGGTCGGGAAAATCTTGTAGAATTACGAGTTGGCGATCGCCCTGTTGCTTTTCCAAAACTTGCCGGAGAGCATCTACCTTTTGCTCTACCAGTCGTCTGCTCGATAGCCCTGCCCCTGCTTGCCCAGATCCTATTCTGATAGACTCAATCTCTATGGCAGGGTCATCTTGCATCGGGTGCGCCACGGTGAAAAGTGCCCCCGGAACGGTAGATGATGTTGTGAGTAGCAAACCTTCATCAGACTGAAGCGAATCCAATTTCATATTATTGTCTTAATCGAGAAACTGAGTCATTATCCCGGTTAAATCTTATTTCAGACCAGCGTACAGAATAAGCTCAGTAGATCAGTATCTTGATCTTCGCAAAAAACTTAAGAATAAACATGATTCGGAGGGGGGAAATCCGAATGACAAAACTCGCTGAGGAAACAGCTCAGGCGATCGCGCTCAGGCTCAAGTCCCGATCACATACTTTTGCCATTCTTTGTGAACACCGCTTTTAACGTGCTTTGCCACTTCAAAGTACAAACCACTATAAGGGCGGTGAGGAGGCGTACGTAAGGGCATATTGGCTTCCTTAGGAGTACGACTGCCTTTCTTGACGTTGCAGCGCACACAGGCGGTCGCGATATTCTCCCAAGTCTCACCTCCCCCGCGCGATCGGGGAATCACATGGTCTAAAGTCAAATCATCTCCAAAGTAGCCACAGTATTGACAAGAATGACCATCACGATGGAGGATATTCCGGCGGGTTAGCGGAATTTCTTTGTAGGGAACCCGCACATAGTGACGCAGCCGAATTACAGTAGGGAGGGGCAGCTCAGAGTACACTAGCTTGCCATTATGCTCGACCTGCTCGGCTTTTCCCTTAATCAACAATACAACCGCTCGCCTCCAGCTTGTAATGTTGAGTGGTTCGTAAGAGGCGTTCAACACCAGAACCTTTGCCATTTGGCTGAATATATAGTAGGTAGTGAGATTGATAATGATGGTAGCACAGGTGAAAGTCGGCAAGGGAGATTGGGCTAGATATAGCTGCCTAATCCAAACCCCAGCCGCTTACTGTAAATCGATCGACTAAAAAATTAAAATCTAAGCTACAAACTTATAAGATCTGCTATTATTAGTAAGCTCAAACCTCTGGAGAGGTGGCTGAGTGGTCGAAAGCGGCAGATTGCTAATCTGTTGATGCCTTTAGGGGTATCCGAGGGTTCGAATCCCTCCCTCTCCGTTTCTAACCCCAGTAACGCTTTCAGCCTCAATGGTTGGGGGCGTATTGACTTAACTACAACAGTATTCTTAAGCTGATTGAGGGTGGTTATCACCTCAATTGGGGGCAATTTGGGGGAAGGATATGGCGAACTCATCTGACCTTGCCGATCGGATTCGGGAGGCAAACCGGGGCTTTGAACGGCTGACGATTCGGGCGAAGGGCGGGAAGCTCTATGTTCGATCGCGCCATTTTCCCCCAAAGCCGGGGGAGAGGGAGGCGGGACGGACGGAGTTGGCTTTAGAGTGCAGTGCTACGGTGTCAGGGCTGAAGGTAGCGATCGCTAAGGCAAAAGACATTGACAGTCAGCTTGTTTGGGGTCGGTTTGATTGGAAGCCTTTTCTTAAAGGGGCGCACAAACCACCTGAGTTGGTGCGTGAATGGGTGGAGCGCTACACGGCTTGGCACTGGGAGAAGACGGCGCGCAACCCGACGAAGGAAAATTCGTATCACAAGAATTATTGGCTCTACTTTCAGAAGTTGCCGCAGGATAAGCCCTTGAGCATTGAATTGCTGAGGGATACGTTGACGAAGCGTTCTAGAGCCGCATCCAGGAACCGTGAGTTGTATTGTATGTCGTTTCGCAAGTTGGCAGAGTTTGCGGCGAAGCAAGGGGCGATCGACATTGCGGAATTAGATGAGTTTCGGGTTGAGTTGAAGGAATTGAAGCGGGGGTACGAGGCGGAACCGATTCTGCCTGAGCATTTGCCGACTGATGATGAGGTGGTTGAGATTTGGAAGAACATTACCAGTCCGGCTTGGAAGTGGGCGTATGGGGTGATGGCGATTTATGGGATTCGTCCGTCTGAGTTGTTCAATCTAGATCTAGAACGCATCTTGCCAACCCTCGACGAGCTGCGCGTGTTCAACGAGACGAAGACGGGGACGCGATTGACCTATCCTTGTCCAGCGAGTTGGAGAGAACTGTTTCAGCCGTGGAATGTGGTCTTTCCAGCGATCGACACGGAGGGAAAGAGCAATAACGTGTTGGGTGAGAAAATCACAACGGCGTTCCGACAAATCAAGATCCCCCATAGCCCCAAAGCGTTACGTCATGCCTGGTGTATTCGCACAGTGATGAAAGGGATTCCTGATTCGATCGGGGCGAAGTGGGCGGGGCATAGTGTGCAGATTCACACGAAGACTTATCATCAGGCGATCAGTCAGGCGCAGCATCAGGAAGTGTTTGAGCGGATGCGACGGCTAGAGGAGCTGGCTGATCAGTAAATCTTTCAACCTACTTTCCTTTGATCGGGCGGGGTTGCGTGCCAAACTTCACTAAAGGCGGGTAAGTTTATTTTCCAAGCTGGTTTATCAGAGCTTTCGTCTTGGTCGTTGCGGTAGTGTTTTCCATAGGTTAGAAAACCTTGTTTTTTGGCGATTCTCAGAGCTTCGGCTTTACCGATCGCATCCATCAGGCGATCGCGGCTCAACCCCAGCACTGCACCAGCCTGGGCAGGAGTCACCCACGGTCCATCAATGCCATTGCTTTTCAAGACCAAGCGCATCCATCCCTGGTCTGCTTCCAGTAATTTAAGGCGTTGCTCTAGTTCTTCTAGGGTTGGTCTTGCCATGATGGTGAATCGCTCTAGTTGAATCGTACTGTGTTGTTGAGGTTGGGACAATTTATGTTCTTATGTTCTTACGTGTGAACAGTAATTTGATAATTCATAAGGGGTCTAATCCGAGTTCCAAAAAGCTTTCTAGACAGCGGGAAATATCCTGCACTTCGTGAAGGCGACGAATCTGTTTCTTCAGTTTTTCCAAGCCATCCTGAAACCTTTTATCCATCATTTTGTACCAGCAAGGCTCATTGATGTAATGCCATAGAAAGCCGCGAATGAGGGCAACTTGCTCTGGTGTGGGTTGTGTCTTAGCGGAGTCTAGTGCGTGTTCAAAATAGTATTGAATCGCTTCTGATAATCTCTCGCTTGTTTCGTTTTGCCACTGGAAGGGTAATCCATTGGGGAGATAGTTTACAGGGATTGGGCGATAGCCGATCGCATTGTCAAACCAATCAGATTTCAGCGGTAATCCCGTGCGAACGTAAGCAATGCCGTCCTCTGCTGTAGCGCAGTCGGGTTGATGAACCTCAAACGTCCAAACTCCTAGAGCCACGATCTGTTCTTCGCTCAACAGCGAAGCATCGACCAGATAGCAGGGTGGGGCTGATTCTTGGGGCTGGAAGGTGAAGGGAGAGGCGATCGGCACTCGCCCATTAGGAAAGATGTTTTTTAAAGGAATGGCATCTGCTGTGAGAATTGCCCAAGCTGAGATGAAATCGGCTTGCACCACGTCCTCACATATTTGCCGCAATTCTGAGTCGCGGATGGGTCCATCTTCTTCATCCCACATGACAACCGGATCATCATCAAATTCATCATCGTCGAAGGTATCGCCGCTGGGTTGGTTTTTCGTCACATCCCATTCTTCCAGAGCAGCGGCGATCGTGGGGTGAATTTCTCCCAATCTTTCCTGAAGCTGTTTCGCGCATGACAATGCCACAACACCAGCAACGTTGGTTGACTGAAGCCCAGGATGACGGAGTGCCAGTTGTAAAACCCCAACGAGGCAAAATGCTTCATGAGGGTTGATATAGAGGGTGAGGGGGTCTGCTTGGGTGAGGAGTTTTTGGAGTTCAGGGATGTTAGTAGGTTGCATGGTTTTGGCTGAAATGAGCGGACTTGGCAGGGAAACGATCGGAGCAAGGCGCGAATGATCGGAGCTGGACTTAGGGCAAATTATCAACCATCTGAATCAGGTATTCCACGATCGATAATCCCGACTCGTTGGCATGAGTCTCCAGTTTGAAAAGCTGATTTCCAGACAGTTCCAATCCATAAACTGAAAACTTAAAGTCTGGGTCTGAAGAGGCAGAATCTACTAATACAGGTGCCTCAACTACTTCTATGGGTGCGGAGGTGGGTTGGACGGGTGCCTCAACTGCTAATTCGGAGGGTTGGTGCGGTGCAGTGGACGAGGCGGAAATTTCGGAAACATTGACCCCCAATGTTTCCGAAATTTGAGGAGAAGCAGAGGGTGCGACCCTAGCGGTATCTGCGAAGCCGTGTACCTCTGCTGTCACTATTTCCGGCGCTGCTGCATCCTTCTGAGGTTGAGGCAATGTGGGTTCGCTCTCAGCTTTAAGACGCTTGGATGCTTTCAGCAGTTTAGAAACATCGCTTAAGGTCAAATCCGTCACGGTGTCGGATTTGGAAACGACATCCCAATTATTTACAATTTCGATCGCCCGTTGTGCCTTCCGTTCGGGGATGTTGCGGGCTTTGAGCCAGGGGAGCCATTCCCCGTGTTTGATTTGGGCTTTAGCCTCTAGCAGCTTGCCGCCGAGTTCATAGTAGAGCTGCACTGCCGATCGCCCTGCCCGAATCGCGGTTTCTTCTGATTCTTGAGCTTGGCTATAAATTTGCTCGATTTCGGTTTCCAGAGTGGATAGGGTACTGGGTTGGGATAGTAGGGAGAGTTGCCCTTTGGCTTCAAGCCATTCGTGTTCTATGGGCGGGATGAGGGCTTGCAGCCAGATAATTGCTTCTCCAAAGTTGAGTTCCGTATCTTTGATCCACGCCTCGTTGGAGGGTTGATAGATTAATCCCATCCAACCCAAGTTGGAATCATAAAACAGTTGCCATTCTGAAAAAGCTGCATATTTAGAGGGTTGGTGCCCTTGAAAGTAGGCGGCTTGAATGGGTTCAAGCCCGTGCTTTTCTAGCAGTTGGCTGAGAATTGATGTCTCTTTGATATCAGATTGATATCCCCAGTTGGCTTCATCGACTTCATCTTGAGTGGGTTGTCGATCGTAGGATTCTGCGATCGGGGTTGGGTCTTGCTCAGAGTCATCATTGAGCCTTGCTTTAATCGCTTCAACCTGGTCGATGATTTGTTTCGTCCACTCGATTGCCTCGGCTTCATCTGACCAGCCCAGCTTTGCTTTTGAGACTCCCCACCAGCCGCCTGACGCTCGATGGACTAGATCAATCCCAGCAAAAGTGTCTTCAGATGATAAGTCTCTGTCGATATGAATCTCCCAGGTTTTGTATGCCTCAAAATTATCCTGTTCCGGGGCATATATTGAGCTGCATTCATCCATCCAAAACAGGTTATCGGTCACATTCTCTATCAGCAGTTTGAGTTGTGATAAAACTGTATTTTCAATGGGTACAAATTTAATTTTGATGTCTGTTAAGACGTAATACCGCTGACGGTGCTTAACAAGCTGACCTGTGTAGCTCCCAGGATTATCACGGTAACTATAGGTTGGCTTTCCCCATCGCAATTGAGATACAACTTCGACAGCCACAACGAAGTCAGCAGATGAGCCGATCGCCACCCAGTCCCGCTCATCCCACTCAAATATCCCCTTGATTTTGTCTTGGATCAATTTCTCACAGGACACAAGCTTTTCAAATTTTCTGAAGAGATCGGGGACGATCGCTACCACCTGAATCTCATCTGTCTCTACAGGAGACGCAGCTCTCTCAATGATCTCAACTGACTCGATCCAAACGCTTTTGCCCGTGGTGAGTTTGACGTATTTAATGCCCAAACTCTCAACCACTCCCTCAACCACGTCGCCCTTCAGGGTTCTTCCGCGAACCCGATCGCCCTTCAGGGTTCTTCCGCGAACCCGATCGCCCTCACCAACAGACACTAAATCCAGTCTCTTTTCTGGCTCTGGAAGTTCAACCAACAACTTGAGGCGCTGAACATCGACCAAAACATCGTTCCGCTTGTTTTTATCAGGCGGGTGATCGAGCGCAATGTAGAGCGAACCTTTAATCTGTGTGCGTCGTCCGATATAAGTTACCGTTCCAACTGCGCCTTCTGGGATATGCGTCAGGGGTGCCCGACCTTCCGGGACGATAATTTCAACCCGATCGCCCTCTTTAAATGTCGATGGGGTAACCGCTGGCTTGCGCTGTCTACGTTGAGTGGATTGAGTGGATTGAATTTTAGCAATCATAGTTTTTCTGAGGTATGGGTTTGCAGAGAACGATCGCGCAGCATTGGCATTCAGTCACCCTCCAATTCGCGGAGCCGTTCTAAAAGCTGTTCTCTTAGAAGGGAAATATGCGAAATCATGTGCCGCCTCATCTTTTGCCGTTCCTCGTTGGGTTGTCCTGTATCCCGCTCTGCAATCCCTGCATCCATGTATTTCCCCATCAGACGGATGTAGAAGAGAAGACTACCGTTCAGCCAATCGACGAGGTGAGGGTTGGGCGGCTCGCGCACGGGTGGCGGTGCCAATTCTTCGGGGGCGGGTTGGTAGTCGAGTAGGTCAAGCTGGATCATGGCGCTGCCTCCAATAGCTGCAAATGCTCGATCGCAAAGACGCTAACTCGATTATTTTTGAAGTGCTGAACTTTTGCTCTGGCACCGTCTTCCGAGATTTGCAGGACGGTATGCTCAGCCATGAACGCTACAAAGAGTTCGTGGCTCAATAGGCTGATAGGAACTGTGGGGAGGAATTGGCGAGACTTCGGCAGTGTTTGCCACCAGCCTTCAGGCAGCGAGTCGCTACCCTGTCGAATCCATTCAGCATAAGCGGCGATCGCCACCATGTCACCCGGTTTCAGTTCAGTCATCTTTACTCCCTCGGTTAATCACCACTGCAAACTGATCGCGCCATTTACACAGCGCCACGATCGCCCGTTCTAACTCCTGTTGCTGATGCCATGCCGCACAGCATTCACGGGTCTGTCCCAACCGATCTAAAGAAACTGACTTGCTGACTGCTCGTTTTTTGCGAGGGTCATACCAATGCCGCTTCCAATAGGTTTTGCTGCCCTTGGATTCGGCTTGGACGGTGCCGGGGAGGGCAATGGCATGGAGACGATCGCGCTCGGTTTGCAAGCTGTGCAGCAGGTGGTCAAAAGAATCGGCTGAGTCTTCGGAAACATTGGGGGTGAATGTTTCCGAAAATTGATAACTCAGTGAGGGAATTTCGGAAAGATTAGGGGGTAATGTTTCCGAAATTTGGGGGGGTGAAGCGATCGCTTTGGCTCTGCTCAAAATGCCACCTCCACTACATCCTCAACTCGGTTAATTTCTGCCTGACAACCCCACGCACTTTCACGAAGGAGATATTCCACCAAGTTGTACGCCTTTTCTTCGCGCCACAAGCCGTTTAGCCATACCACCAGGGGCGCAATTCCCTCCTGATTAAATCGGGCATTAGCGCTGTCGAGAAATCCCCAGAAGCGGCTGGGGTCATGGTATGCCGAGGTTGGTTTGGGGGCTTGCTGCTGGTAGGTGCTGGAGGGTTTATCGCCTCGCTTCAGCGCTCGCATAAACAGTCCGGTGGGGTTACCGACTGCCCATACCTGCCGTTGTTCGTCAACGTAGCCGATCGCATCCTGCACCCGATCGCCAAACTTTTTCATGCGGCGTTGCACATTGTCGTTGAGTTCAATTCCTAGCGCCTTAATTTGCTGCGAAAAATCAACGGTCGCGGCGGCGGCGGAAAAAGTGTCCTCTCCAGTATTTTGCGCGGTTAACCGAGCATCCCCCTTAACGGTCGGCAACGGAGTGAGTAAGCCTTCGCTGATGGGTTCGGTTGGGTCGGAATCAAAATGATCTAATTCAGCAACAGGCTCATTGGTTGTCTGTGAGAAAGATTCTGTTAAGCCGTCTGATCTGCTTTCTGTGATCGTGCGCGATATTCCGACATCGCAGTTCGGTTCATCGATCATGGAAGTCGATGCATCGATCTTGAGACTCGGCATATCATCCTGCGGGGTCGGTGAATGTAGCTTGTCGAGATACAGCTTGTACCAGTACGTTCGATCCTGTCCGTTGTAGGGATTGGATTGAACGTCAATCAGTCCGAGTCGCCGGAGGAGTTGGACGGCGTTGCTGATGGATTCCCGGCAGTGTTCACCCTGCAATTCGTCGTAGAGCGATCGCGGCATTTTTGAGGGTTCTTCCACCTCTAGCGTTAGCTGCTGCCCCGTGTCTTCCTGTCGCGGTTTCTTGAATATGGGAATCCAGAATAGGCAGCTATCCAGAGGAAGAGAATAGGCGGTCTTTTTCCAGGTGGTCAAACGCTCAAATACATTGAGCAACTTCGCCGCACAGAATTTCACGGCGCGGCTCACCGAGAGTTGAGCCTCAGCTACGAGGGTTTCGACTATCGTGAGATAGTCTTTTCTGAGAATCGTTAAGGGTGCAGTAGTCATAGCCTGTAGGGATTGGCGCATAGGTGGAAAGTTGGCAAGCGAAAATGAGGGCAAGCGCTGAGGAATTAGGAGGTTCCTGCTGCATCTAGCCAGTTTTCTAGGTCTGTAATTTGTTGAGCTTCCTGCTGCATCCAGGTTTGCATCGTGGATTGGAGTACGCCTGCTTCGCGGATCAGTTGCTCTATTTCCTGATGGCGCGTCATGGCGGCTGTAAGACGAGACAGAATCACCTCATACTCGGCGGCTGAGATTGCCGGACGTGGGGGGTGCTGACTCTTTAGAAGGCTCTGAACGGTTTCGGATGTGCCGACATAGAAGCAGCGATCGCAACGGTCGAGCAAGAGCCAGTGAAGTGCCTCCTCGTCACTGTCGCCCAGGCACCATCCCACCAATGACGGGGCAACCTTGGGGTGACAGGTAAAGCGGATGTAAACGCGCCAATTTCCAGAACCGCTTGTCCGACCATCGTCGTAGATGACTTCATCGCCTGCTGGTTGCCAGCGGAAAGCAATGTAGCGAAGGCTACTTTGATAGTTTCCAGCGATCGCGTCTTCCAAATTGGGAGGACAGGGGATATCGAGCCTAGTTAGGCAGGCTAGGTCTGAAGGAGTAGGCACTACGCCGCCTCCTTTGCTACAAGCAGATCACAGCCCCAAATTTTCTGGGGTTCTCTGTGGTAAATCCGTAAAATTACTGGTAGAATCGAGCCAACGATGACAAGTTCTACAATGAACTTTCGCATCTCTTTAATTCCATTTCATTACAACAAGATCAGCCTTTTCCTTGGTCGGGGGGCTGTTCTTTTTTTAGGCTGTTTTTCTTCGACCTACGACCTACGCGGCTTCGGTTTTGATGGGTTCAGATTCTTTTTCTAGATGGCGAATGTAATGCTCAAACGCTTCTCGTCCAAATCGGGCAGTCGTGCCCATGCGATAGCGAATCACCGCCACTGCGACTTTCTCTTTGAAGTCGTCATCGACCGGAATCACAATTCTGGGGTCGTGCTTTCTGTCGGTTTGTGGGTATGCCATAAAGATTACCAAAGGTCTGTTAACTTTAACAAGTAGTCTTGTTTTAAAAATAGCAGAAAGTCTGGCTGAAAGATCAGTGATTAGTCTACTAATCAATTTTCTTTATCCTGTTCTCACAGATTAGGGGATTCCCGTCGTGAGCCAACAGCTACGAAAAGAGCGGCTTTCTCAGCTTTTGATTGACTATTGTGGTGAACGCAACCTGTCAGGAAATAAGCTGGCGAAGGAATTAAAAGTTTCACCAACCTCAGCCCAGGCATACCTGGATGGGGTGACCTTTCCAGGCGAGGAGACGCGGCAGCGCATTGCTGACCTGCTCAACATCACCTACGAAGAGTTGAGTGCCAAACTGGACGACCAGATTTTGTCGGCTGAGATCTCAGTAGACGAAATCTGTCAGGAGGTCAGAGCAATGAAGCTGGAGGATTTTTTGCAGGTTTACCGAGCCGTCGTTGAACGGGCTGGATTAGAGATTGGCGATCGTCTCAAAGCCTAGAGAGTTGAGCAATCAGGTGCAACATCTCTCGATATTCCTGCCTCTGGATCAGACCTGCATCTACCCATCGATCCAACACGACTCCAAGGCTGTCTCTGAGAATCCTCTTCTGAACAAAAACCTCGGCTGCAATCTGTGTATTTTGGGGGCAATCATAGCTATCGTCATTGGATAGGGGATCGTCAGATTCATTGGGTGAGAAGCACTGAAAGAACCATTCACTGGTTTTTTGTGGCTCAAGGCTGTTCTTAGGACAAACTAAGATCCTCCATCCCTTATAAGAGTAGGAAATGAGCATCTAAATAAGCGTGGGGGCGGTGAGGTCAGAATTCCTGTACTCTTGGCAATCTTTTGGCAATCTTTAACACGTCCGCTTGTATCAAATTAAACGACATAAAAAGCCGACAGAACCCCAAAGGATCTGTCGGCAAGTCGTGTGTTCCCTGTTGATGACTCGGCTAGAGTTGAGTCAATGCTGTTGTAACAGTTCTTCATAAATTTGGGTGTGATATCGATCGGTTTGAAGGTGGATTGTTGGGCGGTTGGGTCAAAGGGGGAGGGTCTAAGCTCCCCCTTTGACTCGGAATCATGGGTAGTAGCATTCTGCCTGGGGCGGCGGCGGCGGGTATGCGGGATCAGCTACCGCCACCTCTCTAGGAGGAAAATAGACATACTCCGACAGGTCAGCAGGTTGGAACGGAGGAGCCAAACCAGCTCCTGAAACATCCCAATGAACGATCGCCCCTGTCGAGTCAGACACCAAAATTACGCCCCCGTCCCCGAAGGAAAAGGGAAAGTAATAATGCTCTAAATCATCGTCAGCCTTGAGCCGTCCATAAGGTTTCTGTCCCTCATTAACGATGTCCCACCAATGAGTTGCAGAGCCGTTTTGTAGCAATGCAAGTTGATCGCGAGTGATGTAATTGTTGCCGTAGATTTCAATATAGAATTTCTGGAAATCCGAAGGCGTGACTGATGCGGCTGGCGCGACTGGATTGCTGGCTGGAGAGCCAGAGAGACTATCCATCCAGTCATTGAGAAATGTCGCGTTAGCGGGGCGCGTTCGCAGCCACTCTAGGACGAAAAAGATGCCGAAGCCCAACATAGACGGCAGAAATTGGCGGCGATTCATACCTCGATCGCCTCCGATGAATAGGCAACCTCAACCACAGCCCCTAGAGAGAGGTTGTTGCTCTGGACCGAGGCAAGCGCAGCCCGCTGCTGCAACTTATTTCTTAGCATGAGAATTTTTCGCTGTGGCGAGGACTCAATAAAGTCAGCCAGTTCTTCAACCTGTTGTTCTTCTTTAGTAGCGATCGCCCGTCGCATCTTCAGAAACAAATCATCCTGTTCCCGCTCTGCTCCTGCGAGTCCTGCCAACAAATCATCCTCAATATCATCAAGCATTACCTCTTCTTCGGCGGCTGGTTCAGGCTTCTGGAATTTCTGGAATTTCTGGAATTCTTGGAACTTCCCCTGACCTCGCAAGCGCTGAATTTTTGTGATAAATTCGGCACCCTTCAAACGTCGCCTTTCGCCCGTCTCCTGGTAGTACTGTCCCGCTAAAGGTGAGATGTGCTTGCCCGCAATATTCAGGAGTTCAACGCCCCAGGCTGGAAGATTGCCAGACTGAGGCAATTCAATTTCAAACGCCTTGTAAATGAATTCAAGCCAGTTTTTGATCGTCTTGGTCGTGACCTGCCAAGACTCCGCAACCTCCTCAAGCGAGGTGTATTCCTTGATCTCTACCAGTTGTTTTTCAGCCATAACTCTCCTTGGAATTTCTAGAAGTTCTGGAATTCTGAAAGCATAGCAGGTTTGGCAGTCTTTGACATCCATAGGATGCCAATACCATGCAAAGGCTGTTATTATGCGGGTATTGCTGTTTATGGATACAATCAGATGCGAGGTCTAAAAGCGGTGGATGAGTTGGCACGAAAGGGAGAAAGGGTTACCGTCCAGTTCGATGACGAAAGCCTGTTAAGGCGGATCGAGCAAATGGCAGAGGTCGAGGAACGTCCTGTATCTCGACAAATTCTGATCATGGTGCGGGCAGCAGTTGAACTTCTTGACGAACAAGAATTCAAGCTGATTGACGGCAAGCTGCGTAGAGTTTCTGTGGAGCAATCCGATGAAGCTTAAAAGGACAGTTGCGAGCGCCCTCCTTGCTCTCTCAATCTTCCAACTCAAGCCCCAATCCGTCCGTGCCCAGGCGGTGATCGGTGTGCCCGTCGTGGAAACGATCGTCGTCCTAGGCGTGGTCTGGTACGTTTGGTACGTCAATGGGCAGGAACAGCGAAGCACGACATATCCGGTGCTTCCAGATCCAGAAGAAGAATTTCAGGAAGAGAGTCAAGATATTTTTGCTGACGATCTAGGTCAGGCGCAGCGGCGATGCAAATATTTGGTTGAGAATGGAGGTGGAGAATACGTCGATACTATCTCCCTTGGAAAAAATCGTTATAGATGTATTTGGAGGTCATACGGTGGTTAATCTAATTCACTATTCGTTGGTTCATCCTGAAGAATTTCGGCATCCCAGTCTACCTAAAACCTATGTTTCTGAAGGGCGAAGCCACGACTACGAAACCAGGTTAAGCGCTACTGCTCCTCAGTTGGGTGATGCTGTGGTGATGGTTGAGAAACAATGGATAGTTACTCGTATCACTAGATATGCCTCCGACAGTTCAGCAGGTTCGATAACAGCCGTCTATGATGTTGTCTGCTCTGAGGATGGCATCAACCCTGAACAGGATCACGACTGGGGAGAAACCGTTCAATATTTCGCGGTATTCAATGCTGCGACTTCGCTAGAGATTGGAGCTTGCGGTTTTTGCTCTGACAAGAAAAACATTCCAATCAATCCAAATGGAGATTGGCTGACTCAATCAGTCCAATGGTTTGACCTGGAGGGCGATCGTCCTCTGGGTAGTTTTGATAAAATCGCCATCTTATGGTGTGAGCGTGATACTGCTCCGGTGAAGACTCCAGACCCAAGTTTTCCTAAGCCTGTTGAACTTCCTAACAGCTATGAATTTCCTTTCAGGCTGGGGAGGAATCAAATCATGCTCTACGTGGATTTGAATGAGGTAGAAGATTCATTGGCGACACTTAAAACGCTGGAAGGGTTGGGGCATAAGCCGGAATTGCGATACTTGGTTTCTGCCAGTGGCACGAGGATGACATTATGCGCCTTGCTCTATCTCTATCAGTTTGACCCTGAGATTTACGCCGATCAAATCGACAGCTTTGATGATGTTTATAACGAGATTTGCGATCATGTTTGCTGCAATGCTGTTCATCTTCAGCGAAAGCTGAGAAGTAGACGACTGGCGATCGCCGCCTAACCTCCACCAACTAAAGCCCCCAGCATTAAACAATGCCGGGGGCTTTGAGTATGGAGCGATCGCCAACTTTCGGAAACACTAGGGGTAAATGTTTCCGAAAATGTCACGATGAGGGGGCGACTACCTCAACCGTCTCAGCCAAATATTGCGCTGCTGCTGCCTTGAGCTGCTCAGAATATTTGTAAATATCATCAAGGGAATCGATCGCAAATTTATCCTCAGTCTTCTCATCGCTCCCACGCACCAAAATCCCCAAGCGCTTATTCAGAGGGTTATTAAAGTACAAACGGCAAAGGGGTTTACGATTATTGTCATCCAGCAAAATGCCAAAGTAGCTCGCCACATCCCGCGCCACAATGCGATCGGCTGCCACCACATCCCGCAAAATCGATTTAACGATGTAGAACCCTTCTAGTTCCTCTGCCGTGGTCACAATGGCAGGAGCCGGAGTCTCCGGACTGAAGGGTAGCGGCGGCTCGATCGGCGGCGGCGTAATCAGCACATCATTGCCCAGCGAAACATCCAACATCTTGTTCACCCTGGCACGAATGAACTGCCCAAAAGCTCGCTTGGCATAGCCTGTAAACAGGGTTTTGGAATTGCCTACAAATGGCTTACCCTCGACCAACCGCTGATAGAAAAACTTGATGAAGTCATCGCTAGGGTTATCAAACTCCTCATTGAGAATCTGCAAGATCCCTCCCACGCCGTTCAACTCCTCAGCCGCCTTCAGCATTCCATCAATGTTGAGTGCAGATTTGGTCAGCGGGCGCAGCTCCTCCAGCAGTGGTTCCTTCAAATCTTGCAGGTCAAGCTCTAAAAATGGGGTGCTGTCGAGCTTGCCCGTTCCAGGGTTCGCCAAGTCCGCATAAAACCGCCAGATCAACCCGTTGGTCAGAATCCCAATCCGGCAACCCGTGGTGATGGCATAGGCAAACAGTTGGTCAAACCCTTGAATCAGCTTGTCTTTGTGATGCTTCGCCTCAATCAAAATAATCGGCTTGCCCTCTCGGAGGATGGCGTAATCGACCCGCTTATCTTTGGGGATGCCGGGGATGTTGAGATGTGCCCCAAACTCTGGCACCACTTCTTCCGTGTCGCTGGTGTCGTAGCCTAGCGATCGAATCACCGGATCAATCAGAGCGCTGCGCGTCGCGGCTTCGGTCTGAACATGAGGCAGCTTACCCGGCACCTTCAGCGCCAACTCTTTGACCTGTTCAACAAAATCCATATTCAATTTCTCCCGTGGAATTGGTTGGGCTTAAAGTGCCCGAATTCCACAGAGACAAACCGGAGCCGCCCTCCACTGATGACCTTTCCACGGGAGTATCAGTAAAGAGCGGCATGGTTAGGATGGCTTGCTCATTTCAAATCCGACACCGTGACGGATTTGCCTGTAGAATCTGTCTGACAGACACCTCGACAGACACACCAGACACCCCCTAAACCCATGACAGAAGCCACCCTCGATCGCATCGCTGTCGCAGAATTGCCCGATCGCTATGGCATCAAACGAGCAGCATTCTATGAGCGTATCAAGCCCCTCGGTCTAGAGTTTGAGAAAGAAGGCAATCAGACCTTTGCCAATGCTAACCAGCTTGCCCTGATGGATGGCTTGCATGATGCAATCAAGGCGGGCACGAAAGCGGCATTTCTCAAGGCTTTGGATTCGTCCACCGGACAAGTCATACAGTCTGCCATACAGTCTGGTTTGTCTGGTGGACTGTCAGATGAGCGGATAACCCCGCTCTCAACTTCCAGCACTTTGGAACTGGTGCAGATGTTGATGCAGTTCGCCCAGGCGGGCTGCTGCGCAGATACCGCAAGGGTCGCTCAATCTCTGCCCCCCAGTCCTCAACCACCCTTCTATGAAGCATTAGCCGCAAAGCTGCAATTTCTAGAGACTTGTGCTGCAAAAGGATGGCAACTCAGCAGCTCAGACCTGAGAAGCGTCTTAGGCTTAGCCTCTACTCCCAGTTGTATAAGCTTCCAGCGCTACGGGTTCAGCTTTATTGCAGCAGGTCGGCAGGGTCGGCAGTTGTCGTGGCGAATTGAAAAAGCCTTATCTGCTCAAGCGGTTTCCTAATGTCCATTGCTGGTGAACCGCTGGGTTAGAGCTTCGAGAATTTGTTGCACGGTGGCGCGGAACTCTGCGCGATCGATTTCCGCCTGTTCTACCGAGGTAGAAATCATGCTCACCACGTCCTCAATGTTGGTTCGCATTTCCTGGCGTGAGGTGGCGATCGCATCAGAGTTAGCAGCGATGGCACGGGCATTGCTCTCAACTAACTGCTGAACTCTCTCCCAGGCACGGGCATTGTCCTCGGTCAACTGTCGGGTTTCGGCAAGTTGAGCCTGCGTGATGCTCTGTTGCTGAGCTTGACGTTCAAGGATGGCTTCGATGCGATCGAGGCGATCGCTCGGGGGGTTAGTCATTGTTTTTCATCTCCTTTTCTGCTTGCACCAACTCTTCAAAGCTGCACTGGTAGACGTTTATCAGTCTTTGCATATCCACTGGGGTCATGCGAGGGGCAGTTTTTAGCTGATCCCAGTTACGAACCGTGGAAACAGCAACACCCAGTTCTACGGCTATCTCTTCCGCCCTTTTCCCTACTCTAAGTCGCAAGCCTTTCATATTCATACCAATAGGTTACAACAAGAGCATATCACAGATACTTGGTACTAATTAGTTGACTTGGTACTAACTAATTGTTATCTTAAGTGAAGAAAGGGTGATCGCCTGACAAGCAAAACCGCTCTTTTCCACGTCAAACCCCCACATCAGTCACAGTTTGGTAGCCGAGGCTGATGCGGGGGGAATCCAAACTAAGAGGATTTCCAAAACATGATGACACAAACGCCCATCGTCGTAACCGACAGCGCGATCGAATCACTCAACAACGCGGCTCAACAACTGCAAGCCCACTACACGTCCCAAGGCTTGCACTACAACCCTGACGACCTCAAAAAAGCCCTCACCAACTGGCTAGAACTGCAAATCGAAGCCCTTGCAGAAGACGCATTTTTTCACACCGTCGAAGGTCGAGATGACTTGGCACAAGGTCGCCGCACCTTCCAAGCCGAACTTGCGCGGTTCAAGCCCAGCTACGCCATGTCAAACGCAGCATAGGGCAAAGAGTTGCCCCAATGCCCTTCATGTCTGGGAGGTAGCCCATGCCGTGCTGCCTCCACTTCTCTGAGCCAATTGGCAATGGCAATCCTGACAACAGACGAGGGCAAGCACAGCATTACCCTCTGAACGCATTCAACTTCTAGAACAGGAAAAACTCAATGCAATTACGTGACTATCCAGACGCGATCGCCCAGTCCAAGCGCACCCTACTCCAAGCAGAACGCACGACCCAAACCGCCAAGAGCAAGCTTGATGAAATCATCTCGCAGTTTGAGGCGGCGATCGCCTTCGACAGTGAACTGAAGAACGATGCCCAGCGCAAATCCAGAAAAGCCGACCTGATGAAATCAGAAGCTTACCTGGACATTTTCGAGGCTTACCGAGTGGAAGCTGAGAAATTAGAAGACCTCGGAGTCGATCATCAGCTTTTGCTGAACCGCTTTTCTATTGCCAAGTTAGAAGCGCGTGAGGCGATCGCCACGGTTGAATACAACGCGGCTTGTGCCGCCTAGCTACGATTTCAGATGGTCAAAGCTCAAATTCCTCCGGGTTAAACCCGTTGTCTCGGAGAATTTGAGCAATTTCCTCTAGCTCATCGGGTGTAAAGTCTCCGATCGCCCCGATCCCGATCATTGCCCCACGCAATAGCGCCAAAGCATTTGCCAAGCGATCGACCCGTTGAGTACTGGTCAACACAGCCAACAGCACTGTAAAAGCACTGTTGGCTTTTAATGTGCGCGTCGAAGCGTCATAAGCTTTTGTCCAGAATCCTGAACCTGTGAGGATTTCAGTTAAGCCTTGCCAGTTCTCACCGAAAACATTCGGTTGGGGCAAGACCCATTGATCAACCTCCCAAACATGAAGCGAGCTAGGTTGCTCAGGTTTGATTCTAACGATCGCGCCATCCCAATAAAGCTGCTCAAGAGGCAAGTCTGGGGCTTCGACCGCCGTAAATCCTACAGGCAGATTATCGAGCTGCTCAGTGATGCCTGCGATCGCATCTTCAAAAACTAAAACATTCATGTCTTATCCTACTGCTGCAAAATTCCGAATCACCAGTTGTCCCGTACCGCCCGTCTGGGCAGTAGTACCCGACGCAGCACCTCCACTGCCGCCAAACCCACCGCCGCCGCCGCCGCCCAAAACACCAGTTCCCGAAGTTATCCCCGCAGCCCCGCCAGTCAGGCGAATCGTCGATCCAGTGGTGTTGATGCTAGGGGCGATCGCCACTACCTGCCCGCCCCCGCCACCACCGCCCCCTGTGCCATTGTTGAGACCATTCCCTCCAGCGCCACCCCGGACATCCAACGTTGACGTGGCAGAAGCAATAATCGATCGAAGGGCGCTGAGCAAAATTAAGCCCCCGCTCCCACCCCCCGCACCAGACAACGTTGGAGTACCCGCGCTGACCGTCCCAGCAGTGCCGCTGCCGCCCAAAGCGTTAATCGTTCCATTGACTGTGATGGTATTCCCTGCCTCCAACCAAATCCCGCCCCCGCCTCTGCCGCCGGAGCCAGGTTCGCCCGCCGAACCTACGCCTCCAGTCATTAGCCCTGAAGCCCCACCGCTGCCGTAGGGTGCCGCTGCATAGTTGTAGGTCGGACCGCTGCCTAGCCCGGCACCGATGCCCGATCCCACCGTCCCACCTAAGTTAATGTTACTGTTTCCAGAAGTGATGCCGACTCCGCCCGCTGCCATCGTCGTGACGTTGATGGTGCCATCAATCACGACATCACCAGAACAATAAATCCTGGCAAATTTATCGATGGTCAGAACAGCCGCTGTCCCGATCGTAAAATTTCGATAGTAGTAAGTCCCCTGGGAAAAGGTAGCGCTCCCCGCCGATAGAACATAATCTCCCTGCGCTCCCGTACCCCCAAAGATTTTGATCGCAGACGCAACAGGTTGAACTCGGAATCTAGGGCGTAAATCAACGATCGTCGTAATCGTTCCACCCACCGTTGTCACCGAGGCAAGCATTACGCCCACCACTGGGTAAATTAGCGAACTTGCAACTGCCCCACTCTCATTCACAAACACAAAGTTGGTGGCGTTATTTGCCATCACCAATGTTCCAGGCGCGATCGTCAGAATCGTCCCTAGGGGCAAGGTGACAGCCCCTCCCTCAAAGGTGATGTTCAGCCCAGAGCCAGCCGAAACTTTGAGGGCATCCCTGAAAGCCCGCCACTCTGGTTTGATTTGCCCAGCAACGTTAGACAAATCATTATCAGCAATGCGGGCAAGCTCGCCATCATCATCAGGGTTATCGACGAACACAGGATTGTTGACAGCGTTTAACCAATTTGAAGTGACCACTGAGCCAGGAGCAAAAACAGTCTTAGCCATTAGTCAATCCTCCAAATTTCGACTTCGGTGTAAATTTCGTTAGTCCCGTCCCCTGCTGATACCCCAAGTCCGCCGGACGTGACGACAGCCGTTTGGCAGTAGTGGCGAATTTCAAAGTCTGTATTGCCCACAACAGTGAAAATTCCTTGCAGTAAGGCAGGGGAAACCGCATTCGCTCCAGAAGAATAGGTCGGCTTCCCGTTCAGCGTCCGAGTTGATGCAGCAACGTTCCACAGGAAAATCCGATGACTATTCACACTCAAGGCTGGAGATGAAGCCACTATTCGGTAAGTCCCCGATCGTAGGGTAAAGCGGTTGTTGGTCAGTGACACCACATCCCCCGCATTGTTGACGATCGTGTTAAGGTTCCGAGTTTGTATTCCTGCAACTGCACTTCCCCCCGCCGTTCCACTCGCCTGGCTCTCAATAATGCGGGAATAACGATGAAACACTGATTTAACGAAGTTGGTATTAGCGATCGCACTGCTGTTATCAGTCAGCAACGGCGTTGAGCCGATTGTCGGAATGCCTAGTAAATTCGCGTTATTAAACCGACTCAGAATTTCCGCAATCACAAACGCCGTCGTTGCCAATCGGGTCGAGTTATTGCCAGTGGCTTGAGTCGTCGCCGTCGGGTTCCCAGTCCAGAGCCGCATCATTTGCCCGCGCCAGTAGCTCAATAATGTCGCGCACAGCATTAGCGGTCGGTGCCCAGGTCGCCCCGTTCCACCCGATCGCGTTGTAAACCACATCATTGCCTCCCGTCCCCCCCGGATCACCCTTGCGAGAGACAAGCTGCCAGTATGCCGTATTCGCCTCAGAGGGCGTTTGCCCTGCCGCTGGATTGGGATTGTTGTAAAACCATCCTGACCCGGCATAAGCCACCGTATCGGCTTGCTGATAGTAGGTAGCAGTGTTATAGTCTCCCTTCCATCGCGGTCCCCCCCGCAACGTCTCCACATAATCGACATTGGTCACCAAAATCTCCGCCAGCCGCCGGAGCGAGGTGTCGAGAATATCAGTCGCAATGCCCGTCGGCACCAACGCCGAAAACCCGACAGAGTTGATGCTAGGCACCACCGCATGAAAGTCTAGCAGCACCGTGCTACGAGATTCGACCTGCGGAAATAAAAGCTCTGAGTTGGTGGTGTGGACTGCTCCGGTATACCACTGGCTATCCGTGTGATAGTGCGTTGGTCCGGTATACAGCCCACCATTGGCGAAGTAATAGCTGGTGCTGCTGGTGCTAGTGAGAAATTGAATGTGATAGGTGAGGTTTTTGGTTTGCGACTCTACCAGGTCGATGTTGACCACGCCATTAGCGATCGCAAAATCCCTTGGTTCCCCGGTCAACAACGCATCAGGCGTGGAACTTCCATCCACCATCAACGAATCCAGGCTCACCCGCAAAATGCCAGTCAGCCCTACTCCACCCGAATCTTCGATTGTCCCCACAATTTGGGTCATGCCACAGCCCTACAAATCCACTGCCAGGATGCCCTAGTGGTCCGGGGCATCCTGAAGCCAAATATTTTGCCGATCTGATGAACCATCTCATTGCCGCTGGTCTATTTCTTAATCTGCGAGAGTTCCTAGAGCAGGAGTTTTCAGAAGCAACTGCCAACCAAGCCCTACCCGCAGCCCAACCGCCCGTCCAGCAGGGGAGCGACGAGGAAAGAGCCGAGGCGATCGCTGCTCAAAACGCGGAGCCAGTTTTCTCCGAGGTCGTGAGGACTGTGACTAAGGCTGGGGACTTGCTACCTCGATCGGGAACTCTGAATCTGAGAGATTCAAGAGGTTCAAATGTCCGTTCAAGCGTATGTCACCAAGGTTCAGACCGCCCTAAAACTTAGACCACAGCCCGATTCTGTTACCTGTCAGAGCGCTTGTATTGCGATGGCGATCGGCGGTGATATTGCTGCCATTAGAGCCGAATTGACCAGCCAGGGAGCGGCGGGTGATCCGGCGAATATGGGCAGAGTTTTAAGACGGAGATTGGGCGATCGCTACAGTTTTAATCCCAATACCTCCCTATTTGAAGCCAGTGACGCTCTTAAGAATGGCGCGTTCTGCATTACTCACGGTTGGTTTACAGGTGCAGGTCATGTGATTGGCTTGGATGGTGTGGAGATTGATTCTAAGCGTCTCAGCTACAAATTCAACGTGAAAGATCCGTGGACTGAATTTGACTTTCCCTCCTGGTCTTACCGAAGTCAGGCGATCGGGTTTGATGGGTATTACAGCAGCTATGGAATGTATGCGGCTTGCGTCGTGGGACAGAGCCGGAACCATTCTGCTCAAATCTACAGACGGAAAGAGTTGGACTCTAACAGGCGTGGAATGTGGCTGCACGTCATTAAGCCTTAGCATTGAAGCCTTGTGAAACTAAAACGCCTGGAGCAATTGCTCCAGGCGTTTTGGCTGGATGGGTTAAATCCAAAATAAGCTCGTAAGCCTCCGAGCGTTGTCATTGTAGCGTGAAAATTCTCTCATCCAAATCCGACAGCGTGTCGGATTTGGGCATCCTGCGGCTGTTGATTGGACGATTACAATGGGCGACACAGAACAGGGACTTTGCTGGATTTCAACGGGTAGTTTGAAGCTTGAAGAATTAGATCCCCGATCGCGCCACGTCAATGGTGAAGGGTTGGGCTGGGAACGACTACCCGTTGAACTGGCGATCGATCGCTTAGCCATGCGTGCTTATCACGCCTACGGTGCAGCGAATGACTACCGCAATTATCAAGGCTTGCCCTTACCCGAATGGCAACAGCTTCCAGAATCCGTTCAGAACGCCTGGAAGAACTCGGTTCAATCCGTGTTGTTTGAGAGTGGCTATGCCGAAGGATTGAGCCAGCCGGGGATGCAGCTAAACGATCGGCGCTCAGATAAACCGTTTCTGATTCCATGACCCGACTCATCTCCCCGATCGCCAGGGTCAGCATTGGCAAAGGCGACACCCGCGACCTGTTCATGAGTGGCGATGGCTTACTGCGGTACGTCAGCGTGACTTTGGGCGAAGATGCGCGGGCGACTCGTTGCCGTCTTGAGGTCTATGATCCGGGGCTGCTACTGGCTGACAAATACTTCAAGATGTCGTTTGAGCAGGGTGGCATCGAGGTGCCGAGCGATTTGCTGCAAGACCCTAAAGCCAGCAGCGCTGGGGGGACGATTAGCGATCCGGCGTTGATCGCCAGCCTGACCGGGGGCGGTGTGCCGAGCGCTGATGAAGCGGTGCGGTTAATTTTGGCGGAGTGCCAGAAGCAGGGCATCACTGACCCCAATCAAATCGCCTATATTCTGGCGACGGCGCAACATGAGTCTGACCATTTCCAAACGCTGACCGAATACGATTCAGGCGAGCAGTATGAGGGTTGGGCGGATCTGGGCAATACACAGCCGGGGGATGGGGCGCGGTTTAAGGGTCGGGGTTTTGTCCAGATTAGTGGGCGAGACAACTATGAGAAATACTCTAAGCTGACGGGCACAGATTTAATTGCTGATCCGACCAAAGCCGAAGATCCAGGAATAGCGGCGTTTATTTGGTGCATGGCATTAAGACGGGGGGCTTTACGGGGGTGGGTTTGGATGATTATATTCCAGCCGGGGGAACGCCAGATTTCATTAATGCGCGACGGATTGTGAACGGCACCGATCGCGCTGCTGACATTGCAGGTTATGCACAGGAATGGCTGAAAAAATTACCCCAATATCAATCGTCTACAGGACAAGCCCAAGCTGCGGCTGCGCAGCAACCTGCGATTCAAGATAAGGCAGCATCGAAACCTGTAGAAGTTTCCAATAAGGGCACAGAAATTATTGTCGAGCTGGGCTATCAGCTCGACCAATTGGTTGCCTATCACTTCATTCATATTGCGACTTCAACCCAAGGAAGGCAGTTGGATTCCACCGTGTTTGAAGGGCAGTCGATCCGGTGGCTGATGACGCGCCGCACGAAAAATACGGCTTATGGGAATTTGACGTTGCGGCAATTGGCGGAGCAGGTGGCGAAGTCCTATGGGCTTGAGCTGGAGATGGAGGGGGATGGTCCGACCTATCAGCATTTGGATCAGACAGGCATTACTGATTATGAGCTGCTGCTGCGAGAGGCACGGGCGATCGGGTATGCCGTGCGGGAAACAGGGAACAAGCTGTTGCTTAAACCCTGGCGACCGGAGTTTACGGGGTTTGTGATTACGTCAGATATTTTGCAGAATATTCAGTTTTCTGACCGAGCATCCCGCGATCGCAGTCCCACGACCGGAACCACGACCAGCACCCCAGCCGTGCCAGCAGCAGACGCGACAACCAAAATAGATCCGCTCACAGGGCAAATTCAGCAAGCCAATGTCGAGGACACAACGGCATCCGGGACGGCAGCGAATCGGCAACCTGCAACGACAGGGGCGGCGATGACACCTTTGATGGGGACTCCAGCGCCGCATCAGCCGCAAAACCCTCCGGGGGCATTCAGCCGGAGGCGACGACGGGGCTACCGAATCAGGAGGTGGGGGCGATCGACCTGAACTGGCCGTGGCGAGAGCGGATCGACGACATCATCGTGTTCCACTCGTTGGATCGGAAACACCTGCGGCGGATCGTCGACATACAGCTCGGCCAGCTCCGGAAGCTCCTCGCCGGACGGGACATGAACCTGGTCCTGGATGAAGGCGCCATAGACGACCCGCTCGCCGGACGGGGTGAGGTCGTCGCCGGTGCCTTCGGGATCGCTGGTCTCGACCGGTCCTGGAACGGCATCGACG
>JAAUPA010000119.1 GCA_012034615.1 Leptolyngbyaceae cyanobacterium CSU_1_4 | reverse complement strand
AATCCAAATCCAAAACTATAAGGCTGTTCGTTTTTGAATTGATCATTTGAATCCTTTCCTCCCCCATCTATTTTCCGACAAGTTACGTAGGTCAATTCGGCAGTCTTAACCCGCTTATATCCTGCTGCTTCATGATACTTAACCCCCAATTCCTTGCCCGATGTACCATCGCTCTGCATAATGCTGGGAAGAGGTGCTGCTTCACCTTCGGGAGCGTCGGATGGAGCAGTGCTTCTCATTATTGATCAGCAGTTCAAGAGAGGATGGTCTTGAGGTCTGGCACTTCGACCCAAGCCTTCGCCTTATGGGATTGATGTGTTAGATCCATGAGCCACTGGGAATACACGCCTTCTTTCAACGAAGGGGTCAGCGATCGCCCTGCATCGATCCCTTGCACCCATCGATCCACCACCCGAACAAACGGTGCCAGCCGCCCATCTGGGTAGTTCTGGGGAAACGTCAGGCGTTCTGGGATGTTTAGCTCTTGCAAAGGCTGTCCGTTCTGGCTGCCCCAAAGGCGGAACCCGTGCCCATAATCACTTTGATGGTCACTGCCTAAAACCAGCGTGCCCCGATCGCCATACACTTCCAGCCAATGTCCCCGTCCTTGATAGGTGACAACACTTAACGCCACCTGACACAGAACACCGTCTGCCAACTCCAGGGTTAGACAGCAAGTATCATCCGCATCCACGGGTTTCACTGTTCCATCAATCGGGTCAAGGCGCGTGGGAATCCTGGTGCTGAGCCGACCGCTCAAGCACTTGGCAGGGGCAAACAACCAAGCCAAGTAGTCAAAACAATGGGAGCCGATCGCCCCTAATGCGCCGCCACCTTGATCTTTGCGGGCGTACCAGTTCCAGGGTTTGCTGGCATCAGCGCGCCCCGAAACCAGCCAATCGACTTTCACCAGGCGCTTTTGTCCTACGTAGCCCTCTGTCAAAAGTTCTGCGAACCGTTGCCACGCCGGAACAAAACGAAACTCGAAGTCGAGGGTGACGATCGCCCCTTGGATCTGCGCTAGCCGATAAAGCTCGGCTGCTTCTTGCACAGTCAACGCTGTGGGTTTTTCAAGCAACAAATGTTTTCCGGCTTGCAGCACTTTTTTCGCCATGTCGTAGTGCAAAAAGGCGGCGTAGAAATAGCCACCGCTTGCACTTCCGGCAATGCCACTACTTCTTCGATCGTTTGGCACGCCCGGGGGATGCCATGGGTTTGGGCGATCGCTCTACCCTTTCCAAGTTGCGATGATAAACCGCCACCACCTCGGTGCGCGGATGAATTTGCAACCCTGGAATATGAATTTTTTGCCCAAAACCTGTGCCAACAACGGCAACGCCAATGGGAGAGTGAGCCATGATAAGAGCTAATTAAACTAAACCTCATTATGGTACTGGTTTTTATCCTTAAGCTCGGAAACCTTGGGAGGGTCAGCAAATCCAAGAATCTCTCTTGAGTCAGGCAAATCTAAAGCAACCTAGAATGGACGCAGACTTTCGTCCACTCAATCTTTTACGAACTTCTTAATTTTTACGAACCTCTTAAATACAGTCAGATTCGTTAGAAGCATCCTAATGATTAAAATTCTCCATCTTTCCGACATTCACTTAGGCAGCGGTTTTTCCCACGGGCGAGTTAATCCCGAAACAGGACTGAACAGTCGGCTAGAAGATTTTATTCAAACCTTGACATGCTGCATCGATCGCGCCATTACAGAACCCGTCGATCTCGTTCTTTTTGGCGGCGATGCCTTTCCCGACTGCCACACCGCCGCCTATTGTGCAACAAGCCTTCGCCCAACAGTTCCGGCGCTTGGTCGATGCTCATATTCCCACTGTTTTATTAGTTGGCAATCATGATCAGCACTCTCAAGGAGCGGGCGGCGCAAGCCTTTGTATTTACAGAACTCTGGGCGTTCCAGGCTTTGTGGTGGGCGATCGCTTGCAAACCCACAGGCTGCAAACCCGCAGCGGTGCCATCCAAATTATGACCCTGCCCTGGCTAACCCGCTCCACCTTACTCACCCGCCCCGAAACCGAAGGGCTCTCTCTTTTAGAAGTCAATCAGCTTTTAATCGATCGCCTCCGAATTGCCATGGAAGGCGAAATCCGACGGCTCGACCCCCATTGTCCCACCGTTTTACTAGCACACCTTATGACAGACAACGCTCGCTTGGGCGCTGAACGGTTCTTGGCAGTAGGCAAAGGGTTTACGGTGCCGCTGTCCCTACTAGCGCGTCCCTGTTTCGACTATGTCGCCCTAGGACATGTTCACCGCCATCAAGTTTTGTCAGAGCAGCCCTACGTGGTCTATCCCGGCAGCATTGAACGAGTAGACTTTAGTGAAGAATCAGAAGATAAAGGGTTCGTGTTAGTAGAAGTGCAGCAAGGCAAGACACGCATGGAGTTTTGCCCGTTGCCCGTGCGCAAGTTTTGCACCATTCGGGTCGATTTATCAAAAGCCCATGATCCTCAGGCAGTGTTACTAAACGCGATCGCCTCAGAAAACATTCAAGATGCCGTCGTCCGGCTCATCTACCAATTCGCTCAGAACAAATTGACCAGATCGATAACACAACCCTTCAGCAGGTTTTAGCCGCATCGCACACTTACAACATCCACGCCGAGCTCGTCAGCCAGCTTGCCCGTCCACGCTTACCCGAGCTTGGAACAGGACATCATCTTGCCCCATTAGATGCCTTAAAAGCCTATATCGCCAACCAGCCGCACCTAGAAGACATTGCGACAGACATGATAAAGATGGCACACACACTATTGTTATCTGAACAATTGTTATCTGAACAAACGGAGCCAGAAGAAACAGAAAAAGACGACCCCGTTGCCAAAGAAAACAGCCCATCCAATTACCCTTGGAAAGAAAATGAGTCCGCTCAACTCAGGCTGTTGTAAGACTAATTAAAAAGTGAAGAGAGAGTATTTTTAAAACTGATTTTCTTAATCAATAAAGATTAAAGTTAACATAAAGTTTCCATAAAGTTGTTTTTACGCAGAAGCGCCCGATCGCCCCCTACAAAAGGGATTAGAGCCAAAATTATAAGTGTAAAGATTGTGTAAAGTTAACTCGAATTTTCCGTAACCCTGATCCCCGCAGCAAAAGCTTCGTGTTAGTCTGTTGCAGTTCGGGAACAAAAGTGAATGCGTAACGAGTATGAGTTAAGCATGGCTATCTAAACCGTAGCCCTTCCGTCAACTCTCTCGAATCCTGCTTCCGATAGAGCCTAGTTAATGTTGTTGAAGCATTGTGTTTTGACAGCATCAGTTGAAATCCAAATCAACTCTCCTTCTGCGCCAATTAAAGCGATTTCTAGCTTCAATTTTTTATGCTTTGCTTCAAGGCTCAATGCCTTGCTTCAGGGTGGCTGCACTGGTTCTGTCTTGTTCTTTTCACCATGGATCTATGAATTTTAAAATTTGGAGCGGTCTTGCCGCTGTCTCTCTACTGCTGACCCCCTTGGGACTCGCCCTTCCTATTTACGCGAACCCCCTAGCCGCATTGGCTGTAGAACCAGAGGATATTGTCCCCAACGAGGAGGTTCAAACCCCTCTTAATTCACCGATCCAGGGTTCGGTGGCTGTCCCTTCGGCTGAAGACACCTCTGCTGAAGAAACCAAGGTGGGTCAGGTCGCTTCTACGCTATCTGACGTGCTCGCTGAGCTTGAGGGTTCGACAGCACTAGCCAATCCGGCTAATTCTGGCTCCTCTGCTCCTGCTGCCGATAGGACTATAGCCCCTCAAGCGAGTGTTGAAGCGGTGAAGGTGGGAGAGTATCAATCCAGCGAACAGGCTGAAGACTCGGTAGCAGTCATGCAGTCTTATCAGTCAGAGGGTCGGCAGGCGGCAACGCTTTACGTTCGCAATATTCCAGTTCTGTCGTTTTTAGGCACGGAGGGCGGTTCTAGTGAAGCTTCTAGTGCTTCTCTCAATGCGGGCGTGAAGATGGCTAGTTTTGCAGCAAGTAGTGCTACCCAAGTCGCGGTGCTTCAACCTCGCTCGGCGACGGCTAGCAGTGCTCCGGTGGAAAATTCTAACGATCCGGCGATAAGAGCGACGGCGATCGCCGCTCAAATCAATCAACTTCACCGTAACAGTATCGATGCCAGCAGCATTCGAGCGGTGTGGGATGAACCCAAACAACGCTACTTAATTAAAGTAGGCGAGGACACGTTAACCGCTATTGATCCAGCTACTATCTTGGCAGACACGACCCACAATGCAGAACAAGATGCCCTGCAAGTGACCAATCGGTTGCGCCGCCTATTGGGTAACGCCGAGCCTTTGACAGAAGTTGAGGGCGCACCCCGCCCAGTCAGTCAGGTTTCGCTAGGTTCCCTCCAGCTCACAGTCAGTGGTTATGCTTCTTGGTATGGTCCTGGCTTTAATGGCAATATGAGTGCGAGTGGCGAGGTGTTTAATGAGAATGCCTTGACCGCGGCGCACCCCAACTTGCCTTTTGGAACCCAGGTGCGAGTCACAAACCTGGACAACGGACTATCGGTGTTAGTGCGAATTAATGACCGAGGTCCCTATGCAGGCGATCGCCTCATTGACCTTTCGGCAGGAGCCGCCCAAGTGATTGGGCTTATTAACTCAGGGGTTGCACCAGTTAAGCTAGATGTGCTTGGAACAGCCAGTCGTTAATGCGTCATTCAAACTTCATAACAGGCTGCATCCTTTCAACCGAGTTGAGAGGATGTTTTTTTAAGGGGCGATCGCATTTCAACAGGGGCGATCGGACATTGCCAGAATGATTTCAACATTCTACATTTGGGCACTCTCTAGCTATGAGAAATCGTTTCTGGCAGCAGCAACTTGATCAAATAGTTTGACCTAGAATCGGCAGAGCGCTGGACTGAGTCGGCAGGACGGGGTTCATCTTTCTAGCCAGGTTGCCCTTCCATTTTCTAGCCAGGTTGCCCTTCCATTCGCCACCCGTCCGACGTTCTAATAGTGACAGCTTTGGGCTTGTTCAAATTTGCATGATGACAACAGATTATAATTTGGGTCGCACGTTGCGCGATCGATACAGATTAACTCGGCTACTCGGGCAAGGATCGATGGGTCGTGTCTATGAAGCCGATGACGACGTTTTAGGCGATGTCCCTGTTGCAGTCAAGTTTCTTTCCCAAACCTTGCTCACCCAAGGAATGTTGGCGCGTTTTGAACAAGAGGCAAAAACCTGCGCTCAACTGGGACAGCGCAGTATGCACATTGTCCGGGTCATGGATTACGGCGTAGACGAAGATGGCATTCCGTTTTATGTGATGGAATATTTAAAGGGCGAAAGCTTAACCGAAGTGATTAAACGGCAAGCACTCCTACTTCCTCGTTTTTTAAACTTAACCCGGCAAATTTGTCTAGGGCTGCAATGTGCTCACCAAGGCATCAAAATGGACGGCATGACTTATCCCATCGTTCATCGAGACATCAAGCCCAGCAATATTTTGGTGAGCCAAGACGATAGCTTGGGCGAATTAGTCAAGATTTTAGATTTTGGCATTGCTAAAATTCTTCAGTCTGAAGTGAGCCAGACAGGATGTTTTATGGGTACATTAGCGTACGCTTCACCCGAACAAATGGAAGGGCACGAGCTGGATGCTCGCTCAGATATCTATAGCCTTGGCATTATGATGTTTCAAATGCTAACAGGAACAATGCCGCTGCTAGCCAGCACTCAATCCTTTGGCGGCTGGTACAAAGTTCACCATTTTCATCAACCCAAGTCGTTTGAAGAGGCAGACCCGAATGGGAAGCTGCCTAAGCTATTAGAAGAATTAGTGGTGGCTTGTTTAGCAAAGGCACCCAGCGATCGCCCTCAAACTGTGGCAGAAATCTTGGAAGCTCTTAAGCCCTTAGAAGAACGCTACGGGGCAGGTCGAGAGGTGGCTCGCCGCATTGAAGCTTCTCTAAGCCGCAACTTGCCTTTTAAGTCCATTGTCCCAGATTTGGCAGCAGAGACAATCGACTCGCAACCCAAGGAGTCAGAAAGCCTTTCGACCGATGAAGTGTTCCGGCTCGTAACCTGGCCCACAACGATGCCGATCGCCGAGATTGTCTTTCCAAAAGCGTTGGCTTCAGAACAGGGCACTTTGGCAACCCTTTGGGTCATGCTGCCCACAGCCGAAATTGAGAAACGGATGGTTTGCACCCGCTACAACCAGTTTTTATTCATGGAAGCCCCTCATCCGATGGTGCTCTGGCTCACCGTGCTCTACAACCGAGATCATGGCCCCCGCTGGTTGCCCTGTTACTTAGACCTCAAAGCAGCCCCAGGGAGACAGATGGCAATGCTCTTAGGAAAAACTGGCAAATATAATCTGCTTTTTTTCCCAAAACAGGCCGCAGGACAGTGCATCAACGTCCAAACTGCAAGCATTGCGCTAGGACAGTGTAAACTGTTGCGTGACTGGTCTAATGTGGGTAGTTCAACGCAATCTCAGCCCGTTCCAGAGGTTAGCAAAAATCACTTAAAAGCTGCGCTTGAAACCCTCAAGCCTAAGATTTTAATGAAGCTTGAAAGTATCCATGAGAAAGGTGAGGACAGCTTGAGCCAGGTTTAAGTCAGTCGGGAGTAATCAATAACAGTTGTTTTTCAGGAGACTAATTCAGTCTTTAGCCGGAGGAAAGTAGATGACAGGATGCCAGCTTCTCCGCAGGATTTCGCCTGCAAAGCTGGGAGAAGAAATCTCAATGAGCTTGCCTAAACTGCCCGATGAAATGGCGATCGCGCTGATATCTTGCTCTTGTGCGGTCATCAAGACTTCATGAATTGCAGTCCCTTCTATCACTTCAGTGCTAACTTGCAAACCGATTGCCTGTAAATCTTTCTGCGCCTCCGCCAGCTTTGCTGTAGAAGCTTCGGGAAACTCAACCTTGGGTAGATTTCGTCGTCCCAAACTTTGGTAAACCCAGCACAACCGACATTCTATTAAGGAATTTTCAGGACGGTTCTGAGCTTTCTGCTTAACTTGTTCTAATAAATAATCTGCCGTTTTAGTCCCGTCGTAAGGAATTAAGAGATAGCGAAATAAATGCCGACAACGTAAATCCAACTCCTCAAGCGTGTAAGCTCCCAACAACTGTGGACGCAAAATCATCAGGGGCACTGTGATGCGTTGACAGAGCGCCATCATGGTACTACCCATGAGCTTTTCGGTGAGCAAGCTCCGGGTAGGTGTACCCACCATAATGAGATCAGACTGCTCGGCTTTAGCAACGTTAAGAATTTGGTCAACAGGTTTGCCCCATTCCACCCTCACTTGAACGTCTATGCCATCCTGGATTGACGAAGTAAGGCGATCGCGGGCTGCTGCTACTTGCTCCTCATCAACTCGCGGAATTTCTCGCTCTCCCGAAATGGGAATGACATGTAAAAAAGTAATTTGCTTTACACCCCCCGCTGCCAAGCTGGGCACGAAGTGAGGGAGACGGTGCAAGCCATCCGATAAATCTGTACAAATTAAAAGGCGTTGAAACATGGCGAAAGATCCATTCAGCGAAGGTCAATATTTCTTTACTTTTAACCCTATCACTCTTGAATCCACCCCAATGTTAGCCTGAAAACCACACTTTTAGCCCAATCGCGCAGAACTAGCGCCCCAGCATCACCAGCTCCTTTCCAGTTAGGAACAAAGCTAAAGAGGGAGGTCGCTGACTGCGACCAAGCTAGTCGAACCGAGGCTGGGGCTCAAGACCCCATTCATGCTTAAGAAAGTGCTTGTACATGGTTTCTCGAAGCATCATTTGCTCATAGAGTTTAACCAGGAAGTCTTGAGCTTGTTCATGGCTCATTCGATCGACCTGAGTTTCAAACGAACGGAGACTAAACTGCTGTTCAAGCGATAACGCAATAGATTCATCCATGATCTAACTCCAAAGTGGTGAAGTAACAGAACAGTTGAAACAAATAAAATTACACCTGCGCTTATCTCGGGGTTGCCGCTAAGAATACCCAGAAGTAATCTCTGCTTCACTATATAACAAAAATAACAATCGTTTGACAAATCAACCACCCTCCTATGGAGTATTTATTGAATTGAAGTAGTTGTAGCAACTCCAGATTGGAAAAGAAGTTTGCCTTGAACCATTTTCTTGGGGAAAGCGGCTCACCTGGGTTTTAGGGGGATTATAAAATCGAAAATTGCCGGAGGGCAGACTCTTACCCGCATAGGCTAAACGCTGCCCTACAGTTTCCATGGCAGTTCTCGAAGCGCCGAGAAAGCGACGTTCTGAGCCAATGCAAGCCGTTAACCTTAGAGGTTTGAGGCTTGCATTGAGGTCGAAATTGTAAAAAATCCAGTGTCAAAACATGAGCAATTGCGCTTCAGGAGGTTCGTATCCCAAATGCTTCCAGGCGGCAGGAGTGGCAATTCTTCCCCTGGGCGTTCGTTGCAAATACCCAATTTGCAACAAGTAGGGTTCATAAACTTCTTCGATCGTCTGAGCATCTTCGCCCGTTGCGGCTGCTAGGGTATCTAGACCAACAGGACGACCCCCAAATTGCTCAATCATGAAAGACAACAACCGTCGATCGGTCCAATCCAAGCCGCAGGGATCAACGTTAAATAGCTCTAATGCCTCCGATGCGATCGCCCCACAGATCCGTTGTCCGGTCGCCTTGACTTCCACAAAATCCCGGACTCGACGCAGCAGTCGATTGGCAATTCGAGGAGTGCCGCGCGATCGCCGAGCAATTTCTTCTGCGCCCTCGCCCAAAATCGGCGTATTTAAAATCTCTGCGGTTCGTAGCACAATCTCGGTCAGCTCATCAATTTCATAGAAACGCAAGCGTTGCACCAAGCCAAAGCGATCGCGCAGTGGCGAACTCAACGCCCCGACCCGCGTAGTTGCGCCCACCAAGGTAAATTGCTGCAAGGGAATACTGCGAGTCCGGGCGCTCTGCCCTTTGCCGATCGTGATGTCTAAGCGATAATCTTCCATTGCCGGATACAGAATTTCCTCGGTCATTCTCGGCAACCGATGAATTTCATCAATAAACAAAACATCTCCCGGCTGCAAATTGACGAGTAGCCCCACAATGTCTCTCGGACGCTCTAAGGCTGGAGCGCTGGTAATTTTGCAGCCCACCTCCATTTCTGCCGCCAAAATCAGCGACATGGTTGTTTTTCCCAATCCAGGCGGTCCATACAGCAGGAGATGATCTAGCGTCTCTTTTCGTGATTTGGCTGCCTGAATCGCAATCATTAGCACTTCTTTGAGGGCTTTCTGTCCCACGTAATGGGAAAGCTTTTGAGGTCGAAGGCTTTCTTCCTGCTTGCCATACTCATCAGGAGTCACTTCTCCCTGCAAAATATCCGACGCAACGGGTTTGTGCGGCGATCGCACGGGCAAGCGATCGTCGTTGGAATGAGATTCGGGGAAAGGCTTTGAGGAAATGATCGCCATGATTGTCCATGGTACAGGCGTATTTCATCTTTGCATCATCTTTGCAATTACTAATTTTTTATCATTTTTCAGTAAATTGACCTACAACAAGCTGATTTTATACTAAGTGTGTCTCAGTATAAAGGTGAAGAACCTTGTAACAGGAGTCAGCTTTTGAGCTCCCCTCATCTCCGTCGCAATTTCCCTGCCCTTCAGCCTATCAAGATTGGACTTGGGGCTGCCATAGCAGCAGCGCTAGGACTCGTATGGAACTACGTTTCTATTGCAGCATTGCCAACTGATTCATCCGCCGAAACTTACTCCGCGAGTATTCCCTGGGTTCAAGACCAGGCAGCTTGCGAAAAGACCAATCGCGCTTGGCACGACGAACAATGCTGGGACAACCAACATGACCCTAGCTTTTGAGGGATTTTTAAGGGATACCTGTACAGTATCATCACGGATGTAATAGATATTACAAGTGAAGTGCACCCCCTAATTTTTACCTAAAAAATATGACTGACGCTATCACCTTTGAGCAGGCGATCGCCCTGACCCAGACCCTGCTGACTCAGATGGAACAACTTTCAGAACCAGAAATTCAAGCGGCAATAACCACGCTGGTTCTCACTCAGGATGGAGCTAGGGGCTTTTTTGTCACCTATCTCACAGACGATCGCCCTTTAGCCGACCAACCTACTAATGCCGTGGTTAAGGCTCTCCAGACCTCTCCAGCCCTTGTGGCTGAGCTGCTGGTCAAAAACTTGGCAATGTCCACAGCGATCGCCATTGCCCATCGACGCAACAGTAATGAAGTCATGGCACGAGGATCAGACCGGGTGCAGCGTCGAACGACCGCCTTAATTCAGCGCGTCCAAATGCCCGAAGTGGCGGAGAAAGCAGCCCAACTTCAAGCCAGCGCAGAAACCGGAGGAGGTGAGTATGAATCTTTTCTGGAGCGTTGGGGATATGACACAGAGCAACGGCAGCGGATTGCGCAAGTGATGGGAGAAATCTGTGGGTGAAGGCAATCAACAGGTGAAGGGATGGATAGATGTCGCCCCTAACTTTCTTCCCATTCCTGTGTCGCGGTATAAATTCCTGCCAAAAGCACCCAGTTCACAATATTCAGCCGCGCATCGTAAAATGTCACATCTAGCATGGCAAAACTAACACAGCCCAAAAAGGCAAACAGATACGCTAACAGAACCGATTGTGCCCAGACCGATTGTGCCCAGCGGCTTAGTTTACCTGTCATCACACACTGAACACCCCGAAAGCAAATATACCCAACCCAAAGGCTAAACCCTAGCATCATGCCAATTCCTACCTCAGAGCCGAGTAGCAGCCAAAAGTTGTGGGGATGGCTTACATCAGCGCAGTTGGAAGGAATAACTTTGTAAGTGCGTTCTACCAAACAGGACGGATACTGAGCTAGCAGGCGCGGCACGAATTCTAGCTTATAGTTGCCCAACCCCCAGCCCCATCCGGGGCGCTCTTTAATTAAATCCCAGGCAATGCTCCAAACTCTAGGGCGAGGATCATCTGCCCAATTCATAATGTCGAGCGATCGCCGTCCCAGCCCCAGCCCAACCGCGCCTACAACTAGCCCTAAACCACTCAACAGCCCTATCAACAGAATCTTGCGATTACTCTGAATACAAACGCAAAATAAAATAATTTGAATAACTGCCACAATTAGCCCATTGCGTGACCCGGAACAAAAGATACCGACTAGCGTTGAGAAAGTTCCGGCATAGAGCAAGACTTTTCGGGTTCTGCCATATCGTTGCGGTTCCAGATCCCGATCTAAACTTCGACTGGCATCATAGAGAATTAGCCCCAGTCCTAGCCCCAAAATTAACACTAGATAGTTTGCTAGCGAATTGGGATGGGTAAACATCACCATTGCCCGACCTTTGTGAGGCGCGTTTCGGAGCGATCGCACCCAAGGAATTCGTCGAACCATACGCGGAATTAAGCTGGACTTGAGGATATACTCACCCAAAGCCCACACACTGAGCGGAATTGCCACAATGACCATATCGATCGCCAATCGCCCTAGGCGCTCTGTTCCTTTTAGCACGTAGGGAAGAACAGAGAAAAACAGGAAGAATGGCAAAAAATTTGTAAGCTGAAGTAACGCCTCGGAGCGGTTTTCGGCAAAGCCACAGCTCAAAATTAGCAGTCCGCTAAGGATAGCTAAACTGTTGCGGGTTAAGGGGTCGAGGGCAATTCGTCCAAATCGGAAGCGATCGATCACCATGACCGCAAATAGCCCGACAAAGCTAACGTAAAACAAATAAGGGAGGGTAAGGAAGCTAAGGCGAAAAAGCTGCCAAATTTTGGATTTTTGCATCCTTGCTAGTAGGCTCCCTCTCCAGTCATGACGACCAGAATTGTCCGCATGAGAATGTACAGGTCAAGCCATACCGACCAATTTCGGACATAGTAAGCATCTAAATTCACCCGGTCTTGGTAGGTAATGTTGTTGCGCCCCGAAACTTGCCATAGCCCAGTGATGCCAGGAATAACGCGCATATACAGAGCAAACTTATCGCCATAGCGATCGATTTCTTCATCCACGATCGGGCGAGGTCCGACTAAGCTCATCTCTCCGCGTAAAACATTCCAGAGTTGGGGTAGTTCATCCAGGCTAGTGCGTCGCAAAAAGCGCCCAACCCGCGTCACCCGTGGATCTTCGCGGAGCTTGTGATCTTTAACCCACGACTCTTGAAGTTCAGGATGGCGATCGAGATAATTTTGTAGCGTCTGGTCAGCATTCCGCACCATCGATCGAAATTTCCAGGCAGTAAACCGTTCGCCCCGCTGCCCAATCCGAGTTTGCCCATAGAAGATCGGTCCTGGAGAATCGATCTTAATCAGCAGAGCAATAATTCCGACCATGGGCAGCAGAACCACGCCGCCCAAGAGGGTTAAAAATAGATCAATAGAAAACTTGGCGAACCGGGGTCCCGGCAGGAGCAGTCGTTGCCGCACTTGCAGCCCCAGAATGCCACCCATATCTTTTGCCGATACCCACAGGCTAGAAAAATCAAACAGGTCTGGAATAATCAGCAAATGGGCGAAGGTGCTGCCATACCGCTCTAAAATCTGCAACATCCGCTCGCGCGGCACCTTGGGCATGGCAATGATGGCGTAGGGAATGTGGCGAGATTTGGCTAAAGACGGTGCCAACGCCACGCCACCCACCACAGGCACTCCACAGATAGAACCGTGCTTCCTAGGGTCGTCATCTAAAATCAAAACAGGTTTCAGCCCAACCCCGGGACGGCTTTTTAGGGTACGAATGACCATTTCGCCCGTCACTCCAGCACCCAGCACCATGACCGGATACCCCCACCAGCGCTTATGAGCAAACAGCGATCGCATTAACGCCCGACCCAGCAGCACGAGGGCGATCGACAGCACCCATGCCAGCACAAACACGCCACGAGAATAAACCTCGCCTTCCCGCCGCAAAAATACTGTTGCCCCCAACGCCAAATAAATCAGCGTGGTGGATAAGCTAATCCATCGCAGTTCATCGACTGGGCTAATTGCCACACCCGGATAAAGCCCCCCGGTAGCATAAGCCACGACAAACAAAATTAATACAGGGTAAAGCTGCCAGTAAAGAGAAGGATGAAATTGTCCATCTAGATACAATCGAACATAGACGCTCATCATCGCCGCAAGACTCAACGCCATAAAATCAGTGGCGAGGGTAATAGCCAGCGTGGGCCATGAGCGCGTAGACACCGTTAGGGCGGAAAGCGCAGGCTGTAACGTTCGGTTAAGTTGCATTGCAAATCGTTTCTCCTCACGCTAATACTCTATGCCATTCTGGTAACGTTTCAAACCCACAGGCAGTCTAAAAAGAAGCAGCACAAAGTCTTATTCCTATCAAGACTGTCTCTAAATCCAATTCGTCACGTAGCTTTTTCACGTATAAAATCCGACATTTTTTGATCAATAAACTCGGAGAACTGTCGGCGAAAATTCTCTGGGGAAAATCGCTCAGCATTCTGGCGCATCGCTTCGGCATCGAAAGTATCAGCCATCGACTCGAACCGCAGCACTGCCTCTACGAGGCTCTCCACCGTCTGTTCAAGGAAAAATACACCCGTTTTCTCTGGAATTACGGTTTCCGTGACTCCTCCTTTGGCGTAGGCAATCACGGGTGCTCCTGCGGCTTGCGCTTCGACAGGGGCAATTCCAAAGTCTTCGGCTGCCGCAAACACAAAGGCTTTGCAGCGCTGCATATAATCGACGACGATCGCATCGGGTTGGTGCCCCAAAAGCTGAACATTCGCCCCAGCCAGGGCTTTCACCTGCTTCCAGTTAGCGCCATCGCCAATCACAACCAGGGGTAGCCCCAGACGGGTAAATGCCTCTACTACTAAGTCCACGCGCTTGTACGGGACAAATCGGGACAGAATGAAATAAAATTCCTCTCGCTGGGTTTTGGGTTGAAAGCGATCGACTGCCACAGGCGGATAAATGACTTGGGCAGGTCGGCGATAGGTTTTCCAAATTCGGCGGGCAACAAAATGAGAGTTCGCCACAAAATGATCGACTCGGTTAGCACTAGTCACGTCCCAAAGCCGCAGGTAATGGAGCACTAACTGCACAAAAAAGGAGCGAATCCCCCGATTAAGCTGCGCTCCCTTCAAATATTCCTGTTGCAAGTCCCAAGCGTAGCGAATGGGCGTATGGACATAGCAGATGTGCAATTGGTCGGGGTGAGTGAGGATGCCCTTAGCCACAGCGTGATTGCTGGAAAGAACCAGATCGTAAGCTGACAGATCGAATTGCTCGATCGCCAATGGCATGAGGGGCAGGTATTGCCGGAATTTGGGGTTGGCGAAGGGTAGTTTCTGGATGAAAGACGTTTGGACAGACTTATGTTGGATAAAGTACTTCAGTTCATCTGGCAAAAATTCTACCAAGCTGAACAAATCAGCTTCTGGATAGAGCGATAGCATCTGCTCTACAACTCGCTCTGAGCCTGCATAGGTGACCAGCCATTCATGAATGACTGCGGTTCTCATTTCCAACTCCTCAGTGAAGGGCGACGCTGGAACGACAGAGAACCGATGTCGTCTAAAAAGCTAGGTTGATGGACAGGATTTTGCATCGGGTTAGAGGAGTAGAGTATTATCGTGCTTTGCATCAGCGTTGAGAGCGTTAGTCTGAAATGGTCAAAGCTAGAAGATGTTACAGGGTAGATTAATATTCTGGCAACTAGAAGCGTCAATTCATAAAAAGTGTTGATGCAAAGAATTCTCGGGGGTGCTCTTTGAGAGGTTATCTGAAAAGTCTAGATTTTTGCCCCGATCCGCCCCCTCAAAGCATCTGGGATGCTTGAGGGAACGGGTTTGGGAAGCCCCAATTTGGGGGTAG
>JAAUPA010000118.1 GCA_012034615.1 Leptolyngbyaceae cyanobacterium CSU_1_4 | reverse complement strand
CTTCCGAACCTTTCAAAGTCCCCAGAATGGGGGATTTAGGGGGCAAATTCATCCGTGATTCCAGCAACGCCCAGTTTCTTTTCTAGAACAAGAGCTACTGGCGATCGCTCGTTCTCAAAAGGCGACGGAAACGATGAGTACGGTGCATGGCACGAAATATGTCATCGTTGGAAAGATCGGCACACCAGTTAATAGAGTAGTTAGTGTCTGGACGGTATGGATTATTGACGCAGGTGAAAAATCTCCTCGCTTTGTAACAGCTCGACCATTTCTTGCTCAATCAGAAGGGGGCGCAGATGATTAAGGAATTAGATATGGTGACATTGACCCGCGATGTGCAGGAGCCTCAGTTACCCAAAGGGAGTAAAGGGGCTGTGGTTCACTGCTACAGTGATGTGCAGGGCGTTGAAGTGGAGTTTGTGCAAGAAACAGGCGAAACGATCGCGGTTCTGACGCTGGAGCGATCGGATATTCAACCCGAACGAGAGATGATTCAAGCGCAGATTTTAGCGATTCTCAATGTTTTACCTGAAGAGTTATTGGCAGAAGTGCGAGACTTTGCTGAGTTTTTACAGCAGCGAAAAGCGGGTTAATTGAACGCTGCTTACAAACAGGGCTTATCGCCACTCTCCGTGAGACAGCCCAAATCTTCCCAGCAGAACAACAGGAAGAAGCTTTGGGGCATTTGGATGATTTACAAGAAGACCTCAGTAAACCCGAACGACAGGAACCTAGCCGAATTAAAAGACGGCTGAAGGCTTTAATGGCGATCGCCCCCACTCTCGGTACGATGGTGGCTGAAACTGCTGATTTTACAAACAATCTTACCGACCTAGCCGAAATACAATCTCTGGTTCGTGATATTGAACTATGAAAGGCTGGCTACTCGATACCCATGTGATCTCTGAACTCCGCAAACCTAACTGCCATCCTGCGGTTAAGAAGTGGTCTGATTGCCAGCCTCCACAATCTTTCTATCTGAGTGCCATTACGCTAGCTGAAATTCGCTTTGGTATTGAACAAGCGAGCGATCCTGTTTTTCGGCAAGAGTTGATAGAGTGGCTTAATCAGGCTCTCCGTCCTTGGTTTAGCGATCGCATTCTGGCAGTAGATGAAGAGGTGATCCTCGCTTGGCGAAAGATGATTGAGCAGAGACGTAAGCAAGGCTACACTTTCAGCCAACCCGATCCATTTATCACGGCAACGGCAAAGGTTCACAATCTTTGTGTGGTCACTCGTAACATCAAGGATTTTGAGCAGTCGGGAACTTTAGTCTTGAATCCTTGGGAACTTCAGACTGAAGCTTTAGGTGGATAAAATCTACCCCATCGAAAACCATTACCTCTTAGTCTATGAATTGATATCTTAAAGTCGATAGTTGCTGCTGAAAGTTTTTACTAGAAGCTTTCACGGGGGCAAGCATCACAAAAAATTACGATACTACAATCATGGCTTCAATCCAAAACCAAATCGTTTTCATCACCGGAGCCAGCAGCGGCATTGGGGCTGCCTGCGCCCAAGCGTTTGCCCAAGCTGGAGCCCAGCTAATTTTGGCAGCACGACGGCTCGATCGCTTAGAGAAACTAGCTGAAGACTTGGCAAAATCTGGGTGCCAAACCTATCTGTTGCAACTGGACGTGCGCGATCGCCCTCAAGTCGAATCGACCCTGGCTGCCCTTCCGGCTCCCTGGTCGGCGGTGGATATTCTGGTCAACAATGCCGGATTGAGCCGAGGCCTGGACAAGCTACACGAAGGCAGGGTGCAAGATTGGGAAGAATGATTGATACGAACGTTAAAGGATTGCTGTACATGACGCGATCGCTGGTTCCAGGCATGGTCAGTCGTGCCCACGGACACGTCATTAACATTGGCTCGATCGCCGGACACCAGACCTATCCCGGCGGAAATGTTTACTGTGCAACCAAAGCTGCTGTGCGAGTGTTGTCTGAAGGGCTGAAGATGGATTTACTCGGTACGCCTGTGCGCGTGACTTCCGTCGATCCGGGCATGGTTGAAACTGAGTTTAGCCAAGTGCGGTTTCAGGGCAATACCGATCGCGCCAAACAGGTATATCAAGGCGTAACGCCGCTAACGGCTGAAGACATCGCCGAAATTGTGGTGTTTTGTGCAACCCGCCCCGCTCATGTCAACTTAAGCGAGGTGGTGGTGTTAGCCACGGCCCAAGGAAGCGCAACTCTGGTTCATCGACACCCTTAGGCAGGAAATCCTTAGGCTTTTCCTGCTAAATCTGCTCAGACTCAGGTTATTCTGATTTATTGGGTCAGCCAAAACCCAAGCCTCAATCCCCAAGGACTATCGTGATTGATCTTAAACAACTTCGGGAAAACCCAGAATCGTTTCAAGCTTGCCTGAGGCTGCGCGGTGAGTTTGACCTCTCTCCGGTGCTGAAACTGGATCAACACCAGCGAGAACTAGAAGCCAAGCGATCGCAGCTCCAAGCCCGCAGCAATGAAGTTGGCAAGCAGGTGGGGCAAAAAATCCAGTCGGGTATCAGCCCTCAAGATCCAGAAATCCAGGCTCTCCGCGATGAAGGCAACCAGGTTAAGGCACAGCTCAGCGAACTAGAACCCCAAGAGCGGGAGCTAAAGGCGCAGATCGAGGAAATCTTGCTGACGATTCCTAATTTGCCTAGCGAAACTACACCCATTGGCAAAACCGAAGATGAAAATGTTGAAGTGAGCCGTTGGGGCGATGAGTATTTACCGACAAATCCGAATATCTTGCCCCATTGGGAAATTGGCGAAAAGTTGGGAATTTTGAACTTTGAGCGTTCTACAAAGGTCGCCCAAAGTCGTTTTGTGTCGCTGATTGGCGCTGGAGCTGCGTTGGAGCGATCGCTGATTCAGTTTATGTTAGAGACTCAAATTGCAGCGGGCTACACGGAGATATTGCCGCCCATTTTGGTCAATACGCAGTCTTTAACCGCATCAGGACAGTTGCCCAAGTTTGCCGAAGAAAGCTTTAAGTGCGATCGCGATGATCTGTGGCTAACGCCGACTGCCGAAGTGCCCATCACCAACTTCTACCGCGACGAAATTATTGCTGCTGAAGATCTGCCCATTTATCACTGCGCCTATACCCCTTGCTTTCGCCGCGAAGCCGGGAGCTATGGGCGCGATACCCGTGGGTTAATTCGGTTGCACCAGTTCAACAAGGTCGAGCTATTTAAGTTTGTGCAACCCGAGACTTCATTTGAAGAGCTAGAAACGCTGAGAACCGATGCTGAAGCAATTTTGCAAGCTCTCAAGCTGCCTTACCGAGTCTTAACCCTTTGCACAGGCGATTTAGGCTTCTCTTCAACCAAAACCTATGATTTGGAGGTCTGGCTCCCTTCGGCAGGCAAGTACCGCGAAATTTCGAGTTGTTCTAACTGCACCGATTTTCAGGGACGGCGGGGTAATATTCGCTTTAAGGAAGCTGGGAAGAAAGGCACGCAATTTGTCCATACGCTCAATGGTTCAGGTCTAGCGGTGGGGCGAACCATGGCGGCAATTTTGGAGAATTACCAGCAGCCCGATGGAACTGTGCGCATTCCTGAGGTGCTGCAACCCTACTTGAGGCGCGAGGTTTTGTAAGATGAGCTGCCCAACGGTGGGTAGTTCCTACGATCGCTCAATGGGCAAGGTGACACAAAAGGCTGATCCTTCACCCAGTTTGCTTCTCACCGCAATTGAGCCGCCACAGCGAATGAGCAACTGCTGGACGATCGCCAGCCCCAACCCCACGCCATTGCCATCGTCTCCGCCCTGGCGAATCCGGTAGAAGCGATCGAAAACCTTAGGCAATTCGGTTGCCACAATGCCAATGCCCGTATCACGGAACTCCAGTTGAATGGTGTCGCCATGCTGCTTGGCTCTAACCCAAACTTGCCCTCCACTCGCCGTAAACTTAATGCTGTTGTGCAGTAAGTTAATTGCAATTTGCTTAAGTCCTTGGCTAAAGCAAGAGATAGGCGGTAGATCCTCCGGAATCGTGTATGCCAGCATAATGCCTTTTTCTTGGGCAAGGGGCTGGTAGGTGCTGACCACGCCAGGAATAATTTCGCTGAGGCGCAATGACTCCATCGGCGCAGGTTCAGGCGAGCTTTCGATTTGCACCAGGTCTAAGACTCCGGCAATGAGCGAACCCTGGCGATCGCACTCTTTGCTCAACATTTCCATGTATCGCTGCCGCTGTTGGGGCTTGAGGGTCGGTGAGTTCAGCAAAGAAAGGGCAGTTTTCATCGTAGTCAGTGGCGTTCGCAACTCTTGCCCTAAGTTTTTAATAAACTCATCCTTCTGGTGTATCGTTTTATGCAAATCTTCGTTCTCTTGCCGTAATATCCCTGATGATTCTGCCTGTCTCCGCTGCGCCGCCCCACTGCGCCAAATTTCCTCTTGGCGTTGCACTTGCTTAGCCAGGAGGTTGCTCACCATTTTTGGGTTAAGGCTCGGTCGGACACCTCGGCTCAGAAGTTGATCCCAGGTTACTAAAAGATCTTTAAGCTCAGCGTCAGAACGAGTTTCAGGTTGCCCATAACGAATGGCTTGATTGATGCCCTCGATCGCCTTTTGCACGATCGCCGGGTCGAAGGAAAGCATGCCAAACAGAGGATGCTTTTGCTCTAAACCGTCGTCTGTGCCCAGCCTGGGGTCGGGCAGTTCCATGCCGTTGCCTTCTGCGCGCGGACGGACAGAACGGGGGCGATGCGCCAAGATAGAACCGCAGAATTCGTTAGAAACAACGGTGATGAAGTATTCCCGTTTAAGCTGGCTTTCGGCGGCTAGGGAAAGATTATAAACTTGGGAGGTTTCCTCTAAAATGGCAACGGGAGCGCCAGAATTCAAGTCAAGCGTGTCTAAGCCATTCCAATCGGCAGAGAGGCGGTTTGCCGCAGGCCGAGGAACAGTAGGGGGTTTGACGCGCTCTTGGTAGGTGTGCAAGCTATAGAGGGTATGGGGAGCGATCGCCGCCTGACAAAACCGCTCTATTTCTGCCTGCCAAACTTCTCCTTTGGGCAGTTTCAACCAAATCGTAGCGGCAAGGTTGTGCTCTAGCACCAAGTCTAAAACAATTCCCACTAGAGACTTAAAAGTCGTGGGGCTAATTTGCAAAGTCTGGGGAGTGGGTTCAAGGCTAGTGGCAAGTTCGTAAAGAGACACATCAGGCGAACGTGATGGATTCATTAGATTCAGATAAAGGGGATGAAGGGAACTTGAAGGTCATAACATGTACCCTGATAACGATATCGAATCTGCCTGAAGAGGGGTACAAAGTTTACAGATAAACGCACTTTTCATACCCCGCTTACGAAGAAGTGTGAAGTCTAAAGCTGTCAAAACAGGTTCGATTGTGCCCACCGCTTTCACCGATTTGTGCATCATGGCTCAAAAAAGTTTTAGCAAATTCTTTGGGTTTACCAGTTCATGTCTAATCTTTCCTGGCTCTCTCAGGTGCAACAACAACGGGCGATCGCCGTCATTCGGGTGGCTCAGTACGACCTCGGGATTCACCTGGCAAAAGCGGCTGCGGAGGGCGGCTTGAAGCTGATTGAGATTACTTGGAACAGCGATCGCCCTGTTCAATTAATTCAACACTTGCGTGATTATCTGCCCCATTGTGTCATTGGGGCAGGGACGCTGTTAACTCAGACAGATCTAGAGCGCGCGATCGCGGCGGGGGCGCAGTTTCTGTTTACGCCCCACGTCAACGTAGATTTAATTCGGACTGCTGCCGAGCAGAAAATACCGATGGTTCCAGGAGCGTTGTCCCCCACCGAAATTGTCACAGCATGGCAAGCGGGTGCGACCGCCGTCAAGGTTTTTCCCATTCAGTCGGTGGGCGGTGCAGATTATATTCGCCACCTTGGTGCGCCCTTGGGCAATATTCCCTTAATTCCCACGGGCGGAGTAACCCTGGAAAATGCCAGAACATTCCTAGAGGCTGGGGCGATCGCGGTGGGGGTGTCGGGGCAATTGTTTCCGCAAGAGGCGATCGCGCAGGGAGACTGGCAAGCGATCGCGCAACGGGTAAAGCGGCTTGTGCAGATTGTTAGGGGCTGAGAATTAATAACGGGAGAACTCATTCCACCCCGACTGATCGATGGAAGAGGGCAGGGGAACCGTCACGTCTGATGAGCTGGAGGGAGGCAACTCTGAAGCCGGACGGCGATATCCTGGCGTTCTAGCAGCGGCGTAAACCGCTTGACGGCTGCTGCGGCTCACGGTTCCTTCTTGGGCTTGTTTAAGGGCTTGCTCAATCGCAGCGGGTAAATTGTCCCAATTGACAGAGGGATTTCCTAAAAGCGATCGCACTTCCTCTAGGGTTTCTTGCAGCGCTTCAGAGTTTTGGGGAGGCAGCGGCTCGGCGGTGCGAAGCGGATCGTTTAAAACAGTGGCTAAAGCCCGATGCACCACGTCTTTGACTTGGGAGGCATATTGGGTTTTCCCAACCTGACGCTGGTATCGCAGCCCTTTTTTGCTGGTGGCATAGAGAGAGGGCAGATGATTCATGGCAAGCGCTAAGAGTTCAACGGTGTTGATTTGACGCAAAGCCTGAGGTGCACGAGCCTGAAGGGCACTCAATTGAATTTGAACCTCTTCTTTAACGAGCAGCTCCATGACGTTGATATAGTTTCCTAGTTTCCGACTGCTGGGGTTAGCCATAATGATTTTCCTTAAAACTTAAAACTTATTCTGACTGAGCATTCTGGCTGAGCATTCGGGTTGCACAGACCAGGCACCCTAAGGCAAAAGTTTAGCCTGTAGCAAAAAGTACATACTCAAGGGTTCCTTGTTGTCCGTATTCTAAGTGAATTTACGGCGCGAATCTAGAATATTGAGTTTATCTTTATACCAAGTTCATTTTATTTGGCTTATTTCAAATAATGATGAATAGCTGTCGGACGATGGGCGGGGCTGATTTCGACCACCCAATCGGCTTGAGTATTGCGTAGAAAAGGCGTGATAAAAAGCTCTGGATGGAGCGATCGCCAAAAATATTCCACAAACTCGTCTACTTCTGCCGCTGCCATTCCGGTTTGCCCTGCCCTTATCATTCCCTGTTCTGCTTGTCGTCGCCACAGTTGGCTCAGGCGATAGTCGCTGGGGATCAGCACAATCAGCCGATCCAGAAGATTCCAGAGCGGCAAATAGTCTGCTAAACGGGTGTTCATATCGCGGGCAAATGCCCGATCGCCTTCTGTTTCAATGGGCGATGGCGCGTGGTCAAAGGCGGAGGGAGCAATGGGTTTAACGCCCACAAACCAACCTTCAAATAAAACAATGTCTACACTAACGATGGTTTCAGGCGTGGCGCGATCGCCCATTCCGCCCCAAGCCGACTTGTCAAAGCGGGGAACTTGAGCCGGACGCTTGTGTTTAAGCTGCTGAAGGACTTCTAGCCCCAGTTCTACATCGTGCGTTCCGGGCGGACCTCGCCAGCGGAGACGGGGATCAAGCTGCGCCAGGTGGTGGCGATCGGCGTAGGTTTTATACAAGTCATCTAGAGAGAGCTGGCAAACCCGTAAGCCAAAATGATTGAGAGTTTGCCTCAAAATGTTGGCTAGGGTGGTCTTGCCTGTCCCTTGTCCGCCCAAAATACCTTGAATCAGGGTGCCTTCTCCCTGAGCGTGCCAAGTGACTAATTGCTGGGCGAGGGGTAGCCAAAAGTTTTGTAGCAAGTCTGGCGGACAAACGGGCTCACCCAAATGATTTCGGCAAAACGGCTCCAGGACAACAGAGAGCGATCGTTCTAGTTCCTTCCAATCGATCTGGGGCATTCCTTAACTGTCCATCTTAACTTCCTAAAGTAAATGCTTGAACAAATAAGCCGTAGAGTAGCCCCAGCTTTAGCCCATTCAATGCCTCAATGAGCAGAGAACGAGGGGTGGGTCGGGGCGGATTGGCGGATTGGCTGGCGGATTGATTAATGAATTGATTGGCGGCTTGATTGGCGGCTTGATTGGCGGACGGACGGGCTCCTGGCACTTGTGAACGACTGGCATACGTCATCCAACTAATTACTTCTGTGATCCCAACTACGATCGCAGCCCCCAAAATATCAGGTTCTGCCCGTTGTCCGGCGATCGTCGAGACAGCCGATGCTAGAAAATTGCCAAACAACAAACTAATGATTAGAACTGAAATTCGTCGCCATGGATTGCGCAGCCATTGGGTTGTTCGCTGCAACGAACCGTCTACTAATGTATTCAGGCGCGTGTTTTGCATCGCCAAGCTCCCTCATTAAAAATGCCAAAAAATGCCAATCCTGCAAGCTAATTCACATGATAATCTCAACCTGTCTCATCCTAAAGACTCAGATCTCTACACTAGATGCTGATCTCTGCACTAGATTTAGAGAAGAGCTGACTAGGGTAGGCGGGACAAACATGACAAAAGACGTAAAACAAAAGCTGCATCCCGCATTGATTGCTGTTTTGGCAGTGCTAGGCATCCTTTTTTTGGTGCGCCTGCTGCCCATTAGCATCACTCTGGAGCCAACCTCGCCTAACAGAACCGCCCCAGACGAAGGGGTGCCTTTACCGCCGCCCACTTCTACACCAACCACTCCTCCCTTGGCGCTGGCTACCGACCCGATTTCAGAAGGCGCGATCGGGAGTTTGAGGGTGAGTAATCAAACCAAGCATCCCATTCGAGTCGTGCTTTTGTCTCCCTCGACATCGGGTGAGCCAACCCCTGACGCTCAGCCTGCCCACTGGGATTTTGCGCCTGAAGAAGGAAGAGAAAAGGGGCTAGTTCTTTCCCTTCCAGAAAAGGAATTGCAGCTACAACCGGGAGATATCTTAGTGGCATTTGCTCAAGACGGCTCCCAGCGGTACTGGGGACCTTATGTGGTCGGTCAAACGAAGGCTCCAGGATGGAAAGCGAATGGTGCGGAATGGCGGCTCGTGTTGCGCCCATAGTTGCGCACCTATTCCTTTGGGGGCGAAGATTGCCCATACCCATGATCGCCTGTAAAGATTGCCTGTAAAGTAGGGTCTGGAAAACTCTTTGTCTGTTGCCCATGTCATTGAATCACGATCGCCCCTCTCAGCCCTCTTTTCATTGGGAAGACCAACCGCTTGTTGCCTGGACGCTAGCTATTCTGTGGGTGGCTCTGATTTGCTTTGTGGCATTTTGGTGGCAGTTGGAGGGAACGGGCTTGGTGGATGAAACCGAGCCGCTGTTTGCGGAAGCTTCTCGGCAAATGGTGGTGACGGGAGATTGGATTACGCCTTATTTTAATGGGGTCACGCGGTTTGATAAGCCGCCGTTGGTGTATTGGCTGATGGCGATCGCCTTCAAGATCGGTGGGGTTAATACTTGGGCAGTTCGGTTCCCCTCAGCTTTGGCGGCAACGGGTTTGACTGGGTTGGGGTTCTATACGCTGAAGCAATTCGGTCATTCTGGGCTGGGTCAAGAGAAAGGAGCGTTAGGGCGATCGGCTTGGTTCACCGCTTGGCTGGGCGCAGCACTCATGGTTCTCAACGCGCAAACTATTGCCTGGGCAAGAACTGGCGTTTCTGACATGCTGCTCAGCGGATGTATGGGCGCGGCGCTTTTTTCCTTCTTCATTGCCTACGCGCGATCGAATCAGGCTCAGGCTCAATCCCGCTGGTATTTAGCTTTTTACATTTTGACGGCTCTGGCAGTCCTAACCAAAGGTCCGGTAGGAATGATATTGCCAGGGTTGATTATTGGCATTTTTTTGCTGTACATGGGCAATGGCAGGGCGGTATTGCGGGAGATGCGGTTGCTTCGAGGCATTCTCCTGTTTTTGCTGCTAACGGTGCCTTGGTATGTGCTGGTCATTGGGGCAAACGGTGAGGCATACATTAACGCCTTCTTTGGCTATCACAACCTAGAGCGCTTTTTCTCGCGTAGTTAATAATCACAGTGCGCCTTGGTGGTTTTTCTTTGCGGTGGTGCCCCTCAGTTTTGCACCGTGGTCGGCTTATTTGCCTGTGGCGATCGCCCAATTACAGTTTTGGCGCGTCAACTATTGGCGCAAACAACCCCGCGCTTCCCATCTGGGTCTCTTTGCCCTCATCTGGTTCATTGTCATTTTTGGCTTTTTCACGATCGCAGCAACCAAGCTTCCCAGCTATACCATTCCGCTTCTCCCCGCCGCTGCCGTTTTGGTCGCGCTATTTTGGCGAGACTGTATGTATCGCTTCAAATATGGTTCTCAAAATCAGTCCCAAAATCAGCCCAAAATCAACCGAGGCATTTTGTTTAGCCATATTGGCAGCATCGGGTTTGCCTTGCTGCTGGCGGTGGCTTCTCTGCTAAGCCCACGATGGCTGAAAGGCGATAAAGATCTGCCCCAGTTGCAAGCAGCAATTCAGCAATTGGGCATTCCCACCTTGGCAGCAAGCATTTGGCTAGGATTGGCGATCGCAAGCCTTATCCTACTCCTCCGTCGCCAAGGTCGGTGGATCTGGAGTGCCCAACTGGTCAGCTTTGTTGCCCTCTTGCTCATGGTTCTCTTGCCTACCGTTGCCCTAGTCGATGCCCAGCGCCAGCTTCCCCTGCGCAATATTGCCCATACTATTCTTCAAGTTCGGCAGCCGGGTGAACGTTTGATGATGGTAGGCTACAGCAAACCCAGCCTCGTGTTCTATACCCAGACTCCCTTCACCTTTATTGCCGAACATGATAAAGTGCTTCCCACCCTTCAAAAACTGAAGCGCAACCGCAAGCGCCGTTCTGTTCTGCTCGTCGTTCGGGCTCGAAAACTCAAAGACACTCAACTCACCTCTAACCAATACCAACTCCTCTCCCAATCTGGCGTTTTCAACTGATTCGCATTCCCCTCCAATAGCCCCTGGAATTCGCCCATCAGGTCGCTGCTCATTCTGCTACACCTTCCTATCTCTGCTACAATAGCCAAGCCGAACCTCGCCAACCTAATTATGAAAGCTCGTCGAATCGCCCGTGAACTGGCTCTCCTCAGCATCAGTCAGCTTCCCACCAAGCCAGAACGCATTGCGACGCAGCAACTTCAAGATGTCGTCGTAGCAGCAATCCGCACCCTCACCGCCGAAGCCCAAGAAACCTTAGAAACTGCTGTTGCAGAGTTGGAGCGAGGGAGCGATCGCCTGTTGTCTAGTCAAACCAGAGCGGCTGATTTGCAAAGCTCTCGGGCAATGGTTCAAGATGCCATGGATCTGGCTCAAGCCGCCATTAATCGCATTGGTCATGCAGTGGAAATTCCGGAGTTTGTCCAGCTTGCCAATCAGCAAGAGGTTCGAGATTATGTCCTTGAAATTTTGACCCAAGTGCAAAAAAGTCGGACTGAAATTGATCAGCTTTTAGAAACCTCCATGGTTGATTGGCAGGTGCATCGGTTGGTTCGCATTGACCAAGATATTTTGCGAATTGCGATCGCCGAAATGTGGTTTCTCGGCATCCCTGAGCAAGTGGCAATCAACGAAGCGGTAGAATTGGCAAAGCGTTATAGCGGCGAAGACGGGCATCGCTTCATCAACGGTGTGCTGCGGCGTGTCAGTCAACAAATTGCGTCTCGTGTTTGATTGCCCATCTCATATAAAAATGCCAAGTAAGTTTTATGACTCCTTTCAATTGGTTCAATCGCCAATTTAACGATCAGCCCCAGCCTGAACCCTCCGCAGAAGAACAAATTCAGGCAGAGGAGACAGCTAAGGCGGTCATTGAGAAAACAGGCGAGGAAGCCAATGAGCCAGCCATTAACCAAGATGCTCTGAGTTGGGCAAAAGCCGCCTACGCCAATATTCAAAACAGAAGGCAGTCGAAGAATCGGCTGAACCTACTTCCTCTGTCGCAGGTGTTGTAGAACCAGTCGAGCCTGTTGCAGAAGAAATTCCTGGGGCAGAAAACGTTGGAGAAGAGACCCTAGAGGTAACTGTAGAGCCGGGTGTCGTGGATGCTGAGGCGATCGCACAACCCACACAACCAGAGCCGGGTGTCGTGGATGCTGAGGCGATCGTAGAATCCGCAGAATCCCCCGACGACATCCTTGCCCCCGAAACCGCTGCTCCCTTGCCCTTTTGGGCACAAGCCGAAGCTGAGCGGCTCGAACGGCTCGAACGCCTCAAAGCCGAAGCCATGGTCGAACCCGAACCAGTTTCGCCTGTTGCGGTATCTGCCCCCACAGAGCCTTCTTCCACCATTCCCGACTTTGTACTGGACGAAGCTTTCCTCTGGTCAGCCGAGGTTCTAGCATCTCAGGGTCGTCGCCCTGATCAAATCTCAATTGAAGAAATTACCTGGTTGAAGCAACTCCGCCAAGGTTTAGATAAAACCCGTCGTAACCTGGTCAATCAACTGAAGGCGATCGTGGGGCAAGGGCCGCTTAATCAAGATGCAGTCATTGAGATTGAGTCTCTGTTGCTCCAGGCAGATGTGGGCGTTGAAGCGACTGATTTTATTGTGGAATCGTTGCAAAATCGTCTCCGCGAAGAAGTTTTGCCTCCTGCCGAAGCGATCGCCTATCTGAAGCAACTCCTCCGCGAAATGCTGGACAAGCCCCTGGGTAACGCCCATGCCCTAACCTTTGTTCCGGAAAAAACACCCTGAACATTTGGCTCATGACCGGAGTAAACGGCGCAGGCAAAACGACCACCATTGGCAAAATTGTTCACATTGCCCAAAAATCGGGCTATCGCTGCTTAATTGCCGCCGCCGATACCTTCCGGGCTGCCGCCGTCCAACAAGTGCAGGTTTGGGGCGATCGCAGCAATGTAGAAGTGATTGCGAACCCTGGCAAAAATACTGACCCGGCGGCTGTAGTGTTCGACGCGATCGCCGCTGCCCAATCTCGGGGCACCGAGCTTTTAATTGTCGATACCGCAGGCAGACTTCAAAACAAGAAAAATTTGATGGACGAACTCAGCAAAATCCGCCGCATCATTGACAAGAAAGCTCCGAATGCTCATGTCGAATCACTTTTAGTCTTAGATTCTACCCTCGGGCAAAATGGGCTCCGGCAAGCCGAAGTCTTTTCCGAAGCCGCTCAACTCAGCGGTGTGGTTCTAACCAAACTAGATGGAACTGCCAAAGGCGGCATTGCTCTGGCGGTGGTGCAGCAGCTCAATCTGCCGATCCGCTTCATTGGCGCAGGCGAGGGCATCGAAGATCTCCGTCCTTTTTCTAGCTACGAATTTGTGGAGGCATTGCTCAACGGCTAGCGCGGGCGATCGAATCTAGCTCGCCATTGCTTGCAGCAGATCAGGTCTTGCGACGCATCAATTTATCGATCGCGCGTAAAACCCCTGTGCCTCGTGCCTGGGGATGTCAGCGCGGGCGATGAGGAGCATCACCCCGAAACAATGCCGCAACGCGGCGAGGGGAGAGGGGAGCAACGAATCGCCAACTCTCTAGGCAGACTATTCATTCGGGTACAATTGCCCTCATTGCTTAAGACATGGCATCTTCCGACTTAGACCGAGTTTGTCTAGGAACCAGAGAAAGCGGTTTGTCCGTGACAGCAATCAGGAACAACGTTCCTCCCCGCAGGTCGGGATGCCCCAGGGATGGGAAGCCCAGACCTCTAATTCTTCTCTCTACTGCAAGTCAGTCGGAGAGACAGGGCACGGTCAATTGTCCGGATGCGACCCATCCTCGGGGTGGAGTTGCAAGCCCCATCCGCTTGTCGGTGGGGTATTTGAGCTAGGACTGTCTACTAGGAGACTGTCAGCAATTAGGTTTATGCCTAGTGTGCTGACAGTCTTATTTTTGTGTCAAGACCTAGCGGACGAGCAGAACCGGACAGTTGGCATAGACCCGGACGTAATCTGAAAGCGACTGACCCAAAAGACGATCGAGATCGGGTAGTCCTTTGGCGACAGAAGGGCGGCGATCGGGGGAGCCAAGAATTAATAAATCAACGTTGAGTTCTTCGGCAGTTTGGCAAATTCTGGCACCGGGCTTGCCTTCGGGAGCCACGCATTTGAAGGCAACGCCATATTTTTTGGCTTCGGCGATCGCAGGCTGTAACACCGGATCTTCGTTGGGATTGACCGCAATTTCACCGGGCTTGAGTTTCAAGTCGGCGTTGGTATGGGCGAGAATAATTTGGCTATTTTTAACGTCTCGTAGCAGGGTTAAAGCTAGCTTTAGAGCTTGTTGAGCCGACTCAGATTTATCGATCGCCACCATGACGCGATTAATTTTTTTAACAAATAGATCATCCCGAATTAACAGCATGGGACGGGACGAAAGCTGAAACACATACTGGCTGACCGAGTTTTCCAAAATTGCCTGAATGCGCTTCAGACCCCGGGAACCCATGATGATCAAATCAGAATCCACTTCTTCAGCGACCTTGCACACCACGTCTTTCGGATCGCCTTCTCGCAGCATCGCGGTGACTTTGGTTGGGTCGAGGTTGAGAAATTGGATGGCACTGGCTAAACTTTTACCGCCCAGTTCCCATTTCTCAGTCATGGCTTCGGCAGTGACCTGAGGCGGCACGACTTGCAAAACGGTGACTTGTGCCCGTTGGATCACGGGAATGTCCATTAAGGTTTTGAGCATGGCTTGTCCGGTTTCAGAGTTTGCCAGCAAAATTTTTTCTATCATAAATACTCCTTGAACTGAAGCTTTTGGCTAAGGGTGTCAACACAGATTCATGACTAGTTTATGATGGTGCGATCGCTGGCTTTTGAATTAATCATCAAACGTTTCAATTCACACGGGTTATTTCCCCTCAAACTTATTTCCCAACGTGATGTACAACTTTTTCAAACCGCCCTCACCCTAAATTTCCTCCCAGAGCAGATGAGGGACTTTATCCCCTTTGGCTTCCCTTCTCCTGCTGTGGGCTACCGTGTATACACAAGTGATCGAATCTAGCCAAGTCCCTGGCGAACCGCCCCTCAACCCCCCAAATTGGGGGACTTCTGATCCAGTTCTGTGCTTCAAGTATTTGGGGGATTTAGGGGGCGAAAAAGCTTGGAACGAAGCCAGTCTAGACT
>JAAUPA010000117.1 GCA_012034615.1 Leptolyngbyaceae cyanobacterium CSU_1_4 | reverse complement strand
ACTATTATCGATAGTAAAAGTCGCCTGAAGTTATTATTGGATTCGGGGTTTGGGGCAATGTACAACTTCTGGCTCAAGCTGAGCAACCCGACTTCCTTCTTTTGTACAACTTCCACGACTTTACGCCAACGCCCCCCAAAGGATGGCTGCAACGGTTCAAAAGACTGTCTAAACCTTCGCCAGAAGCTGTAAAAGCTAAGTTTCGTAGCGTGCCCCAAGCGCAAGTGATTTCCTTGGTGCGAGAACCGCCCTTTGCAGAGAAGCTGAAGCAAAGAACAGCCGATTACGAGCAGTCGAAGGCGCACTGTGGCTATGTATCGGGACCCGATGATTTGGCTCCTGTGCCGGACTATATGCCCGCAATTTGGTACGTTAATCAGTCTTTTCAACAGCTCGATCGCGGTGCCGTGCCCGAAAAGGTTCGCCCTTGCTCTTGGGTAACTTCAGGCATCGATCGCACCCATAATCACCGCCAACGGCTAGCCTTTCTCAAACTGCTCCAAGACCATCGCCTAAATTTTGATTTATATGGACGCAATCTGCCGAGTGAGTCTAAAAGCTTGGGCTCAGTGGCTAACAAATCCCATGCTCTAGCGCCCTATTACTACAACTTGGCGATCGAAAATTATGCCGATAACGGTTGGTACGTCAGCGAAAAGCTGTGGGACGCTTTACTGTCGTGGTGTCTACCCATTTATTATGGTGGGTCGGCTGCCGATAAGCTGCTGCCACCCGGAAGCTTTCTCAAGTTGCCTAGTTTGGATGAACAGGGTTTGCACTACATCCAAGAAGTGACGGCAACGCCCGATGCCTGGTATGCGGCAAAAGACGCGATCGCCGAAGCCCGACAAATTATTTTGCACAAGTTGAATTTGGTCAACTGGCTCTCGGAGTTTGTGGACAAGTTTGATCATTAAGGGCTAGTTAACTGACAAAATTCTTTATCCTCAAACACCATGACTGACGGAATTTATACCCTCGCTAACGACCATGTTTTTGATCAATTAGTGGCGCTGCTCAACAGCATTGAAACGAACGCTAGCAACCTGCCCGTGTGCGTCATTGCCTATAACGATCAGCTCGATCGCGTTCGGACAGAAATTGCCCATCGTCCTAATGTGACGTTAATGGATGACCCCGCCATCTTCGCCCGCTGGAGAGAGTTTTCAACCCAAGTTTGGGCAACTCATCCCCATGCCCTAGCGACCTGGAAAAAAGAAGGAATTGAGGGCGTTTATCGTCTGAGTTGTAATCATCGGTATGCTTCGTTTGACTTAGAAGCTCCCTTCGATCGCTTTGTTTATTTGGATGCTGATACCTTAGTGCTAGATTCGTTAGACCTGATTTTTGAAAGCCTCAATGATCACGATTTTGTCACCTACGATTTTCAGTTCAAAGATCCCTCTCACATTTTTAATCTAACCTCTCCCAAACTGTTAGAAATTTTCCCACCAGAGCGGCTTCAAACCGAGATCTTTTGTTCGGGTTGCTACGCTTCCAAAAAAGGCTTATTTTCTTCAGAACAACTAGAAACTGTGGTGGCTAATCTAGCGGCAGGCGAGGCAGAAGTGCTTTATCTAAAAGCGCCTAATCAGTCGGTGCTAAACTACATCACCCTGCGATCGGGCATCAAGATTTACAATCTAGCGGTGCATTTGCCCTTAGAAAAACGTACAGGAAACTCCGTCACTTCCAGCCATTTTGAATGGCGCGATCGCGTTCTTTATGACCAGGGAAAACGGGTAACGTATCTGCATTACATTGGTCTATCGAGCCAGTTGTTTAGCAAACTTTGTGCAGGCGAAAACGTTAATTTTCCTTACCGGGAAACATTCCTACACTACCGCTATTTGCATGAACCCGAGAAACAGCCCGTATTACCCGAACAGAGTGCCAACCCGTCTCCTAACTCGCCCAATCTAACTCGACGAGTCTTGCAAAAACTAGGGATTGCTTAAGTTTTTCTTCTCAAGGAATGAATCTTTTCCTGCCAGATAAATTTGTAGATCGTCTCTCCCACATCCTTTACCTTAGGTGTTCATTATGACTCGCGGAATTTATATTACAGCCAACGATCGCGTCACCGAACAGGCGATCGCTCTGCTCAACAGCATCCGGTTTTATGATCCTGCAATTCCGGTAGTCTTGATTCCTTATGATGACCAATATCATGCTGTTGCAGAACTATTAGGTCATAAATATGGCGTGACAGTCTACGAAGATTTAGAGTTTATCGATCGCCTTTCTAACAAGTTGCATCAGGTGTTTGGCGATCGGTTTTTTGCCCGTCCGAACCAATTTCGGAAACAAGCTTGCTGGTTTGGAGCCTTCGACGAGTTTATCTATATCGACACCGACATCGTCGTTTTTGAAAAAATTAGCGATAACCTCAACTACCTGGCAGAATACGATTTCATCTGCTCCGACTACCAGCACGCAGGCGGCATCGCCAATGTTTTCTCACCCAAAGTCTTGGAAGACGGCATTTTTACAAAAGCCGAATGTCAGGATATTTTTAATGGCGGCTTCTGGGGTTCTAAGAAAAATCGCATTTCCGAAGCAGAACTCTATGAAGTATTTAGTGAATGCGCAGCCCATCCCGAATACTTCGACTTTTCTCAAAAAACCTCCGACCAACCCATCATCAACTACATGATGCTGAAGCGTATTCCTAAGCGCTTCAATATTGTTCGTCGTCCGGGAAAAGCCCCCGGCAATTGGGCGGGCACTCCTCACTTTGTCCAGGTAGGCAACGATCGCCTGATCGATCCTCAAACTGACCATCAACCCCTGCAATATCTCCACTGGGCGGGCATGAAAATCCAGCCCGGTTGTTCGTACTGGGAAATTTGGGAGCATTACCGCTATCTCAATGAACCCAAACCCCAGGCAGTTATCCCCACGCAACCCACTTGGCTGCAACGAGCTGCAAAAAAGCTTCTGGCTCAGTAAGGAGACCAGTGGAATTAACCTGAGGTCGATTTAAGGAATGAAACCCAAAGTCTACACAGGTTACGCGATGTTGATCCATCTTTCGTTAAATTCCACTCAGAGCCGTGAGCCGTGAAGGCTAATGAAATCTTAAAACTCTCCTATTGAGTCAGAAACGATAGGAGAGTTAGCCCATCATTTCAACAATCCTTGCTGCCCTAACAAAATTTCTCTTAATAGACTAAAAATTCCAAACCAAATAATAGGGGTAATATCCACTCCGCCCCAAGGCTGAACGATTTTTCGCATCGGAATGAGCAGAGGCTCGGTTGGAATTGCCACCAAAATAAAGGGAAACCGATTCAATTCTGCCTGGGGATACCAAGTCAGGATGATGCGGAAAATAAATAACAGCATCATGACACCCAAAAAAATAGCTAGAGCCAGAGAGCCGATCGCAGCAACATCCATAAAAGCTTAAAGAAAATATATCAACCCATAAATTGTAGATCCGATCGCCCGCTCTCAGCAGTTCGGCTCGGCAAAGAACACGGCTCCCAAGCCTTGCGCTAGCGTAGAGGTAGAACTCATGGACTAGGACTTAGCAGACAAGATTATGGCGAAGCAGCGATCGCTCTACGTATGCAACGAATGTGGTGCAGAATCCTCTCAATATTTTGGCAGATGCCCTTCCTGTGGCAGTTGGAACTCCCTCGTCGAACAGCTTGTTGCCCCTGCTGCCAACAATCGAGTCGCCGCGATTGCCCGTGGCGGTAAATCTCGTGGAGAGTCATCCAGCACGGCTTCGCCCCAGCCTCTGACTGCCCTCACCCTGACCCAAATCGAAGATTATCCAATCTCCCGGATCTCATCGGGCTACACAGAATTCGATCGCGTTTTGGGCGGCGGCATTGTTCCTGGCTCCCTGGTTTTGATTGGTGGCGATCCGGGCATTGGCAAATCGACGCTATTGCTCCAAGTCGCAAATCTTCTGGCAGCGCGGCATCGGACGCTGTATGTGTGTGCCGAAGAGTCAGGACAACAGGTAAAACTGCGATCGCAGCGGCTGGGCATTGCCAACATAAATTCAAAGAAAAAGTCAGTGCTAGGCAACAAAGCGATTGTCACCGATAACTTAAGTAATAATTTATACTTACTGCCCGAAACAGACTTAGAAACCATCTTAAGAGAACTAGAATCCCTCCGTCCGCAAGTCGCCGTGATTGATAGTATTCAAGCCCTTTACTTTGCCTCCTTAAATTCCTCACCCGGGTCGGTGGCACAGGTGAGAGAATGCACCTCGGCGCTCATGCAGGTTGCCAAACGCGAAAGTATCAGCCTGTTCATTGTGGGACATGTCACCAAAGAAGGCGCGATCGCCGGTCCTAAGGTTTTAGAACACTTGGTCGATACTGTCTTGTACTTTGAAGGCGATCGCTTTGCCAGCCATCGTCTGTTGCGTTCGGTTAAAAACCGCTTTGGCGCAACCCATGAACTTGGCGTTTTTGAAATGGCAGAGGGCGGGCTAGAAGAAGTGACCAATCCCTCTGAGCTATTTCTGGGCAACCGCGACGAACAAACCCCGGGCACCGCCACCATTGTGGCCTGTGAAGGGACTCGCCCCTTGGTCGTGGAACTTCAGGCACTGGTCAGCCCCACCAGCTATTCCTCACCCCGCCGCTCCACAACGGGCATTGAATATAACAGACTGTTACAAATTCTAGCCGTGTTGGAAAAGCGGGTAGGAATTCCCCTTTCTAAATTGGATGCTTATGTTTCTGCATCCGGTGGCTTAAACGTAAGTGAACCCGCAGCCGACTTAGGAGTGGCGATCGCCATTGCCGCTAGCTTTAGAGACCGGGTAGTTGACCCTACTACCGTGCTCATTGGCGAAGTGGGATTAGGAGGACAGATTCGTCCTGTCTCCCAGATGGAGTTACGCCTCAAAGAAGCTGCCAAATTAGGGTTCAAACGCGCCATCGTCCCAAGCGCTCAAAGCTTGCCCAGCCTTAACTTAGAGGTTATTCCCGTTTCCAGAGTCGTGGATGCAATGACAGCCGCCTTGGGGTCAGGACGAGCCGCCGCCGCCGAAACCGCATCTGAGCAGAAGACCTAAGCCCCTCTTGACAGGGTTCAAAATGTTTGTAAATGTGGTGAGGGTTATTGCAGGCTCTATCTCCTGTCTATTTACTCTGTCCTCAACAGGGAAAAAGGCAGGTTGCTGTGCTGCACAGATCCATTCCGTCCTACAGCTTAATAACGCTGTTCTCTTTTTTCAATCATCTATTGTGCAATAGGTCTTAGCTTGTTTGGGCTAAGGGTTTTTTGTATTAGTTTTAATTCAAAATGTTTTCAGACAGACAAATCTGATTGGATTTTTGGCAAACTTTCCATGGAATTGAACCCATGACAATTTCCACTTCTCCAGAGATTATACTGCCCCAGTTATAGTTCGCTTGTTTCGTTACTTTAAGTATTCTTTGCACCATTTTTGGGATGCATCCCAATACTCACTAAACTGGACTTTTCTACTCATCTGAAAAGTAAGGAAAAATAGTTCGTGCGCTCACTCAGAATCATCGGGATCTTTCTATCGACCGTTGCGGTGTTCCTTGCCCTCAACTGGTTTTTCAATACTCTCATGCCGCTCAATCAGCTCAATAGTTTGCAGCCTTCCAGAGCAACTGTTTTAACTGAAGATACGCTGAGCTCTGATGCTTTGCTAGAGTGTCACATGAGTCAAAACTGGACGACCAGCAGCCCCACCCTGTTGTTGAACTGTAATGGCAGCGAAGTTGAGGTTCAGCAAACGCCTCAAAACATTAAAAATCTTTCAGCAAAAATTGTGGCTCCGGGGCAGAAGAGGGCGATCGCCGTTAGCGATCCGATCGTCATGATTGGCAAGATGGCAGCGGGCAGAAACAGCAACCTGATCGAAGCAGATTTACTGGCATATGGTAACCGCAGCAGTAATCTCTCGGCTTTACAAACCAGCGGTGTTTTGCAAATCATTAGTGCCGAAGTAACGGGTCTCCTCGGCATTCTCATGCTCTTCATTGACTGGCGCTTATCTAGGGCGCGCCACGCCCGCAGAGCCAGCGAGGTTTTGCACCCAGAAAAGGCTTACGCTGCGTCAGGCAAAAAAATTGTAGAGAAACCTCCCTACCAGCACAAATACTGATGGGATTGATCCATAGAAAATTGATCCTTTGGAAAGCTGAGACGTTTGATAAAACGAGTAGAACTAAACGCCTCAGTTTTCATTTTTGAGATTGAGACTTGCCGGTTGACAGAGATCTTGTGGGTTGAGGGTGAATGAGTTTGTTGCGCTAGTAATTTGTTGCGCTAATAAAAAGTCTCGGTGGCTAAAGATAATCCTTCTTGAGAAACCGGACGATTATGCAGCACCATTGTGGTGTTAGTATTGCGCTCAAAGCCAATGCGTTCGTAGAAACTCTGCTGATGCGTGGTGACTAAATAAACCTTTTCTACCCGGTTTACATGGGGATGCATTAACGCCGTTTCCACCAACTTGCGCCCTAGCCCTGCCCCCTGATAGTCAGGGTCAATGACCACATCCCAAATGGTGGCACGATAAATTCCATCCGATACGGCACGAGAAAAGCCAATCAACCGATCGCCATCCCAAGCTGTCACAATCGGTTTACTATTAGCAATGGCGATCGCCCAGTCCTCAACGCGCCGTTCTTGTGCCCAGTGTGCCGTTTTTTGAAACAAAGCCTGAAGCTCGTGCAGATCAAGTTCGCGGGTACACACTCCCTGCGTTTCCTCTTGATAAAAACAAAACTGAATGTGGCGACAATCCATATCTTGATCAATCTCCTTAACCCTTCATTCATCTAGAGAACAAAAGCTAACTTCATTCCCTCTGGCTCAATTCCGTCCTGATTTACCCAAATCATCCCAGAATTTTCTTAAGAGCGGAAGGTAGTATCGTGCCTGATAGTATGGAATCCATCATAATCTGCTGATGAGATTAACCCTCCACAAGCAACTTGTTGTGGAAATCTCAAAGTGACCCCTTGGGGTCTCTCGAAAAACTTGCCCTCCAATATCCAAAGGTATGAACCCCATAAAACGTCGCCGTTCTCCCTTCATTTTGTTCCTATTGCTCGTATTGTGGAGTGCAATTTTGGGTCTAGGGTTAGCACAGGCAGCTTTGCCTAGGGGCGAGAGTCCTAACTTGGCAGCTATTGAGAGGGTAGAGAGTGGCACGGTAGAGAGTGGGACGGTAGACATTGTGCCTGCCAATTTTCAGCTTGGGCAAGAAGTTTACTTAGAGAACTGCACCTCGTGTCATGTGGGGTTGCCTCCGGCGATTTTGCCTAGCCAAACTTGGCGATCGCTCATCCAAGATGCCCAGCACTACGGCGCAATCATCCCCACCATTCAAGAGCCGCTTCGGCAAGTTGCCTGGAACTACCTGTCTACTTACTCCCGTCCCCTCAACAAAGGCGAAGAAGTGCCGTTTCGGATCGGGAAATCTCGTTTCTTTAAAGCACTGCACCCTAAAGTTGATTTTGCTGAACCCGTCACCCTCAACAGTTGCATCATTTGCCATCCTGCCTCTGCCCAGTTCAACTATCGCAGCCTCAGCCCAGAGTGGATAGATTCCCCCTAACTAAAGCTAGGGCTTGTGTGGGAATCCTCACCCTCGGTTCTCCCCGCTCATGCTTCATCCCGGTGATACCATAGAGGAGAAATTGCTGGTCTGCAAACTCTTAATGTTCACTTGGAAAATTCTTAGCTACATTTCTAAGAGGTTGCCAAGTCTTAGAGAACTTGTCCCTAGCATTCATCCAACTTCGCCGACCCTTGCGTCTCACTGCTGCCATGCTGAAGAATTTACTGGGTGATCCCAACGCCCGCAAGCTCAAAAAATATAAGAATGACATTGTTGAAGTCAACTTACTAGAACAGGACATTCAAGTCCTTTCTGATGAGCAACTGACGGGAAAAACCGAGGAGTTTAGGCAGCGGCTAAAAAAGGGCGAAACCTTAAAAGATATTTTGCCAGAAGCCTATGCAGTGATACGGGAAGCCGGAAGGCGCGTTTTAGGTCTCCGTCACTTTGATGTGCAAATTCAGGGCGGCATGGTGCTTCATGACGGACAAATTGCTGAGATGAAAACTGGGGAAGGAAAAACCTTAGTTTCTACTCTACCCGCTTATCTCAATGCGCTGGAGGGCAAAGGCGTTCACGTCGTCACTGTTAACGATTACTTGGCGCGCCGGGACGCAGAGTGGATGGGGCAAGTTCACCGTTTTCTAGGTCTCAGCGTAGGGCTGATTCAACAGGGCATGAGTTCTGAAGAACGTCGCAAGAACTATGCCTGCGATATCACCTACGCCACCAACAGCGAGCTAGGGTTTGATTATCTTCGAGACAACATGTCAACCTCGATGGCGGAGGTGGTGCAGCGTCCGTTTAATTATTGTGTGATTGACGAAGTGGACTCGGTGCTGATTGATGAAGCCCGGACGCCGCTGATTATTTCAGGACAGGTCGATCGCCCCAGCGAAAAGTACACTCGGGCTGCTGAAGTTGCGGCGATTCTTCGGCGCATGGAAAACGAAGACGACTTAGAAAATCACTATGAGGTGGATGAAAAGCAACGGAACGTTTTGCTGTCGGATAAAGGGTTTGAAGAAGCCGAAAACCTGCTGGGCGTAACGGATTTGTTTGACCCAAATGATCCTTGGGCGCATTTTATCTTTAACGCTATTAAAGCCAAAGAGCTATTTATTAAGAACGTGGCATACATTGTCACTAACGATGGCGAAGTGATTATTGTGGATGAATCCACCGGACGAGTCATGCCGGGTCGGCGCTGGAGCGATGGCTTGCACCAGGCGATCGAAGCTAAGGAGCGAGTTGAAATTCAGCCCGAAACTCAAACCCTTGCCACCATCACCTACCAAAACTTCTTTTTAACCTACCCTAAGTTGGCAGGAATGACAGGCACCGCCAAGACTGAGGAAGCCGAGCTAGAGAAAATTTACAACCTAGAGGTGACCATTATTCCGACCAACCGTCGCAGCGGACGGCAGGATATGCCCGATGTGGTTTATAAAACTGAAGATGCGAAGTGGAATGCGATCGCCCAGGAATGCGCTGAGATGCACGAAACGGGTCGTCCGGTCTTGGTGGGTACAACCAGCGTTGAGAAATCAGAAGTGTTGTCGCGGCTCTTGAGCGAACTTAAAATTCCCCATAGTTTGCTGAACGCTAAGCCAGAAAATGTAGAGCGAGAGTCAGAAATTATTGCTCAAGCTGGACGTAAAGGCTCAGTCACTATTGCGACGAACATGGCGGGGCGGGGCACAGACATTATTTTGGGCGGAAACGCCGAGTATATGGCGCGGTTGAAGGTGAGAGAATACCTCATGCCCCGGTTGGTCATGCCTGAAGATGAGGGCGACTTGATGGCTGGGCAACCTCGGCTCGGCAGTGGACGGAGTGGCGGACAAGGCTTTGTGCCTGGTAGCGAGAAAAAGGTGAAAACCTGGAAGGCTTCGCCCCAAATTTTCCCTATGCAGCTTTCCCGTGAAACAGAGCAGATGCTCAAGGATGCAGTAGATTTTGCCATTAAGCACTATGGCGATCGATCGCTGCCTGAGCTAGAAGCCGAAGATGTCATTGCTACCGCCGCCGAAAAAGCCCCGGTGGACAATCCTGCTATTTTGAAACTGCGAGAAATTTACAACCTGTTGCGCAAGCAATATGAGCAGTATACCAGCGCCGAACATGATGAAGTGACGGCACTAGGCGGGCTGCATGTGATTGGCACCGAGCGTCATGAATCGCGCCGAATTGATAATCAGTTGCGCGGGCGGGCAGGGCGACAAGGCGACCCTGGCTCAACCAAGTTTTTCTTGAGTCTGCAAGATAACCTGTTGCGAATTTTTGGCGGCGATCGCGTGGCAGGGTTAATGAACGCCTTCCGCGTGGAGGAAGATATGCCGATCGAATCGGGAATGTTAACTCGGTCTTTAGAAGGCGCTCAGAAAAAAGTTGAAACCTACTACTACGACATTCGTAAACAGGTTTTTGAATACGACGAGGTCATGAATAACCAGCGTCGTGCCATCTATGCAGAACGTCGTCGGGTATTAGAAGGGCTAGACCTGAAAGAACAGGTAATTAAGTACGCTGAGCTGACCATGGATGACATTGTGGATGCTTATGTGAACCCTGATTTACCACCCGAAGAATGGGAACTTGACAAGTTGGTCAGCAAAGTTAAACAGTTTGTTTACCTCCTTGCAGATATGGAGCCGTCCCAATTAGAGGACATGAGCACGGGAGAAATTAAGTTTTTCTTGCATGAACAAGCCCGCATTGCCTACGATCTAAAAGAGGCGCAGGTGGATCAGATTCAAGCCGGATTGATGCGGCAGGCAGAACGGTTCTTTATTCTCCAGCAAATCGATACGCTCTGGCGTGAGCATTTGCAGCAAATGGAAGGGTTACGAGAATCGGTGGGTTTGCGGGGCTATGGTCAGAAAGATCCATTGATTGAGTATAAGAGCGAAGGCTATGAACTGTTCTTGGAAATGATGACGAGCATTCGGCGAAATGTGGTTTACTCGTTGTTCCAGTTCCAACCCCAAGCACAGCCAGCAGTGCAGCCTTCGGAGTTGGTTTAGGACGCTGGACAGTCTGGTCTTATCGAGAGAGGGCGATCGCATTTATGCGATCGCCCTCTCTTTGTTGGGCAAGAATTTGTTGGGCAAGAATTTTGGCGCTAGCAAAACTAACGATTCGAGTGATCAATCAAGTGATCAATCACTTGATTGATCACTTGATTGATCACTATAAATTTCTGCTGATTGAGAACGTCAGATTGTCAGACCTGAAGCAACGTGAAGGTTTAGAGGCATCTGCTCTGAAGCCCCAAATAAGATGCGATCGCCCCTTAATTTCAAAGAGCGATCGCATTCTTAAACTGACTCATTATCACTAAATTGACCCAAGACTGAAGCGCCCTACCAGCTCGATTTAACCACACCTGGCAACAACCCTTGGTGCGCCATCTCCCGAAAAACGTGGCGAGACAGCCCAAAATCCCGGTAGTAACCTCTAGGGCGACCCGTCATCCAGCAACGGTTCCGCACCCGTGTTTGAGCGCTATTGCGGGGTAGCTGTTGAATTTTGCGATGAATCTCGACCCGCTCTTGCTGAGTCGGTGCCTTAGAAAACTCTTCTAACAATGCTTCTCGTTTCTGAGCGTATTTAGCGACCGTTCTGATGCGCTTTTTTTCACGCTCAATCATGCTTTTCTTTGCCATGAATGACCTTATAACCGAATTTAGACAGCACCCCCTATGGTAGCGGATCTTGGTAGAAAGAACATAAATCAGATAATTCACAGCGATCGCAAGCTGGTTTCCGCGCATTACAAACCGCCCGCCCATGATAAATCAGCCGAATCGACCAGTTTTCCCAATCTGGCTGAGGCAGCAGCTTCATCAAATCCCGTTCAATATGAATCGGGTCAATATGCTTTGTGAAGCCCAACCTGCCACACAGCCGCTTGACATGGGTATCTACCGTTACGCCCGCATTAATGCCATAGGCATGAGCTAACACCACATTCGCCGTTTTACGAGCGGCTCCAGGAAGCCTGACCAGTTCTGCCATAGTGCGAGGGACTTCCCCGCCAAACTCCGCCACGATCATCCGGCAGGCTGCCTGAATGTTTTTGGCTTTATTCCGGTAAAATCCAGTCGATCGCACCAAGGTCACAATATCGTCCAAGTCAGCACTTGCCAGGGAAAGCGCGTCTGGATACTGACGAAAGAGTTCTGGGGTCACCTTATTGACGCGCTCATCGGTACATTGCGCTGACAAGATGGTCGCCACTAGGAGCTGCACTGGAGTTTCATAATCTAAAGAGCAGACCGCATCAGGATACAGTCTTTTGAGCCGCGCCAAAACTTCCAAGGCACGCTGCTTTTTGGGGGCAAGTTTGCGCACCACGATTACTGCTGAAAGAGTTGTTTAACCACTGTGAGCTGAGTCGTGTCGCGAATGATGAGAAACACACCCAAGCCCAACAGTAAGAATAAGCCGGTTTGCATGACATTTTCCTGCAAGCGCAGAGGCAAAGGCTTACCCCGCAGTGCTTCGATTAGGAGAAAAGCAAGCTGTCCGCCATCGAGAGCCGGTAAGGGCAAGATGTTGATGATGGCAAGGTTGATGCTGATGATGGCAGCAAAGGGAAAGAGGCTAACGGCATTCGCTTTAACCATGCCTGCTCCTTGCTCCACAATTTTGACAGGTCCTGCCACCTGGTCTGAAACTGCGGAGAAGTTGGTGATGAGGGTGTAGAAGCCTTGGGCAGTTCTTTTCAAAGTTTCTTGAAACTGGTCTGCTGCCAAGGATAAAACTTCGCTGATACCTTTGGGACGGCGATATTGGGCAATGCTGCCGTTGGGGGCAAGCTGAACGCCAATTTTAGCAATGCCGTCCTCTGCCACTTGGGGCGTAACCTTAAGGGTCAGATTTTCTTCACCGCGCAAAATCTTAAAGGCTAATGGCTGGTTGGGGTGATCTCGAATGACTGCCATTAAGTCTTTAATAGAAGCTTCGGAAGCCCCTAGGGATTGATTATCCACTGCCAGAATAATGTCGCCTGCTTTGATCCCGGCTTGGGCTGCTGGAGCATCTGGGGTAATGACTTCGGGGACGATGACACCGGGCTGAAAGTCAAATTTTTCGGGAATGCCGACTCCAGCAAACTGAGCGACGAAAACCAGGTAGGCAAAGATTAAGTTAGCAATGACTCCGGCGCTAATGACGATCGCCCGATCCAGCACCGGACGGTTGCGCAGGAGATTCGGGTCATTGGGCGGAATTGTGCTATCCGGGTCATCGTCCGGGAAGCCGACAAACCCCCCTAAGGGAAAAGCTCGAATGGCGTATTCAGTCTGCGCTCCTTGATACTTCAGCAGCACCGGACCAAAGCCAATCGAAAAGCGGTTGACATAAATACCTTGCAGACGCGCTGCCAGGAAGTGCCCTAGTTCATGGACTACAATTAACACTGCAAGAACTGCGATCGCCGCAAAAACTGACATAAGCTCAGGGAAAAAGAGAAGTAGTTCTCCCATTCTAAGGGGTCTAGTTCGGTATAGGGCGGCAGAGCCAAGGAGATACTCTCTAGAGAGGCAATCCATTGAGAGGCAACCCATCGAGATTGCCCCTCAACCCTTCTAGGCAACTTCACCCGATCGCGAGTCAAATTGCGATCTTAGGGTCACGTTTTGCCTTACCCCTTTATGCCATCGATCGGACTGATGTCTCCCATAAACCGAATCAAATCTGCCATTTTAAAGTTCCCAGTCGATCGAGCGGGCAGGGTGGGCTTCCAGGTACGGTTGCGTGCCAAGAAAGAACTGCTGTCGCCTTCTAGTAAGCCCACAAACACTTCAGCCAAAATTACGCTGCCGACTTGCCCTAGGCGTTTGCCCTGCTCTTGCACCTGCGCCTCTTTAAGAATGTAGTACCAGAGCGGCGTTTCCAAATCAAAGCCCAAACTTTTGGCAACAGCGCCATCGCTGCCGGTGGCAACTTGTGCCGGAGTGAGGGGCGTTAAGCTCATAAACTGTGCGATGCTTTGCCCGGTAGGCAGCCCTAAACTGCGCCCCCGAATCAGGTTGCGAACGGCAAGGGCATCGGTTTTGGCGATCGGGTTAGGAAGCTCCTTTTGAGAAACTTTGGGTAAGTTTTTGAGCGGATCGGCAAGCAAAGGATCAATTTTGCGGCTAGCTTGTGGTTTGATGGCAATGTCGATCTCAAAAAACCTGCGCCAGTCGATGATCCAATTGCTGGGAACGCGCAAAGTATCGCCGGATTTGGCAGTGAAAGCAAACAGCAGCCCTAAGCTAGCGTCGGAGAAGATGCGGTTGTAGTTGTAGTTGGCGCGGATCATGCCGTGCCCTAATCGATAGGCGGCGGCTGAGAACTCAACCGGAATAAAAGGTTCAGTGGTGAATTTATAAAAACTGCCTCCGTGACGCAAAACATTTCTCTAGGATTTCAGTATTGATCACGCGCCGGAGAAAGTCAATTGAGAACGATCCATTGATAATGCCAGATCACAATGTCGCGTGCTTCCTCGAACGGAGATTTGCGCATTGGAGAAAGCCGGGGAATTTTGCCGCTGGCTAGCCCATCCACGACTTTGTTGTGAAATTTTAGGATGGCAACGTGAGTCTGCGCCACAATTAGGTTTTCATCGTTGCGCGGATCGCCAGTGATGGCTAACCCAATCGGCGATCGCGGCAAGTCGTTTGGCAAGGTTGGAATATCACCGACTTCATCGGTCATGCCGATCAAAAATTTGCTGGGTGATTTAAAGTTCAACCGACCATCGGGCAAAGTTTCAACCTCTCCGCGATCATATAGGTAGGCTTGTCCGCTGGGTCCTTGTCCATAGATGCTATCGAGATCTAAGGCAGGGGTGCGGAAATTGACGAGTGCCAGTGGATCAACGATCGCCCCTTGTAAAGCCGTAGAGTCGAACGTTATATCGTGATCTACAAATTGCCCTAGGTAAGTAAATCCAGCGGGAATACTAGGGTTATCGCCCTCGGCGCTTTCAGCGTTGGGATCGACCATCGCATTACCTAATTCGACTAGACGAGCCACAGGCGGCGTAAACGGTTTAAGCGTGGGAAACATGCGACCAAATTTTCCGCTGGGTGCAAAACTGCCGATAGGCTGAGCATCACCCGTGCGATCGCTGGCTCCATGAAAACTAGGCATAAATTTTCCTCTCAATTTTTTTAGGCATAGGGATAAACCCAGACAGCGTGAAAGACAATACAGCAAAACTCACGCTTTTTAGTTAATTTATGACGATGCCCTGCATTTAAAAAATTTTATTTCAGCCTGGTTAAATTTTAGTCATAGTTTATAGACAGACATAGTTTGGCAGTGAGGGTACTTCTTTATTTTTGTGGATGGGTGGATGGGTGGAGTGGGTGGATGGGTGGATGGGTGGATGGGAGAGGGGACTTAACCACG
>JAAUPA010000116.1 GCA_012034615.1 Leptolyngbyaceae cyanobacterium CSU_1_4 | reverse complement strand
ATTCGTAGGTGAAAGTCAACATGGTTCGATTGCCTCCTACAAAATCATACTATAGTTTGTAGAACACTTGTAGTTGATGACAAAATCTTTTGACTGGCAGCTTAAAAGCTGCCGCTGCGTTTCATCCCCGGCATGAATGACCGGGGTTCTCACGCTAGGAGTTTATACTCTTCGACTCCTCACTCTTGGACACGGGCGCGAACCCGCAATGCCACTTGCGCCAGATTGCAAAAAGTATTCATACTACACCCCTCAAACTGCTGCTATGACCGCGTTTCATTCCCTTTTACTCTCGGTCATGTATCGCGGGTCAAGGTCAATTACCCGGGAACGCGACAACTCCTTAAGAGGGTTTGAGGTTGTAACCAAAGAGGGATGAGAGAAATTAGCACTGCTCATTATCATTAGCACACTCATAGAGCTGAACACTCTTACTGTGTTGAGGAATCTTACTGTTAAATAAATTCTTTAAGGCCTTACTGTTAAGTCTCAAAATTGCAGGGAGTGTTGCTCTTTATTTAGGCTGATTGAATCGGTAACACAAGCGTCAATTTAGCATCAGTTCTCCGTCGCAATTGTTTTAGAAAACCTGACGAGTAACGTTGCAAGATTTGCTGCAACTCATACATTTCATGAGCATCATTATGAACCGAACTATTGCACTTCCGAACCATTCTGTGTTCCTTCAAAAGGCTCAACCCGCCCAACCGCCGTTATTACTCCTAGGTCTCTTAATGCTGTCATTGATTGTTGGAGCCAATCCCCAGCTTATAATCGTCGCAAGCTAGATACAGGAATTGTCCATTTTGGGCCTGGACGTTTTTTTAGAGGTCACTTCGCTCCCATCATTCATCGGTATTTGACTCAAGCAGAATTCCCAGATCAGAGATGGGGAATTGTGGGGTTAGCCTTCAGAGTCACTTTACGATGACCCTCTTGGAACCACAGGATTTCTGTATACTTTAGTTGAACGCTACTGCATGGTGAGAACCATGCCTCAGCAGAGATTATTGGTTCTATCCACCGAATGATTGATGGTAGAGCAGAATGCCAGGTTGTACTGGATTTAATGATGTCTGCCACGGTTCACTTGGTGACATTGACGGTGACTCAAGCCGGTTATTATCTAGATCAGAGCTTCAAGCTCAACCTCAGCCATGATGCGATCGCCCATGATCTGGAAAATCCCACCACACCCATCACCGTCATTGGCTTTATCGTAGAAGCCATTCGTTGCCGTCGCGATCGCGGATTAGCTCCCTTCACCACGCTCTCTTGCGATAACCTGCCGCGAAATGGCGATATTTTGCAAGCTGCCGTTTTGACCTATGCAGAACAAATTGACCCTCAGCTTGCAGCTTACATCAGCCAGCACGCCACCTTTCCTAATACCGTAGTCGATCGGATTGTGCCCCGATCCCAGCACTCTGACCCCGACTATCCGACTCAACTGTTGCAAGTTAGCGATCGCGGTCCCCTGGTAACAGAGCCGTTTTACCAGTTTGTTGTAGAAGACCACTTTACAGGGGATAGACCCCATTGGGAAATCGCTGGAGTCACTATGACCGCTGATATTACCCCTTATTTGTACTTAAAATCTAGATTCTTAAATGCCCTCCATTCTTTTGTCGCTTGCTTAGCCGTCAGGGCAGGCATTAGCTATGTCCATGAAGCAATTAGACTTCCAGAATTCCAAAGCTTCACCCAACTGCTAACCCAGGATATTACCGCTGCAACACCCGTCTGTGATCAGATGTGTGAACACTACCGATCAGAGGTATTACTCAGATTGAGTAACGAAGCACTGCCCGACTCTATTGAAAGAATTGCCACAGAGACCGGCAGAAAAGTGGGCAAGTATATTATTCCCATTCTTCAAGATGCCGTCTGTCGTCGAGTCAACTTGAGCCGCTTAGTTTTGCCGATCGCCGCTTGGATACTTGCTGTCCAAGAAGGTGCGATCGAGTCTGGAAAGCCCTATGATGCTCAAGAGACCTTGAGCGTGGTAACAGCCATTAAAGCCGGAGCCAGCCTGAGTCAGATTCTAGGACTAGAACCCAGCCCAGACCTAGCCCTGATCGATCGCCATTGCCAGCAAGCATTGCATGACTTGCAAATTCACGGGCTATTCTCTACCCTGAAGCACTCCTGCCAGGACAATCCCTATGACATGGATACCGCTGCCTAAGGTCATTCTTTTTGATCATGATGGAACGATCGTGGATAGCGAAATTGTGGCACTTAAAAGTGCGTGGCTTCTGACCACCGAAATCGCCGCTACCTTTCCCGGCGCTCCACTCTATGATTTACCCAAATTTATCCAAAAGTTTGCTGGCAAACCCTACCGCGATATTTTGACCCAGCTCTATGCAGATGCGCCCACGGTCTTGGATGAACCCACGATTGCAACCCTAGTTGCTGAAGAAGAAAATCGGGCGATCGACCATTTGAAGCAAGAGGCAAAACCAACCGCAGGCACCCCCGAAGTCCTATCCTATCTCTGGAATAGGGGCTTCCAGTTTGCCCTAGTTAGCAATAGTAGCTTACGGCGGCTCCAGGCTTGTTTGACGGCCTCTGCCTTGACTGCCTATTTCCCGACTCCTCAAATCTTTAGCGCTCACGATTCCCTTCCGACCAGGCGACCTAAACCGCTTCCCGATATCTACCTCCACGCCGCCGAAAAGTTGGAGACTGAAGTTTCAAATTGCATCGCCGTTGAAGATTCAATGAGTGGGGTCAAGTCGGCAGTAGCGGCAGGAATTTCCCAGGTCGTCGGCTATGTGGGGGGCACCCATATCAGCGAAAATGAACGCAGTAGTCGTGCCGCGGCGTTGCGATCGATGGGTGCCCATCCCATCATTGAGCAAATGCCGACTTTACTAGAACTGCTGTTTAACTCAGAAGCGGGAAGTCCCCCACTCTAGCGCTTCGCTTAGTGGCGGGATGAAAGCACGGCAAGATCGAAACCTCTACCGACCGATGCTGAAAGCAAGGAAGGTAGAGAGTTGAGGCATTGCCCCACTAAACTACGAAATAGTAGCAACCTGACAAGGACTTCTTACCAAGAACTCGCATTCATGGTAAGACAGAGGCATGAAGCACGCAGTCAAGGTACGAATTTATCCAACCCATGAGCAGCAAATCTCGCTATCAAAAGCGTTTGGCTGTGCCCGTTGGTTCTGGAACAATTTGTTAGCCTTGACTCATCAACTCTATAAAGCAAGAGAAGATGGAAAATGCTACGTGGAAGTAGACCGATTTTTCCCTCTTCAAAGACTTGCTCAGTCTGTCTCAATCGAGTTGGTAGCTTGCCGTTAGATGTTCGGTCATGGCAATGTAGTAACTGTCAAACAAAGCATGACCGAGAGTCAATCAACCCGGTGGCATCCTTGGACACTAAAGAGACCCTTCTCCTAGCCCTAGATTTCGGTGGCACCAAACACGCGGCTGCCATGCTGTTGGCTGGCGAAACCCAGTGGCAAGCTTATCGACGTGCCCTCTCCCCTCACCCTGCCCATGCCACCACGGATCTCCAACTGATGCGATCGCTGATTCAACAGTTACTCCCCGATCGCCAGCCCCATGCCATCGGCGTTAGCTTTGGCGGTCCTGTCAATGCGGCGATCGGAGAGGTACGGCTCTCTCACCATGTTCCCGGCTGGGAGAACTTCCCGCTTGGCACCCTACTGTCGGAAGAATTTGGCGTGCCCGTTAGCGTCGATAACGATGCCAATGCGGCAGCCCTAGGAGAACATCGCTTTGGCGCAGGTCAAGGGTACGATAGCTTGCTCTACATTACCATTAGCACGGGCGTTGGCGGCGGATGGATTCTTCAGGGACAACCGTGGCGAGGTGCCGAAGGAATGGCGGGGGAAATTGGACATATGGTGGTTGACCCGGCAGGTGCCCTTTGCCTATGTGGTAAACGAGGCTGCCTAGAACGGCTGGCTTCAGGGCCCTACATTGCGCAACAAGTTCGAGAGATACTCCAAGCGGCTCCTAGCCGAGGACAAGGCATCTGCGATCGGGTCAAAGGCAACTTAGATGCCATTACCGCTCAGATCGTGAGTCAGGCGGCAGAGCAAGGGGATGATTTAGCCCGTGAAGTTCTAGAAACCGCCGGCTGGGCTTTGGGAGTCGGCATTGGCAATGTGGCAAACTTGATCAACCCCCAACGCTTTGTGCTGGGCGGCGGCGTTACCCAAGCAGGGAAACCCTTCTGGGATACAGTGCGCCGTGTCGCCAGAGAAACCGCCTTACCTGAAGTCCATTTTGAGATAGTGCCTGCGGCCTTAGGAGAGGAAGCGCCCTTATGGGGTGCCGTTGCTTTAGCAAACGACCGCATGGGGCTCCCCGGCTAACTTGAGAAGCGTGGCTTTCACACCCAGTTGCTCTAAGTCAGCTAACTCACGAGTCACGGTATCAATCAAACGAGAACACTGGGCTAGCTCCTCGCCAAAAATCTCAGAGATGCCGAGCACGGGGCGTGGATCCAATCCTCCTAGACGGCTTTGTTGGTGCAACAGGTCTGCTAAGGATCTTCAATCACAATGGGTTGACCTTGCTCATCCTCACCCTGAAGGTAGCGACACCAAGCCGCGATCGCCAAACTCAGATACTCGATCGCCCCGTCTCGTTCCAATTGATCTCGAAGCGACCCTAAAATAAATTTGGGCAATTTGGCAGACCCATTCAAGCACAGACGCGGCAACTGAATCTTGAATCTTAGGATTAGCAAATCGTTCCATCAGAGTCCTTTTATATTCGCTTAAATCAATGCCAGCAACAGGCTGTAGAACCGATGTCACCTCCTCCATGAACGCCCCGATCGCTTGCCGAAAAACTCCATCATCCATCACCTCATGAACGTAGCGATAACCCGCTAACACCCCCAAATAACCAATCAACACATGGCTGGCATTTAATAAGCGGATTTTCATCAATTCATACGGATGAACGTCCTCTGTCATTTGAACGCCAACGATTTCCCAATCGGGTCTATCAGCACAAAAAACATCCTCAATGACCCACTGAAGGAAGGGTTCTGCCACAACGGGTGCCGCATCAACAATGTGAAACTCTTCCGCCACCCTGGCTCGATCGCGCTCAGTCGTCACGGGCGTAATCCGATCCACCATGCTATTGGGAAACGCTACGTTTTCAGCAATCCAATCGCTTAAACTGGGGTCAGACAGGTCGGCAAAAGCAGTGAGCATTTTCCGGGCGATCGCTCCATTGCCCTGCAAGTTATCGCACGACACCACGGTAAAGGGTAACAATCCTTGTTGACGACGACGCTTGAGCGCTGCACTGAGAAAGCCGAAGGTGCCCATCGGGCGATCGGGATGGTGCAAATCGTGCTGAATTGTGGGATGGTGAGCCGCTAACTCACCCCTGCCCTCTAAGTAGTAGTACCCCGCTTCAGTAATGGTCAAGGTGACGATTCGGCAGTCGGGAGCAGCCAACACTTCAATCACCCCTTCAGGATCATCGGGAGCATACAAGTATCGATGAATCGACCCAATAATTCGCGCCCGATCGCCCCCCAGGGGCACGCTCTACTAGCGTATACAAACAATCTTGCCCTTGGAAAGCATCCCGCAAGCGGCGATCGGCTTCCAGCAACCCTACCCCACAAATTCCCCAGCGCCGATCGAGGCTGTGATGAAAATAACGATCTAGGTACAGGGCTTGGTGGGCACGATGAAATCCACCCACCCCGATATGAACGATTCCAGACTTTAGGGTCTGGCGATCGTAATGGGGTACCCCCACTCTCTCCGGTAGCTCAGATAAAGAGCTTTCATTGAGAGGAATTGCCAAACCTCTGCTCATTTCACCCTTCATGGAAAATGCCAATTTGAACCGAACCCTTTGAATCGAACCCTTTGATGAGGCAAATTCCCACGTCCTTCATCTTCCCAATGATAGATCTTCTCTTTCAACTTTGACGATAATATGCTGGAAAACCTTTGCCTTTTAAACTCTTTTTTTATCCTAAAAACTAAATCTTTCTCTCCTCAAAGGTTCTTAATTCAATAAACTGAATTGCCATCATTTTAGCCGTCGAATCAATCAAAAGAGTGATGTTAGGTTTATTCTTTTTTGACTAATGTAATCAGGATAAACCAGCTTAAAATTCTGTATTACCTCAGAAAATAGGTCAACCTGATATGACTAGCCATGCGATCGCCAGAATCAAGTTACCGAAATCACCAGAAGTGGCTGATTTATACCTTCAATGCAATCCAGCAACTTCGATAGACTACCTCAAGCCGGATGAAGTTCGGTTGCATCAAGGCGGGAAGGTTTCTTCCAATGCTTATTTCTCTTCATTTTATGAAAAGTTTTACACGCAATATACAACGCTTCAATCTATCTATATTCCTTGCAACTCGCAGGCGATTTCAAAATTTTAATTAATCGGGAGTTTCTAAACAAGCCGCAAGAAGTCATTAAGGAAGTTATTTTTGAGGGCACTTTTAAAAACTGCAACTTTTCACAACCCATCATCCTTCCGCCGATCGCGCTTCTGAACCCCGAAAAGGCGGGCAGAATCTATGTCGAGGTGTTTGTGTCTGAGTGAGGCGGGCGCTTTTGCCGAAGCTTTGCTGCTCACTGATGAACCCAAGGTCAAAGACATTACCTTGGCGATCGTCATTTGTACTTTTAAAAAAGAAACGTATATTAAAAATACCCTGGCGGCTATTTCACAAGACTGCTTGTTACAGAATAAAGACTTTCATATATTTGTAGTAGATAATGGTAGAACCCTAGACCCAGAGCTGTTAAAACATCCAAAGATTACCCTAGTTCCTAACATCAATGCAGGCGGTAGCGGCGGCTTCACAAGAGGGTTGATTGAAGCGTTAGACCAGAATATCTATTCCCATTTCCTCTTGATGGACGATGATATTGAATTAGAAAGTGAAAGTATCTATCGATTAATTTCTATTTATGAGTATGCCAATAGCGAGTTCGCGGTGGCGGGTGCCTTACTCGATCTTCATCATCAACACAGGCTCTATGAGGCGGGTGCTCTCTACAATGCCGGGTCTAAATCTAGGGGGTTTGGACCGGGTGCGTTAACTGCTCTCAATCATAATATTGACTTGCGCAAAACGGATGCCCTAAATGAGCTCCTGCTGGAAGTTGAGCCCGATTATGGCGGGTTTTGGTGCTTTTTCTTCTCTCGGGAGATCCTTGAAAAAATTAAGCTGCCCATGCCTTTCTTTATCAAAATTGATGATGTGGAGTTTTGTCTGCGCATTAGGAAGGGATTGAAGCTGCCCATCGTCCCCTTCCCCGCGATCGCGGTCTGGCATCAACCGGCCTCTGCTAAAAATTTGAATTGGGAAACTTATTACTACGCCCGCAATGATCTCATTGCGTTTACAATTCATTTCTCCTTGACCTATACCCCACCCCTTCACCACTTCACCCTTGTCATCCTCCGCTCCTTACTTCAGTCCAATTATGACCAAGCTCACATGTACATCACGGCTTATGAAGATTATCTCAAAGGTCCTGCTCTCCTTAAAAACTCTGACCCAGAAACTTTTCACGCTAGTATTCTAAAACTTAGCCGATGCTATGAACATCAAACCCTAGCCCATCCCCTCCTAGGCTTCAACCTCTTCGCCAGATGGCTCAAACTTGCCGCTACAGCTCGCACTCAATGGCGATCGGTGACTACTGCTTGGAAAGACGCTGTTCCAGAAATGACTACGACTCAGTTTTGGCGACATTATCTCCGACTATCAGACTCAAGCTCTCAAATAAACAACTGATTAGGCTCAGAAGTTCTTCAGACCCTTAGGCACTCTAAAACTCCGGGTGCAACCCAAGAAGCTACCTGGCTGGCTTCCCAGTCACTACTTTTCGACCTGATGACGGACTTCTCTTTTAGCAAAAAAATGGCTCACAGGTTCAACCCCTCTTCAGAAATAGATTGAGCCAAATTCCCTATTCCCTACAGTCTGAACAGGAATTTTGTCTCCCTTTGGTTGATTAACCTCAAAAACTAGAGTGTTACAAAGAATCAAATCCTAGAGATTTTGACGATATGGCTTGCTTAATTTCGTCTTGCTGCTTGCAGCTTTCGGGCTCCAAAAATCTACATTTCAGGAGATTCAACTATGTTCTTTCATGATAAACGCTTACAGTACTATACTCGCCCCGAACGACCTGACCCCATTTATGCCAAGAAGATTCAAGAGCTCATTGGCGGAACCTTTGGCGAGATGACGGTGATGATGCAGTATCTCTTTCAAGGGTGGAATTGTCGCGGTCCTGCGAAGTACCGCGACATGCTCCTCGATATTGGCACTGAGGAGATTGGTCATGTCGAAATGCTAGCCACTATGATTGCCCATCTGCTCGACAAAGCGCCCATCAAAATGCAAGAAGAGGGCGCTAAAGACTCGATCGTTGGGGCGGTCATGGGCGGCACTAAACCCCGCGAGGTCATTACTGACCTCATGGTCGCTAGCATGAACCCACAACACGCTATTGTCTCTGGCCTCGGCGCTACTCCCTCTGATAGCGTCGGCTTCCCTTGGAATGGTCGCTTTATTGTCGCTAGCGGTAACCTCTTGGCTGACTTTCGCTCTAATTTACATGCCGAGTCCCAAGGTCGCCTCCAAGCAGTCCGACTCTATGAAATGACGGATGACCCCGGGGTTAAAGATACTCTTAGCTTTATGATCGCTCGCGATACTATGCACCAAAATCAATGGCTGGCGGCGATCGAGGATTTGCAGGCGGCCGGCCTAGAATCTACTCCTGTTCCTAGTTCTTTCCCTCAACATCTGGAGAAAACTCAGCACTCTTACCAGTTCTGGAATCATTCCTCCGGCGAAGATAGTGCCCAAGGGCGTTGGGCTCAGGGACAATCGATGGATGGTAGGGGTCACTTTGAATATTTGGCTCATCCCCAACCTTTGGGTTCAGAGCACCTGCCTCCCCCCACCGACCCCTCGCTTACATGGCACCCACACCATCCCCCAACACCCTCTCTCTCCTCCCTAGTCTCCTCTCTCCCTGTCTACCCCTATAGTCCACTCTCTCCTCTGCTCTGTTTCTCCCCCGGAGGTGCATCCTGCACCTCCGCTCTTCCCCCTCACAACCCCTTACTGCCTCCCTCTCTCCAGTTGGTGACTCACGATCTCCTCGAATGTGACTAACGCCTGCCCTACACATTGATCCATGTTGTAATATCGGTACGTCCCTAAACGCCCCACAAAATAAACCCCCTCACTCGCATCCGCTAACGCTTTATACTGTTTGTATATCTCTGCATTCTCTCCTCGCGGCACCGGATAGTATGCCTCTCCCTCCGCCCTCGGATATTCATACACAATACTGCTCTTCCCGTGCTCCTGCCCGGTCAAATACTTGAACTCTGTTATGCTTTACTAAATCGAATGAGTAAGATATACTAATATCAAATATGATAAGCAAATAAGATATGATAGGAGAGATGGGCGGACATGCGGAAATGGCTGCAAGCTCTAGTCGATGAGTACTTGCCCTCTGTAGAGCAGTTGCGAGATACTCCTGAAGATTTAGCGTTAGCGAAAGAATGGGCGACTTGGATGCGCCAAAAATGGGCGGAGCATGGTATGACCGCGCTTAAGCAACAGCGCAACTTGATGACCGATGTTAGGAAAGCAATTAAAACTCAGTTGGGTGAAAATCATCGGGCGCTAGAGAGTATGAACTTTACGATGGCTGAGTGGACACTCATCAATAGCCCTATTGATGAGCAAGTGGCTCGGCGTAATGAAAATGTCATGCTTTTACATCATCCTGATGCTATTGTGGCTCAGGCAGTGCGATTACTAGAAAGTCGAGAATGGGCGGAGGTGGCAGCGGGATTAGTTGTGCTTACGGGCAGACGATCGAGCGAGATTCTAGGTACGGCTAGTTTTCAACCGAAATCTCAGTGGAGTGTAACTTTTATAGGAGCGTTAAAGCGTCGCCAAGAGGTGCAGATGCTTTCGTTTGAGATCCCCACATTGACGACCGCAGAGCGGGTGATTTCGGCTCTGACCAAGTTGAGACAGATGTGTCCCACTCAAGAGTTATCGGTACAACAGATCAATCAAAAATATGCTCAGGCAGTTGCGACTGCTTGCGATCGCTATTTCTCTGACCTCGTGCCCCATCGCAATGGACGCAGTAAACTTTTTACCCACTTGTTTCGCTCAGTCTATGCCGCGATCGCCTCTTTTTGGTATGCTCCACCCACCGTAGATGCCAGCGAATACAAAGCCGCGATCCAAGGACACTATGCCTTTCAAGGAGAGGGTGATAGCCCCTTAAAACGTTCTTTAACCGCTTCAAGACATTACAACGATTACAAGATTGGCGATCGGGCAGGCAACATTGATGGGAGACAAGGGATTAAATTAGGACACGGCGGAGTAGAAGTCATTGAAGCGTTTGACAAACCTCAGCAAGCCATAACTCTTCCACCAAAAGCCATCCCTTCTGAGGTTAATGGGCAAGCTAATGATTTGGAGATCCCCGTGATGAGTGCAACCCAAGAAGTTTCCCAACAATCCATTGAGTCCGTATTTGAGGTGCTAGACGCATTGCCAGAGACAGAAAAAAAAGGACAACCAGAGAATCCAAAAAAGTCTAAACAGCGCCAGCCTCGACGAATCAAATCAATTCTAGTGGATTTAGAATTATTGAGGACAGTGACAGGTCGCTTTGGCATCGAGATCCGTGGCGGCAAAGGGCAAGGGTATGATCATGCTTTGACAGAGCTCCTATTGGGGCTAGAACGGGGTACGATCGCTTTAAATGACGCGCTGCACTCTCTCGAACCCACGCCACCCCTTTCTCAAACAGTCGTAGATCAGGCAAGAACATTGGCTTGGCTCATAGGTAGGGTAGAGGGCTTAGAAGCGGAAATTATGCAACTTCAGCCGGGAAAGCAAGCAGCACAATGCTTGGCAGATGCGGCAAAGGTCGCACCTACTCTGTCACAGGAAAATGAACCCTTGCTGAACGAGATCAACCAACTAAAAGATGAAAATAATCACCTTAAAATAGAACTTCTACAAACTCAATCGAGACTGGAAGGTATTCAACGCTTTTTAAGTGAAGGAACGATCGCTCCTCCCAAAACAGGAACAGGGACGGCGATCGAAATAGCTATTCCAGAAGATTCGACCAAACATCAGTCCTTGTCAGCGCCTATTCTACCGGTTCCTCAAAAAGTTTCTGCTGCGTCATCACGACCTGACTTAGATGCAGATGTCCTTCATGCACTCAATGCAATTCTCAATTACAACGAGTATGAAGCGGCAGATCATCACCAAAGATGGGCAATCAGTGTTCCAGTGATGAAGGATCTTCTCAAGCAGGTGGGCAAGGCAACTCAACCTAAAATTGAGGCAGTGCTGAGAGCAAAGAGCGAGGCGATCGCCCAGCATCATCGTCATCATGGTCTTGGTGAACGTCATAACCGTGTCCATCACGGGCAGTCCATCAGCGACGTGATTCGCCTCTAGTTTTTTATCAAGCTGTCTACCGCTGCTTTAAACTTAACGACCAAACCTGTAGATCGATCGCTAAAATTTTCAAGACTGGCTCAGTTCAAAAGAAGATCCAGAGGAATTAACGATTTTTAGAACATGTTAGTAACGCACTAAACCTTCCAGTAGCAAGGATTTTTCTATGACTAATACCAGTTCTCTGGCTATCAGCACCTCAACCACTCAGCAACTCATCTACCCATCTACCCTCCACTATTCCAGCACCATTTCTTGAACATTTCTCGAAATTGGTGTAGCTCTTATATTTAATTCAATCCATTTATTTCGATCAATTTATTCGAGATATCGCAATGCCCACCTAAATTAGGCGGTTAAGCCGATCGCCATCCTTAAGTGCAATATTTTTTAGCAAAATATCTTTTTGCTGTCTTCTTTAGCGTTCCTCAGTCATCACCATTCGCACCCCACCTGTAGGAGCAAGCGTAAACCCGCGACGCTGCAATTTAACAGGTTTATCCTCTGCTAAAACAAGGCGATACTTAGATAAAATTGTTGCCAGAACGAGTTTCATTTCCAATAGAGCTAGCGCATATCCTAAACATCGCCGACTGCCACCCCCGAAAGGAAAATACTCAGAAGCAGAATATTGGCGCTCAAGAAACCGTTCAGGTTTGAACTGTTCAGCGTTAGGGTACAAGTCTTCCCGATAATGCACCAAATAAATTGTTGGCATAAGAATTGTCCCCGCATCAAACAAGTATCCGGCAATGTTCACAGGTACTTTGGCAATCCGTGGAAAAATGACAGGCAGGACAGGGTACATCCGCAGCGTTTCTTGACAAACTGCTGTCAAGTAGGGAAGTTGAGCAATGTCCATTGCAGATGAATTTTTCCCTAAATTGTCTAGTTCCTTTAACAGCTTTTCATAAACATCTAATTGTCGATGAATTTGATAGAAAGCCCAAGCGAGGGTGGTTGCCGTAGTTTCATGCCCAGCAAATAAAATTGTGAGCAACTCATCTCTCACTTCCGTATCGCTCATCGCTTGCCCCCTGTTCGTCTCGTGCTGCCATCATGAGGCTCAAAACATCGGTGCGATCGCTGCCTTCCCTTGTTCTTCTCTCCTCAATTTCTGCTTGGAGCAAGGCATGAACTTTGCGTTGTCGCTGCTTCATCTGCCCCCAAGGAGTCCGCGTTCCCCAATCTTGTTGCAAAAACCGTAAAAACAGCATACTAGAGCGAAGCGGAGAATCGGTCATATCCAGCCAATCAGTCAAGAGAGGTTTGAGCTGTTGATAGCGCTCCCCCTCACTCAAGCCAAAGACAATCTGCAAAATCAGCTCAAGGCTAATCTTCTGCATCGTAGCCCGAGCCACAAAAGGTTGACCTGCTTGCCACTGGCTTGAAACTTGGTCAGTAATGGAGCAGATTTGTTTAGCATAAGTTTGTAGCCGTTCCCGATGAAACGGAGGCATTAATATTTTTCGTTCTCGTCGATGGCGATCGCCATCTAGTAGCATCAGAGAATTTTTCCCAACTAGAGGTTCTGCAAGAGCATTTCCACGACCAACATCAAATTTGGAATCTTGACTAAAAATCTCCTGAATGGCTTGCGGATTGCCAATAACCACATAAGCTCCAACTCCACTGAGTCGCATGGTAAAGATATCTCCATACCTTTGGCTGTATCTGTCCTGAAATCCGAGCGGATCGGCAATCCAATTGATGAGTTGCCACCAGGATGGACTAGTAATGCAGTTTGGTAATTGACTCAAGATGACATTCCCCCACTGTGCTACAGACGTGACTTCACTCTATATTAGGACTCTATGGGTTAGGGATAAAAGGCGATCGAGAGTTTTAGCAATGCTGAGAAATCTAGCCTGAAGCAGGCTACAAAAAGTTTTCATGCCAAATTTCTCACAGCGTTGATTAGATGAATATTAATATTTGTCTGAGCCAACTCACAGACAAATAGTTAAGTTTTTATCTTTAAGACCTCTCGAAAAGTTCAAAGCTATTAGGAAAAACCTGTCCATACAGGGTCGATCGCCAACTTCGATCGCGGAGAGATCTCTCTATCTACATTGTCAGCTCCCCCTAACGCCGCTTGGCTTTCAAGGTAATCGATCAATCCCTCCTTAAAAAGGCAGAGGAATTCGATTTTCATACTTTTCAGCCACACCGCGATCACCCACCGACTACCGTTTAGCGCACTACTTGGCATAACCCCATTTCCAAGCAACCGTCTCACCACTAGTGAGTTAGATAAGCTTGACAGGGCAGTGACCTAGACTCAGCTTGACTGGATGAAGCAATCAAGCTAACCTTTCCGTTCTCATCAGCCACCCAACCCTGCGCTTCAACGATCGGCATCAACGGTGCCGACACTGTTTCAGGTGCGTTCCCGTGTTCTAGTACCCGCAAGTCTTGCCAGGCTCTCTGGGCTCTGAGCATTTGAGTCGGATTGTCGGACAGTCCGCCTCGCCCAGAAACCACAAAAGTATTCTCGCTTACGTTCTCGCAAGCATTGCTAATTTGTTCACGAGTGCTTAACGGATTCTTCGGAAGTTCAGTAAGACCTTGAGTCGGATCAATATTTGGAGTATTGAGAATAGTCAATCCATTGAACTCAGTACCAAGCTCAGAAGAAGCTGTGATATCACTGGCTGCGGTAAGAGAGGGTCGAACCTGCGTTCCAAAAATTCCTTGAGCTGTAATAAAAATTTGACCTCCTAAACTATTGACAGCATTAGCGGTAATATCGCTGTTATCAGAAGCAAGTAAAAAGTCACTCACGATCGCAATATTCCCTCCCGGCTGACGACTCTGCGAGTTAGTCGTAATTTGGCTGCCCTGGAGCTGAAGAAATGGCGATCGAATCACAACATTACCTACTGTTCCTTGCCCAGGCGGCACCTCGACATTCAGACTCGGAAAATTGCTGACATTGATCGTTGCACCATCCTGCACTCTGAGGCGATCGGCAGTCACCCTTAAATTTCCTCCTGCGCCCGTGCCAATAATGGCGCTAGCAAACAAACCACTGCGCCCCAGTTCGCCAAACCCTGCCAATTCAACCGCTTGAGCATTAATTCGTAAGTTGCCCGCATTTCCTGAACCTGTCGTGAGTGCCGAAATTTGGGCACCCTCAACGACGCTTAACTGGGTAGCTTGAATTTGCACGTTTCCGCCGTTACCCGTTGCGCTAGATCGAGCAACACTAAGAATGCCACTCGGATTAGCGGATGACGCACCTGCAAGATCAATGGTGGCAGCGTTAACGCGAATATTGCCTCCGTTGCCTAGCCCAGATGTTCCCGAAGAAATACGAGCACCATCAACAATTCTCAACCGCTCTGTGTTCAGTGTGAGGCGACCGCCATTACCTCTAGCAGCTTCATCATCTACTGAGCTAAATAACCCGCTAGAACCTAAATTTGCATTACTCCCCAACAAGTCCACTAACGGTACAGTAATGTTTAAGTTACCTGCGTTGCCTGCCCCTGTAGTACTCGCAGAGATATTAGCTCCGTCTGCAATATAAAGGCGATC
>JAAUPA010000115.1 GCA_012034615.1 Leptolyngbyaceae cyanobacterium CSU_1_4 | reverse complement strand
GTTTGTGACAAAACGATCGCCGCGATTCGTCAAATCTCGCCGCACACGCAGATTGAGGTGCTGACTCCAGATTTTTGGGGTGGGTTGGGCAGGGAGAATGCTCAGCGGGACAGGGTGGAAACGATCGCCCGCACGGCTCCAGCGTGTTACAACCACAACGTTGAAACGATTCGCCGTCTTCAGGCTCCGGTGCGACGGGGAGCAAAGTACGATCGCTCTCTTCAAGTTCTTCAGTTTGTTAAAGATTGCGATTCCACCATTCCCACTAAATCAGGCTTAATGCTGGGACACGGGGAAACCGAAGCGGAGGTGATTGAGGCGCTGGGTGATTTGCGGAAAGTCGGGTGCGATCGCCTCACGTTGGGGCAATATATGCGCCCTTCGTTAGAGCATTTGCCGGTGCAAAAATATTGGACTCCTGAAGAGTTTGATCGATTAGGAGCGATCGCGCAGGAGATGGGCTTTGCTCATGTGCGATCGGGGCCCTTGGTGCGCAGTTCATACCATGCAGGTGAAGCAGAGGGCTCAGATCAGCGAGGTGAATAAGCTCAGCGAGATTAATACAAGATTAATAACAGTAGCGCCCAGTTGCATCAGGATGACTGTGTTCCTGCCCTTTGCGCAGCAGACCCAAGAGCGTAGAAACGAAAATGCAACGCTTAGACCTACTCAGATCCGCCCTTAGCGTTAGTCGTCCAAGCTGTCCGTTGACTTGCCCAGTGCGATTAAACTGCACTCGGTAGCCGCTGGAGCTAATGGGAAGAGTCGTTTCGCTCGGGTCGATGTGGATTCTGGGAAGGGAGTTCTGCCAAGTGGGCGCATCCTCTAGGCTATGAACGGCAAATTGGAGGATGCCGCCTGGTTCTTGAAAGCTGGCTTGCCAGGTTTCATGGTTGCGGATGGCTTGTACTTGGGCTTGTCGAATGGTTGGAGGAGTTGGTCTTGAGCGCTGGTGAGGTTGCGACTGGCAAGAAATTCATTCCAGGCAGGAGCCGCGATCGCCACTAAGATTCCCATGATGACGATCGCTACGAGCAGTTCAATCAGAGTAAAGCCGGAGGTGGGCGATCGCCTAGCAAATCGGGGAGCCATAAATTAGAAATGGTTTTTACGATTTCTAGGGTGCCCAGCAAAGAGAGAAATAAACGTTTTATAAGCTGCCCCTGCTCAAGGGCACCATATCGCCATCGATCGTTAATCCTAACAACATCGCTTCGCGGGGTCTAATCACTTCGCCTGTAATGACGCAACGCTCTTCTTGTTGGGCGATCGCATCTACACTAGCTCGAATATCGGTTCGAGAAAACTGCGGCTGATAATCGCCAGATTTTTGCTGCACATAGTTCCACAACACATCGCGGATCAACGCCTGATAGCCCTGATTCCCTGCCAGGTCTTTCAGCTTCTCCTTCAGTTCCCGTTCTAGGCGAATGCTGGTGACTTCCATTTCAGTTGTGGCAGTAGTGCGATTAATTGTGTACATTGGGGTTCCTCCACTAGGGTTTACGCTAAACTTCGTTGATCTACCTGAAGTGTAGACACTCTCGTAATACAAGTGTAGTATGTTAACTGTTGATTGTAACTTCTACCTCTCGGAAGGCGGAACCATGAGTCAAGAAACCACCTTCACAACTTTGCAGCAGACCGTGAACCTCATCGGAGGTTTGTGTGGAATGGCGGCTATGGCAAGGTTTGGCTTAGGGTTTGGCTTAGGGTTTGGCTGGGGTTCGCTGGCGCAGAGCGTCGCTAAGTTGGGTGGCGCTCTATCTGTTGATGGGCGAGATCTGTCTTGGGTGAACGATTCTATTTCCGGGCTGAAACTAGCCGGATTGCCCCATGACACAACGCCAAAACAGAGGAGTGGGAAGTGCAGGTTTAGATTTTCTGTACTGACCTTGGATTAGAAGAACTAAGCAGTTTCTTCAACCCCCGCTCCCGCACAAGAAAGGAGACGGGGGTTCTTAGTTTGAACTGCGGCTCTAGTTTTCGACTCAATGACGCATAAAAAACGGAGTTTTGAGGTCATGTTAAAAGTGATGTATGGCGAGGCGGGCTTGCATTTGGAGTGTTTGGCTCAGCTCACAGAAGATTGGATTGCCTTGCAGGCGATTTTGGCAGTGAGAACGGCTCGGCAGCTCGTGATAGAGCATTGCTCAGCCTCATTATTGTTGCGATCAGATTTGGAGGGGTTGAAAGGTTTGGAGCAGTTTATTAAGGCTGAGGAGATGGGGCTAGTGGCTTTGTCGGTTTGTGATGCGGAGTTTGTGGAGGTGAGTTTGCGAGGAGTGTGGCTTTCGGCAAATGATGCAGAGGAGGGAGCTTTTGTCGTGATGATGAGTCATGCGGCTGAGGCTCTGCTGCTTAGTCTTTGGCACGAGTCGCAAGTTGCGCCCACTCCCATTTGGAGATGATGAGTCAGGAGGATGACTGTATTTTGTCCTGGGATAATGGTTGATCCGAGGGCGATACAATCCTGTTGAGTTTGATTCTAGGTTGCTTGTCTAGATCTCTGCCTTTAGTGCGTCAATTGCATTAGCGATGACGTTCACAAATTTGTTTAGAATGTGTTTGTAAACATGTGTTTGTAACCATAAATAAAGCTGCGATTTGCCTCCTAAGTTCCCCCATGCTGGGGAACTTTGAACCCACTGATCGGATCGAAGTCCCCCAGAATGGGGGATTTAGGGGGCAAGTGTAAGGCGATACGCCCATTTCCAAACATTTGGTGATTAATCTTTGGATTGGACGGAAGCCAAAAAATACAACAACAGATTAATCGCTCAGTGGAGTCATATAATCGGCGGATTGGGCGATCGGCGGATTGGGCGATCGGGCGGAGATGTTGTCTCCTTGGCGTATTGCACAATTGTATCTAGCGGATGCCAAAGTTCCTTAGCAACACCTTGGTCATCGTTTAACAATTGCGCCGCAGGAAATTTGCCCAAGTGCTGAGGCTGAAAGGAGCCTGAAAGCAAGCTCTCAGCCCTTTCTCCCCAAAACAGCAGCACTCATTTTTCGGAATTTTCAAGGCGATCGCTCAGCTCTCCGCCACCTTCAGAACCGGTAGAACCTTTCGGCTTAAGCGTTGCCCCGCATAATCTGCCAAATGATTGCCATTCACCGCCTCTACATTGAAGCGATATCCCACATTCCGCACTGTTTGAATGAGGCTGGGTTGACGCGGATCAATTTCAACTTTTTTACGAAGAGACAGGACGTGCGTATCTACCGTTCGATGGTTATCAATCTCATCGGGCCAAGCCTTGCGCAATAACTCCGTACGGGTGAGCGGCAACCCACCTGCCTGTGCCAGAACATAGAGCAAGCTAAACTCTTGAGGCGTGAGGTCAATATGTTCAGACTTAATTCGCACGCGCCGCTGAATCAAATCAATTTTGATATCGCCATAATCTAAAGAGGCAGGGGCATTGACCGATCGGCTACGACGAGTCAGCGCTTCAACTCGGGCTAAAAACTCTTGCATTCCAAAGGGTTTAGTTAGGTAGTCATCTGCACCGGCTCGCAATCCTGCCACAATATCTGCTTCAGTATTTTGCGCAGATAGCATGAGAATCAGGGCTTGTCGCTGTTGTTGCAGCCAGCGGCAAAACTCTAGCCCGTCGCCACCAGACAATTCAGAATCTAAAATCACTAAGTTGGGCTGACGGCTCAAGAACATTTCTTTAGCCTGATGAAAGTCAGCCGATTGGTTAACCCAGTGACCCACCTGTTGCAAATGCCACCCTAGTAGCGATCGCAAATGGGGATTGCCCTCAACAATTTGGATACACACAGATCCTACAGCGGTCATGATTGGTTATGAGTCTTCATTTTTAAGCGTATCAGAGGCTCGACCAGAGTTCTGTAAGCACTGCTACTTCAACTGACTGGCTTTACTATAGAAAATAAGTTGTAGAAACCGAACCTGCAAAAGTCCTAATTTACCCTTGGAAATAACATAAAATATAAGCAGTTTAAGAGATGTTTAAAGCATCACGCGCTACTTCATCAACCAGATATCCTCCAGATCTAGCGATAGATCACCCTTACGGAGGGTTGCAGCAAGGTAGTCTACTCCATAAACTGCATCAATCGATGTAAGTAGGGGGCAAGAGGCTTGGCTCACCTGGCGATCGCCGCTTCACACATTAGTTGTACTTGGGAGAGGTTCTAGAACATCAATATGCTCCAGGATGCCATAACAATTCGCTACTACCAAAGGCTCACCGACGCTCTGGTCGAGCAATGGAATCGAGGCTATCGCTATGACGAACTTCGTTTATATCTAGACGGGTACTTGGCTGCCCTCCGTCAATCTAGTGCCATGGAGCCTTACCTCATTCACCGTCTAGAAGAAGAGGTTTCCCGCTATCTCTATGACCCGTCTAACTTTGAAATGCCTCAACCTCAAACTGAAGTAGACTACCGCTAGCTCTATTTTTTGAGTTCAAGGTTACCCCTAAACCCAGTTTCGGCTTTCAGGTTTAATAGAATTTGGCTTGATCAAAACTATCCCCTTTAGCAGGTTTAAATTCGCTAAAGGGGATAGTTTTAAGGTTCATGCTAGGAGTTAAGAGGCAAGAGCCACTTCCACCATTTGCTGCAACTCGCCCTTCTGATACAGCTCAATCATAATGTCTGAGCCGCCCAAAAACTCGCCGTTAACGTAGACTTGGGGGATGGTGGGCCAGTTAGAAAATTCTTTAATACCGTCCCGAATTTCTGGGTCTGCTAACACGTCGATCGTTTCGTAGGGAGCGCCTAGCATATTCAAAATTTGCACCACGTTGTTAGAAAAACCACATTGGGGCATGAGCTTATTGCCCTTCATGAAAACCATGATTTTGTTTTGCTGGAGGAGGTCATCAATCCGCTGGTGAAGTTCTGGAGTCATGGGAGTTACGAATACAAATACGCCTTTACACTTCTATCCTACCTGCTACTCCAAATCCTAAGCAGACTGAGCTGCCCATTCTTCAGGAGTATAGGTTTTCATGGTGAGTGCATGGAGGGCTCCGCTTGCCATGGCGGCTTGCACTGAGCCGTTGACGAGCTGATGTTGTTGAATCAACCGCTTACCTTCAAACTGCGACGACACCACCACTACTTGATAGTGGTCACGGGTTCCGGTCAGGTCTTGCACCTGCACTTCGGCATCGGGCAACCCGGCTTTAATCATGGCTTCAACTTGTTCTGGGCTAACCATCCGATGCTCCTAAGGACTAGATCAACAGACATTCTAATTTAGCAGTTTTATCGGGGGGGCGGAGCCGGAGCTGCCGGAGCTGCTGGAGCCGAGGTATCGCCGCTTCTGGGGAAGGGCGAATCGACGAAGCCGAGTTCAAAAAGCTGTTGGTAGGCACGTTTGCCTAAATCACGGGTAGGGTTTTGGCTGCGGACGATTTGGACTAATAAGGGCACCGATAGTTCGGGTTTATTGTCGGCGCGGTGAACTAAGGCAAGTTGGTAGGTGGCTTCGTCTCGGAGTTGAGCGGCGGCGATCGCCTGTTGCCGTTGGGCATCGGAAATCCGAGGATCAATTCCTGAGAAGCTAGCGGAAAGCTCTTGATAGAATCCAGAAAGCTGGCTGAGCACCTCGCGCGCTTGCTGGAGTCGCTGAATGGCTAGGGGATAATTTTGCGCCGACAGCGCCGTTTTTGCCTCCTGCATGAGCCCTTGTGCGCCGGCAATACTTAGTAAGTTGTTATTCTGAGCCAGGGGTCGCAGCTCTTGGTTGGTGGGAGCTTGAGAAATTTGCAATTGGCTGTTGGGTAAAGAAATCGTCTGAGCCTGTGCGCCCGAACCGAGCAAAGTTGCCGCCAGCAAACCCAGGAAGGACGAAGTATAAAACAGTTGGGAAACTACCATGAAATTACTCAGCAAGGGGTGCGATCGCGAACGAATTTGAACTTGGGGTATATTACCATTGCCATCTAACGATTCATTAAAACTTTTTGTACAATTACTGATCCTAAATGGCATTAACATGGCGTTGAGAATCGTCAAGATTCCCGAGCTAAGATTTGCCAATCTTTAATTGCCGACTCACTCCAGAGCCAGTTCTTGCTGAGGGCTTGAGGTTGGAAGTTGACCGGATCATTCCGCAGCACCATTTGATAAATCTTGGTGGCTTTACTGGATAAATTGGTTTGGGGCTGAGTCGGATCGTTAACGACTTGCCGAAGTGCCAAGGCAATTCCTGCATAAATCGTCAGGGTTTCGGGGTCGGTCAATTGATCTGAGGGATTTGGAGAACGGGTCGTGCTACTGTTTGCCTGAGGCGGCGAGGCGGCGAGCGTTTTCTGGCGAACTTCCAAAATATCAAGCGCATCAGCCCAGGCTTGAATGGCTTCGCGGGGGCGATTTTGGGCATAGTAGGCAAATCCTAGGGCTTCATGATAGTCCACGGAGTTTGGCTGGGCTTTGACGGCGCTTTCCCAATCGCGGACGGCATCACTAATTTCGTAATCAGGATTGCCTGATTGCATCGATTGCCACGCTAGCCTGCCTCGGAGGTAGCTAATCCCTGGCGCATCGGTTTTTTCGGCAGGGATGGCTTGGATAATGGCGGCTGCCTCGAGCAGTGCCCCTCGGTCTAATAGAATGCTAAGCGCCTGTTCACCTTCGGGCAACTGACCTTTGTTGAAGCGATCGCTGGCGATCGCCGTCAGCTCTTTTGTGTCTTTGATGGGCAAGTTGTGGGTCAAATCTTGCGTTGCACTTAAGAGGGTGGGGGCAAGGGGAACTTTAGACAGCAGAACCGCCCATTGGGCTTGAGGCACCAGCCAGTAGCTGAGGAGGGCGATCGCCAAAGCTCCAGCCGCTCCCACCAAGGGCAGCACCGCTTTTCGTTCGGCTGTGTCCCATCGAATTTTGCTTGTCCCCTTTCGAGCTTCTACTTTTACTTCGTCAATCTGCTGTCGTTCTGAAGACTTAACTGAGAGGGGAGCAGGAGGATCGGGCGTTTGGAGGGCTGCTGTTTCTTCCTGGACAGCCACAGGGCTAGGATTGGTTAAAGGGATGCCCAAAGGAGCAGTTCCCAGATCAAGCGCAGCATTGAGGGAAGAATTGAGGGAAGAGGTGGGTTCCTCTTGACGGGCAGAAGTGTGGCTTACGGACGGAGGCAGAGCGATCGCGGGGTTAACTGCCCCAATAGATCCGCCACCAGTTCAGCATCCTCTTCATCACTTTCTTCAGGATATTCCAGGTCATCTGCCCAGTCTCCCAGGTCATCTTCCTCTAAGACTGCATTCCACACCATTTCCTCCTCGGCAGGTTCAGCCGCCAACGGCAGGTCAGACAGCACTGTCACTTCAGCCGCAACAGGCAGTGAGCTAAAGCCATGGGGCATCAGCACCAAGCGATCGGCAGGATTATCGAAGTGGCGATCGCCCGGAGTCAAATATCCATCAAATTCGGGATGCTGGTACAAGATGGGCAATGCCCAGTAAAGCTGATTAGAGCCATAGGTCGAGATCAAGCCCTGTCTGGCACGGCTCAGGCTGAGGTCAACCGGATAACCTTGCTTGAGGTTACGATAAAACAACCAGGTTAACGTCAGCGCAACATGATCGGGGATTTGCTCCGCCATTGCCAAAACCGCAGGAATACCTCGGCTAACCAAAGCTTCAGCCAAATTACGATCGCGATCGCCCTGCGGCTCTGCGGCAGTATAGGCTCCTCGGCAAGAATTAAACACTGCTAACCGCACCCCATTATTGACCAGCAGCCCTGCCAAGTCATCACCGCTCAAAATCTCAGTTAAGCCCGTGCGATTATTGACCAGATACAAACTCCCGCCCGCTACGCCTAGGTCACTGTGCCCAGCATAGTGCAAAACTTGATACTGTCCTTGCTCCAAGGCTTGAGTCAATTGTTCGCGTCCGGGTTGACTTAAAAGCGTAAGTTGAATGTCGGGAGAAGCTGTGCCTTCAGCGATCGGCTGAGTTCGGAGCTCTTGCTGAAGCTGGGTAACCTCTCGCTGTAGCTCCAGGCGCTCTTGGTCAGTAGGGGCGGAAATGACCATGAGAATGCGCAAGGGCTGATCAGGTTCAATGGTCAACGATGCCCCATCTCCCATCAGCCTAGTACCAGGCTGATAGCGCGAAAAATCACGTTAATCCCACTCGCCAAGGGCAGACTGCTCTGGACTCGCTCAAGGGGCATATCGTTGCTGTAAAAACTTCCCAAGGCAAGCGAGGCAACAAAGCTCCTTTCACCCCCAAACGCAAGCGCAACGCCTCACCCCGATGCTGGGCAATGCCTTGGGCAGTCACCCAGCTATCGCGCAGAGTGCCCTGAAAATAGCACTATAAAGCTGTTGCCCAAGTGCCACAAGATTTAAAGAAGACGGGCTCAAATTGGGGCTAGCTGCTGAATGAAGGGGCAGCTTGTCGTCGATCGCGCGATCGCTCTGCAACAGGCTGAACAAGGGGTTATTCATTAACAGACGAGCCTGCGCCAGCCAATCTTCCACAGACCAAGTCACCTGTTCCTCTGCCAACGGAACTCCTGAGGCAACTCGCTCCGTCCTCACCAAATATCGATCGTTCCCCACTGGGGTTACAGAAACATGAAACTCCTGTGTCACCGGATCAGCACTCCCACACGTCAGTTCTCATTACACACAGCCATTGGGTTTTTGGAGGCACCATTCAATTTTTGAAGACTCCTGAAGGGCGAATCTATTTCTATTAGAACCCCTCAAGCCCTATTTCGGCATGACCTATTTCAAAAACTAGACGGATTGCGGCAGCAAAAAGTTCTGGGACTGAACAACGCGGTCAGAGCTACACAGAAAATTTGTCTACAGAGTTTTCATCAATTCGTCCGGATACCCGCCATTAAGTCTAGAAGACAGGAATGGTAGATGCACCCTGATATGACTCCCCTCCATTCCTGTCACTAGGAATAGAGGGGTTTTTCATTAGGTTCCTATTCAGAGGTTCGTAGCTTTTCAAGAGCCGTCCATTTGAAATTTTTTTGAGCTCACAGTTTCTAAACTCAGAGTTCTTGAGCTTATAGGTCAAATCACCCCATCCACAAGGGGATGGGGCTTGCAACTAGACTACGATTAAGTCTGTCGCATCTGGACAATTGACTGTGCCCTGCTCCACCGACACAACGGTAGTGGAGAGAATGTAGTTATCTCGAACATTGATCGCCGCATTGGTATCCGCGTGTGCCTGATGACCACAGTTGCGACAATGGAATCGAGACTTAGTGCGATTCGTTTTAGCGATATGCTTACAAACGCTACAGCGCTGGCTGGTGTAACGCGCATCGACAAACTCAATGCGCTTTCCTAACGCTTCAGATTTGTAGCCCAAGAATTGCTCCAATTGATAGAACGTCCAACTGGATAGCCATTTGTTCACCTTTTTACCGCGCCGTTGATTGCGGATGCCCGACAAATCTTCCAGCACAAAAATAGTGAACGCCTGTTGATGAGCCAGTTTCTTGGAAACACAATGATTCACATCTCGCATGAACCGCTGCTCGCGCCCTGAGGTAGCTCTAAGTCTACGTTTGGCTCCACGAGTGCCTTTTTGCTGCAATGTTTTTCGATTGTGTAAATATCGTCTTTGAGTCGCGCGAACCTTTGAACTAGAAAAGAACTGCCCATCTGAAGTCGTCGCCAGATGGTACAGTCCTCGATCGATCCCTTGAGCTTCTCCAGGCTGAAATTCTGGGGTGTCCGTTTCAAAAACTAACCTCACCCAGAATTGTTTATTGTGTTTGGAGTAAGTCAACGTTGCACCCTTGAAACTCCAATTCTCAAACACCTCTTTGAAGTATTCAGGAACATTCAGAATCACCTGCTCACGCTTGCCGACACAAGAGAGAGTCAATTGCTGCCCCCTCAGTGTCATCGTGCGCTTGTCATAACGCAGTCCCGACGTAGGCTTCTTCCGTGGGGTACGTTTGAACTTAGTCGCTTTAACTGCCTCCATTGCGCTGTCGCGCACGGTTTGCAGCAGTGCAGAAGGCACACCGGGATATTTCACGCGTAGGTCGGCGTAGAGATCCTGATGTGCCTTATTTTTGTTGTAAGTACCGTTTACCAATGCCCAATCAACGTGTGCGTTGAAAATCTCTGCACACTGCGCCATGAGTGGTAAAAACCGCTCAGAGGACAGGTTGACGGGAATGGAAACGGTTCGCATCATGATTACACCTCAGCCATTTCTTTTTGAGAAGTCAACCACTGCTCATACGCTTCACGATTGCCGCCAAATGATTCAATGGAAACTCGGCGCTCAGGCATGGGTTTGAGGGGGGCATTGACGGGGTTATAACGGCAAATGCAAATAGCAACGATGTCGTAGTCGCCTCCGTGTGGAGATGGGATATCCGGTGTGTAGCTATGGACTTGCACAACCTCCCAATCCCCTGTTTTGTAATGAGTGGTATCCCCGTGAACACTGGGATTATGAAGTTGATCAACTCGAACAAACTCAGTTGGACGATACCCAATCTCTGGTACAGGTTTATCAGAGCAATCAATGTGTTCTGCCAGGATTCGAGTCAGCGCTCCGCTCGGTTCTAGTTTGCGCTCCTTCCAGCCCTCAGCACTGCCCTCAGCCCGAAAAATGATGTATTTTTTCATGTCTACCTGTCCTGTTTATCGTGATAGTTTGGGAACTCAGTTTCACCTTCAAACACGCAATCAACTTGCAGAATTGGATCTTCAGTCGGTTCTACTCGAACCAGATCCCAGTCATACTTTTCTGCCATTTCTTCGCACTTTTCCTCATCAGTAGCCGCGTGGCGAGAAACATTTTCTTCCTCACCACCTCGGTCACTATCTCTTGGGTCTGGCATGATTGATATTGCTCCTATGGAATCGATAGGGGAAGCCGTTTCAGTAGGGTGCTGTTATCACTCTACTGAGGCGCACTTTAGTACATTTGAATTATACTTTATATGATTAGTAGATGCGCAACTTTTTATGAAAGTTTGTCAAGTTCTCACGCAAAACACTGTCTGGGTATCACATCGTTTTCTGCCCAAAGTATCGCCATCAGGTACTTTCTGGCGCAATAGAAGTTCAGTTGAAGCAGATTATCGGAGAAACTTGCAAAACTTACGGCTGGATATTGCACAGTCTAGAGGTAATGCCTGGGCACGTTCATATCTTTGTGCAGCTTGACCATACCGTTGCGCCTGTTGAGGTAGTCAAGATGGTTAAATCTATCTCGGCTGTCAAGCTATTCACGCAATTTCCAGACCTCAAGAAGCGTAAGTTTTGGGGTTCTGGAATGGGGTCTGATGGTGCTTACTATGGCACAGTTGGCAGTGTTTCAGAAGATGCTGTCAAGAAGTATATTGAGACGCAAAAGCAGCGGGGATAACGAGTCATTGCGGAGTTAATTGGCGATTCCTCGCCGTTGCGTAGCTCTAGCCGAAGGCGTTTCCCAATCCCTTGCTCAACTTCGTCTCGCTTTGTTCAAGGGGTCAGTTCGTCATCGCCCGCGCTGACATCCCCCGGCACGAGGCACAGGGGTTTTACGCGCGGCGAATAAACAGTTCACCAAGAAAATAGTTTAATCTGCCCCACAAATCTTATAGAATCAATAAAACTTTTGAAATGTGAGGAATGAGGGATATGCCCTACACCGAAGAAGAAGGTGGGCGGTTAAATAACTTTGCAGTAGAGCCAAAGGTATACAAAGCAGAGCCTCCTAACAAGCGTCAGCAGATTCAGTACATTATTTTAGGATTGGGGGCAGTTGTCCTAGTGGTGGGACTGTTCTTTGTGGCGTTTGCGGTGTCGTAGGGCAGGCAAGAGACCAGCAGAGAAGAGAGGTGTGGGGGCTCTGGGCAGCTTTCAAAATTGTGCCAGTCGAACAAGTGGCAGAATTCTCGAGTCTTAATCCTGAATCTTATTGGATTGATTGTAGAGGGATATATCTGGGCTAGGCGATATCACGATTGTTTCATCGTATTGCTGTATTGATTTTGACATCACTCAATTTCAGTTATGCCACGAACGAATCAGGGTACGCAGAGTCAGAACCAACCCTCCATCTGCCTGAGCTTCCTCCCGTGACAGACATTTCTTCTCGCAAAATTTTGGGGCAAAATCAGCTCACTTACCAGCGGCTCAAAGTCTCTTTAAGTTTGAATTTGCGTCGTCAAATTTTTGTGGCAGTTTGTGACGATTTACTATTGCGCGATCGCCTAGCGACCCAACTTCACACCGAACTCGCAAAATCAAAGACCGAACCCCGTCGCTATCCTCGCCTGGTCAGCCTCAGCCTTAACCTGAATGACCCGAACCCTATTGTGCAGATTGCCCAATGGTTGCGCCAAAACCCTCCTCCCCGTGCCAGTCGGCGCATTGCCCCCATGCCTGCTTTTCAAATCATGGGCGTTGAGCAACTGACTCGGCAGTCAGCAGCCACACAAAGGCTATTTTTCACTCACCTTCAGAGCATTGAGCATAGCCTGCCCCTGTTAGAGTCGAGTCTGTTAATTTGGACGACTCAGCCTTGGTTTCGGGCATTGCCTCAGTCTGCTCCAGATTTCTGGCATTGTCGCACAGGCGTTTTTGAATTTGTCGGCGACCCCACGCCTTTGCAAAACAGCGGCACTTGGGAAATTGGCACTAGCGGCTCCAACCTTCGCCCCGGTGAGTTACCCCCGCGCGCAAGTCAGCCCGATCGCTCCAGTCCGCCTCCCTCAGATCGCCCCCGCGACTCAGACCGCCCCCGCGACTTAGACCGAGAGGTTCCTCGTTTAGACGATCGCCCTTTAAGTCGGCGATGGAATCCGGCTTTAGAGGGCGGCGAGGACGATGATTCCCAAGAGCCTGCTTCTGGGTCGGCACCGATTGCGATCGCGATTCCGGCGACTGCGGCGACTGCGGCGACTGTAGCGGTTGCCACTCGCTTCCCAACGGCTGTGGCGGTTCAAGTGGCGGCAGATCAAGACCGGGAAAGCGCTTCTGCTCTGGCGCTTTTGGCAGTGGAGGACGAAGAAGAGGAGGAAGAGGAGAAAGAAGAGGAGAAAGAAGAGGAGGAAGAGCAAGAGGCGACCCTTGCGGTATCTGCGAAGCAGCGCGCGCTTTTGCCGTTGCCCCAACAAATTGAACTGCTCAAACAACGAAATGCGGCTCCAGAACTGCTGGTGGAGGCATACCGAAATTTTGGTAACCTTTACCGCGATCGCATTGAACAAGGAGACGCTTCTCCCGAAACTATTACCGCTGCCATTCAAGCCTACGAAAAGATTCTGCCGCTGCTGCCCGAAACCTCTGCCCTCTGGGTCGATATTCTCAATGATTTAGGCAGTCTCTATTGGATGCTGTCTCGCACTCCTTTCGATTTAACCGTTGCCCTACATCACCTCAAAAAAGGCATTCTGGCGTATCAGCTTGCCCTGACTAAGGTTAATTTAGCAGCTCAAGCAGAAGTTTATCCGATGGTGCAATGTAACCTGGGAGCGGCTTATACTGACCTAGCACGGTATCAAGATCCCTCACAGAACTTGGGATTGGCGATCCGGTCTTATCAAGAAGCGCTGCGATTAAGAGGGGCAGAGGTTGACCCGCGCCGCTATGCTTCTACCCAGAATAATTTGGGCACAACCTACTGGAATTTGGCACAACACCAAGAACCAGAGGTGAACTTAAAGGCGGCGATCGCCGCTTACTCTGAGGCTCTCCGTCACTACAACCCCCAGGAAGAGCCCTTGAACTATGCCATGATTCAGAACAATTTAGGCACAGCTTACTGGAATCTGGCACAGTGCCATCCGGTCGAGGGCGATGGCTCCCAACACTGGCTAAATTTGGCAGTGACGGCTTATCAACTGGCATTGCAATACCGCACCGTTCAAACGGCTCCGGCAGCATTTGCCGCGACTCAAAATAACTTGGGGACTGCTTATTGGCACATTGCCAATCAAGCCGACAGCCCAGCCCAAAAACTTGATAGTTTACGACAGGCGATCGTGGCATACGAAGCCACCCTAGAAGCTGCCGCCCTCATGACCCGACCCCAACCCGACCCTGTGCTGCCAGCAACGCTCAGCTTCGATATTTTTGCTACCTCTAATAATTTAGGGCTGGCATATTACCAGGTGGCGACTGATTCTAAGGCAGGTTTAGATGGGGCGATGCAATCGGCTTATTTAGAATCTGCCATGCGGCATCATGTGCAAGCATACCAAGGCTGGGCTGCTCGTCCCGAACTTCAGCAAACCGCTTTTAGCTGCATGGTGCAAACTTGTCGGGCATTTTACAGCCAGCTAGGAATCGTGGGGCAAAACCTGGCGTTTTCCCTCATTCCCGGACAACTGCTGCCAGAAGTTCTACCCAAACTGTAGACCTCTGCCTCTAATGTGGGCATATTGACGGGGTTAGCCTCTAGCCAAGGCATTTGTCGTAAGGCGATCGAGAACCCCTATGCCCAGAACTCCTAACGAATTTGCAGTCCACATTATGATTAACGGGGGACACCGCGAAGAAATTCGGTTCCCCACGATTCAAGATTTTCAGAAATGGTACAGCACTGAACTTGTTCCTAAGTCGGGTTCTAGTGAATTTATCAGCGTTCCCATTAAAAATATTCAAGGGGAGTACATGGTGGTTCGTCCGACCGCTGTAATGGCGCTGCGGGTTGAGCCTGTGTTTTCAGGCAGCGTCGATCGCGGTTATTAAATCTCGTTGAAATCCTCAAAAATAGATGTGCTTTCTATCAGATTCTCGGTTTCTTAAAGAAGCCGGGAATCTTTTGCAGGTAGGGATCGTCTAGGTGGTAAAAATCTATCTAGTAGAAAACTTAGCAGACTGCCATGATGATACGATCGCCCTTTTTCAAAAGAAACTTCCTCAGACAAGGCTTCCTTATACGAGGCTTTTTCACTGCCCTTTTTTGCTTCAGCCTTTTGTTCACCCTCGCCGCACCGCTCATTCACCCTGCCCAAAGTGCTGAGCTACCGTTGCAACGGGTTGAGCGGCTGGAGGATTGGACGGGCTTGGATGAGCAGCTTTGGGAGACGAGGAACGATCGCCCAGCTCTTTTGGCTTCTATTGATTATTCTTTGGGATATTTGCGATCGCCCGCTGCTGCCGCCGCTATCAGCAATATCCTGTGCCCCGCTTCTCCTTGGGGC
>JAAUPA010000114.1 GCA_012034615.1 Leptolyngbyaceae cyanobacterium CSU_1_4 | reverse complement strand
AGAAGCAGCAGCATTAGAAAATATTCGTGAAGCGATCGAACTTTATCTCGATCCTGACCCCATTGAATTAAAATCAGGAGCTATTTTGCGAGAGGTTTCAGTTGGATGACTCGCACCCGACGCATGAACGCGCAGATGAAAGCAACGCCCGATCGCCCTAACTCTGCTTTAGCGCTCCATCTTCGTCTAGCTGATCCAACATTTCAATCATTTCCCGTTCAAAGGTCACCTGTGCCCGGTTCGTTCGTCCGCCCACAAAAAAACCTTGGTCAGTTTGCAGCGCCCAAACCTGCGAGTGCGATACATAGCTCATCACCACACCCAGCATCACTAGCCCAAAACCTAAGTAAACCGCCGGAATACCAGGGTCAGCCTTAATCTGTAGCCCAGTGCTGCCAATCAGTTTTTCAATTGACAGGTTCACGCCATTCACCTCCGTAGACCTACCTTCCCGCACTGTCGAAATCAGCTTGCCCTGCAAGTCATAAATCAACAACGTGCCTTGAAGATCTTTTGCCAACAGGTAAACTCCTTCCGTCAAATCTGGTTTGGTCGGAACCAAGGTGCCCCAGATTTTTCCCTTGCCGCCTGTGTCCAATAGCTCCATGGGCAATTGCAGCGTGGGGCTGTTGTTGAGGTGAACTTGCACTGCCGCTACGCCCCAATCTGCCTGATACAGGGTGACTCCGTTATGGCGCAACGGCTTGTTAACGTGGATAGTTTGGCGATCGACCTCTTCACCCGCCTGATTCAACACCGATAAATCGGAATAAAATTGGTCGATCGCCCCAGCAGGCGTATAGTCGATCCAAAACCGATTCACCTTCACCGACCAATCCTTCGGAATTTGCGCCGCTGCCCAAGGTCCCGCATCGAACACATTTGTGACCTTAAACGTTTCCCCGCTCGGAATCATTTCCTGGGCAAAGAACCCGGTCATTGCGCCGTAGATAGAACCCGCTAACGTAATCAACATAGCGGCATGGACGAAAATAGGTCCGATTCTTCCAGCAATGCCTTTTCGGGCGTATAGCTTGTTGCCTTCTTGAAAGACTTTGTAGCGCTTTTGTTTGAGAAGAGGCATCAGAGCCTCTAAAGAGCCTGTTTCAAATTCAGCGCTCAATGCCAGCTTTTGAAATTGCCGCGACTGATCATAAAACTTCCAATTGCGGGCAGCTTTGAGCGCTGGAAACTGTCGGGTAAAGGTGCAGGCAGTCAGGCTAGAGCCGAATAAAATCAGCAGCGCCAAAAACCACCAGGTGCGGTAAACGTGATCTAGTCCCAGGGTGAGTAAAACTTTCCAGGTCAGAAATCCAAACAGTGCCGGACTTTCGGGATAGTTGGCTTGATAAAACGAGAGAGACTGACCTTGTTCGATCACGGTGCCGGAAATGCTGAAAAGCGCGATCGCCAACAAAAGCCCGATCGCCAGCTTCAAATTCGCCAACAGCGGCAACAACTCTCGCTTAAAATACTGTCCAGGCAGCACACTCCAACCCATTAGCTTTGTCGAAAAAGAAGTTTCTGTCATAACTTAAACCGACCCAGGGAACACCCGAAACAGCAGCGAAAACACCCCAAACCCAACCAGCAAGCCGCCGCTCACCGGATTAATCCATCCCGACCACCGCCGCAACTCCAGCAGTTTCCTCAATGAAGCCGTAAACGTCCCCGCCATAATGAGCGGAGCCACATGACCCGCAGTGTAAGCCAACAGCAACACACTGCCTAATAGCGGATCGCCTGTTGTCGAAATCCAGCCCAGCAGCGAAGCTAACACCGGAGTACTGCAAGGCGAAGCCACCAGCCCAAACGTTAGCCCTACTAAATACGATCGCGCTCCTTTAGGCAAATCCTGAGAAATCCAATCCATCCCGACTCCTGCGGGCAACCGCAACGGCAATGCCTCCAACAAGTTCAGCCCCATCAAAATAGCAACGACACTGACCACAATGGGCAAACCCACCCCGACTTGCCCATACACCTTGCCGACCACTGCCGCCACAATGCCCAATGCCGCCAATGTTGTTGCCAAACCCAGGGCAAACCAAGCCGACTGTACCGCAGCTTGTAAGCGACTTTTGGTCTCATGACCGCCGATGTAACCGACGGTAATAGGCAGCATCGATAACATGCACGGAGTCAGGCTGGTCAGTAAGCCAGCGGCAAAAATGACTCCAACGCTAAATGGGGTGAGATGGGTTAATTGTGCCGATACGGAACGGTTGGCAAATTGTTCTAGGGAGTATAGCCAGGTTTGCAGGGATTCAAGCATAGATAAAAGAGGTGATTGAAGTCAGTCAACGGTCAATAGATGGAGGTAAAGTCCTGCTTATTGATCTCATTCTACTCAATTGGCTGGAGGCAAGGATTTCAATTTATAGGCTTTGTTCTATCTTGAGGGCGATCGCTTCTGCCAAGACTTTTGTCTATTGCGCGTCTATTCATTAATGAAATGACCTGAGCCAAAACCGATGCGTTCAAATCTTCTAAACTAAGAAAAACTAGAAAAAGCCGATCGACGGCAAAAACCGCATGAGAGTCAGCCAGCCAGTGATCGCCTCCGAGCAAAAAGTGAGTCAGCAACTCTCTACCTTTCGGCGCTTCTTGCAGTATTTTCGTCCCTACCGCCGCGAACTCCCGATCGCCTTTCTCTGTATTTTGATCGGTGCAGCCTCCCAAGCCTTCGGTCCTTTTTTTATTGGCTGGTCAATCGACCATCTCATTGCTCAAGGCAATCAGCAAGGCTTGTTGCTGCTTCTGGGTTTGTTAGCAGGCATTTACTTTGCGGGCGTTTTTGCCATTCGAGCCCAAATCTTGCGAATTGGCTCCATCATGCAGCGATTATTGGCACAATTGCGGCAAGATATTTTTACCAAAATTCAAAGTTTGCCCCTCAGTTTCTTCGATCGCAGCGAAGCAGGCGACCTCATGAGCCGCTTGCTCAACGATGTCAACACCGTTAACCAAGCCTTCGGGCAAACCGTCGCCCAAATGCTAGGCAACCTGTTTAGCTTAGTTGGCATCGTCATTGCCATGCTGTTCATCAACCTTCAGTTGGGCTTGTTAAGCAACTTAGCCGTGCCCCTGATGATCTTTACCACTGGATTATTTGCGCGCTGGGCAAGAGCCAGATTTCGCGTCACTCGCCAAACCATTGGCGAACTTTCTGCCAAATTAGAAGAAGACATTGGCAGCGTGCGAGAAGCGCAAGCCTTCAATCGCGTATCGCTCAACATTGCCGAGTTCGACGCACTCAACGCCGCCAACCGAGATGCCAACGTTCAAGCCGTAGCCATTACCGCCGCCTTTCTGCCCTCCATCGACTTTCTCAACACCATGGCAACGGCTGGCGTATTGGCATACGGCGGCTATCTTGCCGTGACCGGAGCCGCTACGGTCGGCGTAGTCACGTCTTTTCTGCTCTATGTTCAGCAGTTTTTCCGCCCCATTCAAATCCTCAGCCAGTTCTACACGCAAGCCCAATCGGCATTTGCTGGATTAGAGCGGATTTTCCAGCTTTTAGATGAACCGGCACAGCTTAAAGATGTTCCGAATGCCGCCCTCATGCCGCCTCTGCAAGGTGAAGTCACCTTTGAAGCAGTAGAGTTTGGCTACCATGCCAACCAGCTTGTGCTGAGGGGCATTAATCTTCGGGCTGCTCCGGGCGAAATGATTGCGCTAGTGGGGCAAACGGGCGCTGGAAAGAGCACCATTATTAATCTGATTTTGCGCTTTTATGATGTGTCTAGGGGTGCCGTTAAAATTGACGGCGTTGATGTGCGCAGCGTTACTCAGGCAAGTTTGCGCCGACAGATTGGAATTGTGCTGCAAGATAATATTTTGTTTAGCGGCACGGTTGCTGAAAATATTGCCTTTGGCGATCCTCAGGCTTCGCAAGCAGATATTGAAGCGGCGGCACAAGCGGCAAATGTCCATGAGTTTATTATTTCGTTGCCCCAAGGCTATGCAACGCAGTTGGGCGAACGGGGTGCGCCCCTAAGCCAAGGACAGCGACAATTGATTAGCATTGCGCGGGCAGTGTTGATTGATCCGCGTATTTTGATTTTGGATGAAGCGACCAGCAGCATTGACACCCGGACTGAAGCATTGGTGCAAACTGCGATCGCCCGTTTGCTCAAAAACCGTACCAGCTTTGTGATCGCCCACCGTCTCAGCACCGTTACCCAAGCCGATCGGGTGCTAGTGATTCAGCAGGGTGAAATTGTAGAACAGGGAACTCATGCGGAACTGATTGCGAAACAAGGCGTGTATGCTAATTTCTATGCACTCCAGTTGGGCGCGCCTGTTCCAGCGTTGGGTTGAGTGAGTTCACTGCTAAGGGAATTGTGATTTATGAAACTACGTGCGTTAGGGATTTTTGGGGTTTCTGGCTGGATTACTTTTGGCTTAATTACTTCTGGCTTGATGCTGACGGCTGAGGGGGCAATCGCCCAAACCTCCTGCACCTCTGCCACGACTCAACAGGAACTCAATCAATGCGCCGCGCAAACTCGACGGCAAGCCGATCGCCGCTTAAAGGAGTTCATCACGGTTTACCAAACTCGCCTATCTTCTGAGCAAGGGATTTTGCTGCAACATACCCAGGCAAGCTGGGAGTTATTCCGTCGCTTCTCCTGCGAGTTTGAATCGAGCGGGGTTGTCGGGGGAAGCATATACCCAATGGTGTTTTCGGGTTGTATGGCGGCAAAAGCAACTGCACGATTGAACGAATTGCAAAAACTAGCTCAGTGCGAAGAAGGAGATTTAAGTTGTCCTGCTCGTGAAACGCCTCGTCTCTAAAAGATAGCCGTAGGGCAAGCGTCTCGCTTGCGGGCAAGATGCCCACACTACAACTTACATTTAATTAGATCGGGCTATTTAGAGTAATCGCTTAAAAAAACATGGTTTAGAGCAGCACCGTAGCCCGTTCCGCCAACGTCGATCGCTCTCCCTTCGTCAAGGTAATATGACCTGCCAAAGCTTCTCCTTTAAACTTCTCAACCACATACGTTAATCCGTTGCTTGCCGCGTCCACATACGGGTTATCGATCTGATCAGGATCGCCTGTCAAGATGACTTTAGTCCCTTCTCCAGCCCGAGTTAAAATCGTTTTTACCTCATGGGGCGTAAGGTTCTGCGCCTCGTCCACAATGAGAAATTGTTTGGGAATCGTGCGCCCTCGAATGTAGGTCAGCGCCTCAATTTGCAGAATGCCCCGCTCAATTAGTTCCTCATGACCGCGCCGCCAATGGGCAGGTTTGCTGTTGGGATCTTGGGTGCCAAAAATTAAATCAAAGTTGTCGTACAAAGGCTGCATCCAAGGCGTTAATTTGTCGCTAATGTCTCCGGGTAAATAGCCGATGTCTTTGCCCATTGGCACAACGGGACGGGAAATGAGGAGGCGCGTGTAAAGATTTTCGTCGGCTACTTTTTGCAGACCTGCCGCGATCGCCAACAGGGTTTTTCCCGTCCCTGCCTTTCCGACTAACGTTACCAACTGCACCGAATCTCGCAACAATAGTTCTAAAGCAAAACTCTGCTCCCGATTGCGGGCTTGAATTCGCGAAACCCCAGTCCGAGGCAACTTATTGAGCGGCATAATCTTGCCATGAGCGCCATCCACAATGGCAAGAGCGGTATGGGAAGAATTCGCAACATCGATTAAGGTCAGAACCTGATTCGGTAAAAACTTTTCGTCTAAGGTGATACCGCCATATTGAAACAAGCGATCGATTTCCTCAGCCTTGACCGTGACCTCAGCCATTCCTGAGTACAGATCATCAACGTCAATTTTTCCTGCTTCGTAGTCTTCCGCATCTAGGCCTAAGGCATCGGCTTTAATGCGAACGTTTGTATCTTTACTGACCAACACGACGGCGCAGTCGCACTGTTTTTTGAGTTGCAGTGCCACTGCCAAAATCATGTTGTCGCCGCTGTCTCGTTCTAGTTCAGCGGGTAATTGGTGCAATGTGTCGCGATCGCACAACGCCACCCGCAATAAGCCGCCCCCGTTCACCATAACCCCTTCCACCAAATGTCCTTGCTTGCGAAGAGCATCTAATGTGCGAGAGGCTTGACGCGCGTTGCGACCTGTAATTTCGGGTTGTTTCTTAAAGCGATCGAGTTCCTCAATAATGGTCATGGGCAAGATAACAGTATTATCCTCGAAGCGTAACATTGCCGATGCATCATGGAGCAAAACGTTAGTATCGAGCACAAACACTTTCTTCATCAAGAACTTCCAAAACTAGAGTAAATTGATCATGCCCAACAACCAACGGCAAGAGTATCCCCAAATCAAGGACACGAGGAAAACCTAAGGTAAAAAGCGATCGAGAGCCGCCTTCAGTTCCTCAATTTCCATCTCAATATTGCCTTCCTTGGCAGCGCGAGCAATACATTCTGTTAAATGCTCATCCAAAATAATGCGCGACACCCGATCTAAAGCACCTCGCACAGCAGCCACTTGAATCAGCACTTCTGGGCAAGGACGATGATCTTGCACCATTGTTTTAATTCCGCGAATATGCCCCTCTAGCCGCGACAGCCGATTCAAAATTTGCTTGCGCGATGCCTCACTATGCACATGAGGAGGGTGATCATGCGCTGCTTGACCTGGTTCATGATGATGATCAGGGGCATGAGTGTGAGAGGGCTCAAGGGAACGCGGTAACTCTGAAGCTGTCATCTTAGAGCAAGTCCTACTGAAGTATCTCAATTCTAGCCCAGTCAAGGGGGCAGGCGATTTTGAGTTTTAGATTGTGAATTTATTGGTGGAAAATGGGGGGTGCCTCAGCAGGCGTTTTTTCGGAAGCAGAAGGCAGCTTGTTGAGTTCGGGCGCGGGTTCGGGAAGGTCTTCTAGTGGGGCTTCTGGGGCAATGGGCAGAGGTAGGGGAATCCCAGGCTGAGTGGTTTCTGGAATTGAAGGATCGGCAACAGAGTCTGGCGTTGTAGGAGTAGGCTCTGGGATGGGCGGATAATCAGCGATGCCAGGGGGAGCAGCTTCGTAGGCAGGGGAAGTCAGTTGATCTGGCGGAATGTAGCCTGTAGACGGCTGTACTCCAGGAATGCCAGATTCTCTAATCGGCGGGCTAGACAAATACGGTTGCTCGAAGGCAGAGCTAGGCGAGTAAAGGTTGGGAGTTTCGGTGATGGGCCAGTCTTGCTGAGGCGGAAAGGATTGTTCTCGTCCAAACCAACCGGAACTCAGGCTCCTATTGCTGTTTCCTGGTGGCGTTGGTTTGAAGCGGAGCGCTAAGCCCAGCCCAGCGCCGCCAAAGCCCGTAATCAAAGCCGTCATCATCAGCGCCAAGGGCATCCATTGTCTGGGTGAGCCTTGCTCTGAAACTAATACGTTGACGCTATTCCTAGAACTGTTTGGGGCGTAGTGGGGCGGAAATGAGGGGAGTATCGGAAAAGAGGGTGCAAGGGTTTCTGCTAGAACTGGAGCCACTTCTGGTGCAGGAGCGATCGCCATTGCTTCTGTGTCCTTTTCTGCAACGCTCTTTTCTGGTTTCTTTTCTGCGATCGGGGGCGGGGCGATCGGCGCGGTTACCCTCGTAGCTTCGGCAGGTGTTTCAGGGAATGCTGCGGCTAGAGCTGCTTTTAGTGCAGAAGCTTCGGTTTTGGGTGGGGCAATTTCTTGAGCTGACGCTTCGATCGGAATGTCTAACCAACTGCTGAGCGGGGGAATGGATTGATCCGCCGCCGCATCCAAGACCACAAAGGGCATCCCATTTTCTTCAAAACAATCAATGATTTGCACCGTCTCGGAGGGTTGCTTTGAGAACAGCAGCACTTCTTTCAAAAACTTCTGCCGCAACTGATCAAAATCATTACGCTGCCGTAAGGCTTCGTTGAAAGATTGCAAAATAATAGGATGATTTAGGGCAGGATGTGCTGCTTGATAGGTGACTCCAAAATCGGTTTGATGCAAAATTGCCTTGATGGCGAATTTGTCATTTTGCAGTGTTGTGCCAACCGTCAAACTCATAAGCCTGCCTGCATCCTATTTCAATAAAGTCTAAGACCTAACGGACATTTCACCCCATTCTGAGGGAGAGCCATAATTTGTCCTAGCTACAGTGGTTTTACCATCTTTTCCGGACGCACCAGTTGATCAAACTGCTCAGCGCTCAAAAAACCCAGTTCTACACAGGCTTCTCGTAGACTTTTGCCCTCGGCGTGGGCTTTTTTTGCCACTTTTGCCGCAGAATCATAGCCAATATGAGGGTTTAGAGCAGTTACCAGCATGAGGGAGTGATTGAGAAAATACTCAATTCGATCGCGGTTGGGCTGAATGCCGACGACGAGAAAATCGGTAAATGAGGCGCAAGCATCTGCCAATAGGCGAATGGAGTTGAGTAGGTTGAAGATCATCAGAGGCTTAAAAACGTTTAGCTCAAAGTTGCCCTGAGTGGCTGCCATGGCGATCGCCATATCATTGCCAATCACCTGCACACACACCATGGTCATCGCTTCGCACTGAGTTGGATTTACCTTCCCCGGCATGATGGAAGATCCGGGTTCGTTCTCAGGCAAAATCAGTTCGCTTAAGCCACAGCGAGGTCCTGAACCCAGCCAGCGAATATCATTGGCAATTTTCATCAGCGAGCAGGCAAGGGTTTTCAGCGCCCCGCTAGTCATGGCGATCGCATCATGGGCTGCTAGGGCTGCAAACTTGTTAGGAGCCGTAACGAAAGGTAATCCGGTGATTTGGGCAATTTCTGCCGCCACATCGACCGCAAACGCCGGATGGGTATTGAGTCCCGTTCCCACGGCAGTTCCCCCGATCGCCAGTTCATATAAATCGGGTAGCGTCATTTGAATTCGGTCTAAATCCTTATCCAACTGCGACACGTAGCCCGAAAATTCTTGCCCCAAGGTCAGCCGGCACCGCATCCATTAAGTGCGTCCGCCCAATTTTGATAAGGTCGTCAAACGCCGTTGCTTTCTCTGCCAAACTATCCCGCAGCCTAGTCGTCATGGGCAATAGCCGCCGATGAATTTCCTCGACTGCGGCAATATGCATCGCGGTGGGGAACGTGTCGTTGGAAGACTGAGAGAGGTTAACGTGATCGTTCGGGTGAACCGGAGTTTTACTGCCCAATACACCGCCAGCCAGCGCGATCGCCCGATTAGAAATTACCTCATTCGCATTCATATTTGTCTGCGTGCCGCTGCCCGTTTGCCAAACCCGCAACGGAAAATGATCATCCAGCGTTCCTACAATCACCTCATCCGCCGCCTGAGCAATCAGACGCGCTGGCTCTTCTGCCAATTTGCCCAACCGCTGATTCACCAACGCCGCCGCCTTTTTCAAAATGCCGATCGCCCGAATCATTTCCCTCGGCATCACATCATTGCCAATGGCGAAATAATGCAGCGATCGCTGAGTTTGCGCCCCCCAATAGCGATCGTCGGCTACTTCGATCGCCCCCATGCTGTCGGTTTCAATCCGCATATTGTCCCTCAATAAAGTCCTGGAATCAGCTTTTTCACGCGCTGGCAATACTCAGGATAATCGGGATACTTTTCAATCAGCCAACTTTCTTCGCGGCTAGCTTTGGCATTGAAGAAAATAAAGAGGGCGATCGCTCCCACCAAATGCGTCACGCTGAGCTGATACAACGCCCAGCCCAAACTACCCAAAATTAAACCGCTATAAATAGGATGGCGCACCACGCTATAAACCCCCGCCTGAACCAACTCTCCATCATCCCGTGGATAAGGCAGCGGCGTGAGGCTATGCCCCAAATCCCAGAAGCCCTTGAAAAACAAAAGAAGGGCTGACAAAGCGAGAATAGCAGCGCTAGGCAAGACAACATACAGACCCAGCCAAATTGGCAGCTTAAAACCCGGCACCCGATACACTGGCAACAACGCAAACTCCACCACCAGCAAAGCCTGCACCGCCACCCAATACTCGCCCCGCGACCCTTGCCGCCAACCTTCCCAGCTAAACCCCCAATCGGTCAAAAGTTTCATTTCGCACCTCCCGGCTTACTTCCAACTCCGAGTTATTGTATCCAACCGCGCCAACTCCTCAGCCGTCATCGACCAGCCCAACGCCCCCGCATTTTGCCGCACTTGCTCCGCATTTTTCGCCCCTGGAATCGGCATCACGTTCCCTTGAGCGATCAACCAATTGAGCGCAACTTGCGCCGGAGTTTTGCCATGGGCATCCCCCACTGCCTTCAAAGCCTCAATCACCGGAGCTAGTTTCTCCAAACCCTTCCGGCTAAAACGCGGATCAAGCTGTCGTGCGCCCGTCGGCTGCTGATAATTTTCGACAGTGTACTTGCCTGTCACCAACCCTTGCGCCAACGGACTATACGCCAAAATCACCACACCCAGATCCCGCGCTGCCGCCATTACGCCGTTGTGTTCAATCTGCCGAGCCAGCAGCGAATACTGCACCTGATTGACCGCTAACGGAATACCCCGCGCTGCCAAAAACTTGTGCGCCTGCTGCATTTGCTCCACCGAGTAGTTGCTCACCCCGATCGCCCCAATTCTGCCCTGCTTGACCTCATCGGCAAGCGCATTCATCAACGCCTTTTGTCCCATAAAAAAGTCGAGTGGCCAATGCACCTGATACAGGGGCACACTAGAGACCTGGAGTCGTTTTAGGCTTGCGGTTAAAGCATCTGCAACAGAGCCCGCATTGAATCGCCAGGGCAACGGAAAATACTTGGTAGCAATCTGCACAGGCTGTTCAGTCTGCTGCATAAACTGTCCCAAAAGCCGTTCCGACTCGCCAAACCCATAAATTTCAGCCGTATCAAAAAAACTAACGCCTAAGTCTATCGCTGTTGTGAACGCATCCTGCAATTCTGTTGCATCGTATTCTTTGCCGTAGCCCCAAAACAACTGGTCGCCCCAAGCCCAAGTACCAATGCCAAGGGGGGCAACTGTCATTCCGTTTGCGCCGAGAGTGAGGGAAGTCATAGTACAGTAACAAAACTTTATTTTTACTCTCTTAGTGTAGCGATTTTGGGCGATCGCCTTGGGAGGATGTTTTGAAGAGGAAAGTTGAATGGTGAGGGCGATCGACAGTAGGCGAATACTCAGCCTTAAATGCTCGTTCCATACTCACTTAAAGTAATCGGTAGTCCTAAACAAGTAAGGATGAATTGTAGTGGTGGACAAAGAACCAAATTGCACCCTCCCGGCTACGATGACCAACCTAAAACGACCCAAGCGGTTTGCTGCCATCGCCCCAGAACGATCGCCCAAACCCTTATATATCAAGCCAAATCGCTTATTTCTCTAAAAGCCGATGATGAGAGTTGAACTCACGACCGTTCGATTACGAATCGAATGCTCTACCACTGAGCTACATCGGCAAACGCACTTTAGTATAGCAAGCAACTGCTCCAGCACACCAATTTTTGCGAACGTCCTAATTACTAATTTCCCCACAGATGATGCTAGCCGATTTGTAAAATGCTGACCTCTGCGCCAGCCGCGATCGCCGTTTGCCCAATCGAAATCATTGCCAGACCATTGGTTTGAGCTAGGTTAATTAAATTCCCAGAACTATGAGAGCCGCCTGCAAGGTGAAATTGATGTTCACCCTCAATCAGGTTAACCTGCCCCCAGAGGTAGGTTTCGCGCTTACCATCGGAATGCAACGCTTGCAGCGATCGCCCCTTGACAAACCTCGGCTCCCACCCCGTCGATCGCCCCGACATTTTCTTGATGGCGGGTAAAACAAATCGCCAAAAAGTTACCATCGCCGAAACCGGATTGCCTGGTAAGCCAAAATAAAGAACGGAGTTTTCGGGGTTTTGGAACGTTGCAACGGTTAAAGGTTTTCCAGGCTTCACGGCAACCGCGCGAATGTGAATTTCTGCACCCAGTTCTCCCAGGACTTGATCGACATAATCATAATCGCCCACCGAAACTCCACCCGAAGACAGCACCATATCAGCAGACCTCAGCGCGATCGCCATAGCCTCCTTCAATTCGTCGGGGCGATCAGGCACAATGCCTAGAAGGATCGGTTCGGCACCTGCACTTGCTACTAAAGCTGCCAATGCATATTGATTAGAATCAACAATTTGTCCCGGTTGCAATGGCTGATTCGGGGCAACCAATTCGCTACCCGTCGAAAGAATTGCGACTCGCAGACGACGATAGACTGAAACTTTGATACATTGAGCAGCAGCCAGAACAGCAATATCTGAAGCGCTCAGAACAGTTCCGGGTTGCAGTAAGGAATCACCTGCTTTATAAAATTCGGCGCGGTGGCGAACAAAAGCTTGAGGCTTGGGCGCAGAAAGGATGGTGACCAAATTGCCTTCTCGTTGGGTCTCTTCCTGAATCACGATCGTGTCGGCTCCCTTGGGCATCATCGATCCGGTTAAAATTCGAGCCGCTTGTCCAGATTGCACCGTTTTTTGGGGCAGGTAGCCAGCCGGGATTTCTTCAATAACTTCTAGCGGGGTGGGGCGATCGCCGCAATGTTGCACATCTTCGTACCGCACCGCGTAGCCATCCATTGCTGAGTTATCCCAGTGGGGAAAGTCGAGGATACTACTCACTGGAGATGCCAGAATGCGACCATTGGCAGAGAGGAGATCAACGGTTTCTATGTTTTGCTGTGAGCCGAGCGAACTCTTCGAGGGGTGTGCAAGCGATCGCACTAATCCCAAAATCACAGATTCAGCTTGGTTAGCTGGCAGCATGGCTCTATCCTGAACAGAAAGTTTCACCCATAAAAGATAACGCTAAAGTCGATAGTATTTGATGGAGTCATCCTCGTACCTATTCTTTGCTACCCGAACTAAACCTCACAGACTCGGATCGAGCCATCCAGCTTTTACAGGTTTTGAAGGCAATCGTCAGAAGTTTCAGAAGTTAATGAGTAGAGCAGAGATTTTCAAGCAAATTTTAATTATGAACTAAAGGAACTCAAGTTTTGAGAGCGTTTCGTTCCCAAAATACACCTTCTGCATAGCCCTGAATGGCAGAATTTTCAGAGGCGATCGCCAATCGTTTTTCTGCCAAACAACAATAAGCCAAATCCCTTTCAATTCCCACATAACTTCTGCCTGTCTTTTTTGCTACTACCGAAGTCGTTCCAGAACCCATAAACGGATCAAGCACCACATCGCCTACGTTAGAACTCGCCAGAATGATTTTCGCCAATAGTTTCTCAGGCTTCTGTGTGGGATGATCGGTATTCTCAGGCATTGACCAAAACGGAATCGTTAAGTCTGTCCATAAGTTAGAAGGATGCGTGAGTCGATAGTTTCCTTGCTCTGTTTTTTGCCAGTCTTTGGGTTTTCCTTGGGCATTGGTATAAGGAGCCATAACGCGGCGTTTTAGCTTCACGGCATCAATGTTAAAAGTGTATTGATTAGACACTGTGCAGAACCAAATTTGTTCAGAACAATTCTTCCAGTTAGCATTAGCACCTCTGCCTTTTTCTCGCTCCCAGGTAATGCAATTACGCACCGTTAAATACTTTTCGGCAACTAAATGAATGGCGGCTGAAGAGTGCCAATCGCCACAGATATAAACGGATGCCGTGGTTTTGAGAATTTTGAGAAGTTGAGGAAACCAGGATTCTAACCATGCTTGATAGGCAGAAAGCGATCGCTCTTTAAACTCAGTTTCGCCAAAGGTTTTCGTTAAGTTATAAGGCGGATCAATAAATAATAAATCGACGAATCCAGTGGGCAGTTTATCTAATACTTCTAGCAAATCTTGATTAATCGTCTGGTTCAAAATTGCCTCAACTCCAACCGCATCTTTTAGCTTGAGCAACCGCTGCTGATAATGCTCTAGTTCATGGGTTGACAAGGTTAAAGTACGATTTCTGGGCGCTTTAGATTTTTCCATTGGAACGTGATTTTTTTGCAGTTATCCTACCTCTAGCAGGAATCGTCGTACAGTCAATTAAACCGCAGTTTGAGAAAATAGCAGTGTTCCCCATTCTAAAATCATGAGCTCTGAACTTATTACGGCAAGCATCGCGGCGATCGTCGCTGTCGTTAGTGCCAGCATCAGCGTTTACGGGCAGGTGCGAACTGCTCAATTTGCCGATCGCCTTGCCAAACAGCGCGAAGCCGCATCCCGCGAAACCCAAACCGCCACGCTCATGTCCAAGTACCGCGATCCCCTATTGCGATCGACTATTGATTTGCAAAGTCGGTTATTCAATATTCACCAAAATCAGTTTCTTGCTTTTTACGCTCAATCGCCCACCGAAAAAGATTATGCGATCGATAACACACTGTATGTTCTAGCAGAATATTTTGGTTGGGTGGAAATTTTGCGCCGAGAAGTGCAGTTTCTAGACTTGGGCGATATGGAAATGAACCGTCAACTGAGTGAGCTACTCGTCAGCGTTACGAAGGCGTTCGGGAACAACTTTCAAGAACCAACGTTTCGGTTGTTCAATGGAGAACAGCGGGCGATCGGGGAAATTATGCTGATACCGCGATCGCTTGATAAAGAGCGAGGTTACGAATGCATGGGCTATGCTTCATTTGTCAAAAAAATGGCAGATCCAGAGTTTGCTCGTTGGTTTGCCAAACCCAAAGATGATATGGAACTAATGCTAAAGACGGCAGATGGGAAGCGAGAACGATTGGTGCATATCCACAGTCGGCTAATTGACCTGATTGATTTTCTTGATCCCCACCGTGTCCGCGTTCCACCCCAGTATCGAACTCGGATAAAGTAGCGGTAGTAGCAATTTTTAGGTAATAGAACTTATGACTTATCATGTTATGGCTGAATATGCGAAAACTCACTTTGATGAAGTGCTGGAGCGTGCCAGTCAGAACGTTGAGGGAGTTGTGATTGTGATTGTGATTAGCAACAAAAGCAGCGTTGCTGAATCGAAGTATGACCTGATTTAAATTGACCGTTCTCTCGCCCCATAAATCCCCCAATTTGGTGGACTTTGAAGGGTTTGGAAGTCCCCCGATTCGGAGGGGTGGGGGGCTTTCATACTTGCATTCAGCAACGCCACAAAAGCTATGTTCTAATCGATCAAGAAGAACTTGAAGCGCTGGTTGAAACCACTGAATTACTAAATTAACGCGATGTACCACTAACCTGAACCCTCTACCCCCAGCCCTCCTGCATTGGGCTACCGTGTATACACAAGTGATCGAATCTAGCCAAGTCCCTGGCGAACCGCCCCCCAACCCCCCAAATTGGGGGACTTCCGATCCAGTTC
>JAAUPA010000113.1 GCA_012034615.1 Leptolyngbyaceae cyanobacterium CSU_1_4 | reverse complement strand
GTTCCTCAGAATGGGAGATTTAGGGGCGATCTGAGCAATAGCATCTCAAGGATTCATACTGTCATTCAGCACTGCTCTGTTTCAAAGTCCTCCAATTTGAGGGACTTAGGGGCAGATCGGGCGACAATCTAGACCTTTCAGATCACCTCTGAAGTTTGGTGCGTTCTGCTTTGCTCTACACCCCACAGAGGGTTACCCCCGATCGGGACTGACAATATCTGTGGTTACTTACCTGGTTGGCTGAGTCCAATCCATTCAATTCAGTTAGATTAATCAGCCAGGTTCATCAGATTCACCAGATCAGTGAGCTATTAAATCCCTGATCCATCAAAAAATTGCTCAAAGACTTTATCTTGAATGCGACAGCGGGCAGGTAAGGTTCCTGCCATGACCAGTTCGGGTTGCGGAACCGGTGGATTTAGCCCCTGAACTTGCTGCTCCAACGCTTCAATGCGATCGACCAAAGCCCGAATCACCTGCGCTTCAGAATCCGGCATTCTGCCATGTTCTAACGGCCCCACTCGTTCCCCGGCGCGGTAAACAATCCGACCTGGAATACCTACCACCGTGCAATCAGCAGGCACATCTCGCAGCACAACAGACCCCGCCCCAATTCGAGCATTATTGCCAATTTGAATATTGCCCAAAACCTTAGCACCCGCGCCAACGACCACATTCTCGCCCAACGTAGGGTGACGCTTGCCGCATTCTTTGCCGGTTCCGCCCAAGGTTACTCCCTGATAAATCAGGGCATAGTCGCCAATAATTGCCGTCTCGCCAATTACCACGCCCATTCCATGGTCAATGAAAACGCCTTGCCCGATCGACGCACCCGGATGGATCTCAATCCCTGTTAAAAACCTGGCGACATGAGAGATTAAGCGGGCAACCAATGGCAAATGCAATCGATGCAGCCAGTGCGCAAATCGATGAAAAACTAATGCCTGAAAGCCAGGGTAACAAAACAGCACCTCAAGCTTGCTCCGAGCCGCTGGGTCACGTTCAAAGATAATTTGGAAATCAGCAGCTAAGGTTTTGAGCATGGTTTTTTGCACAAATGACTACCCTGTTTAGCAAGTTCTGCCATGAAGTCAGCAACCTCACACCAGATGAGCTTTAAGACTATGGCTCATAGACTATGAACTTACAACTCCCTAATTATCTTAGCGTTGATGGAGTTCTAGATAGTAGGAGAACCGAATCAGGAAACCGAATTTTGAGCAGAAATTATTTTGGCGTTGCGGGCGATCGCGCTTCTTCTAGCACCTCTCGGACTTTTCGCAGCTCGTTCAAAATTTCTCTGAGCAAATCTTGAGTGACGGTTTCGGTCGGTTGCTGAACTTCAATCGTGACTTGTTTAATGCCTAAGGCATCTTTGGCAAACCGTGCCACTTCATTGGGGTGAAACAACAAGGGATCATCTTTATTCAGGCGGAGTTCAGGATTCAGCCGTTGAGGATTGTAGGGCGGGTTAAGGTCGTTAGGCTCAGTATTGGCATAGCGGTAAACAGAGGCGCGGGAACGGTTGAGAACTTTTTGAATGGACTCGATGGTCATGAGTCCTTGGGAATGGGTGGCTTCAGTGTCCATAATTCTAGGCTGCGGAGGGAGGGGGTAAGGAATGCGCCCTGTATTATAGCGAGACTCAGACGTATCATGCCGTTAACTTGTTAATGGGAAGAGTAAAATAGAAGGTAGTTCCTTGCCCTTTATGGCTTTCAACTGCAATGGTGCCCCCATGGGCTTGCACAATTTGTTGGCATAGATACAGCCCCAAGCCTAAGCCGACCGATGTGGTACGCGGGTTGCCCCGAAAGTAGGGATTGAAGATTTTTTCGCACTGTTCGGGGCTGATGCCAACGCCATTGTCAGAAATTGAACAATGCATCCAACCCGATACGGGCTGAGCCTGAAGGTTGATGTTCACACCAGGGGGATTGTGTTTGAGGGCATTGGCGACGAGGTTTTGGTAGACGCGGGCAATTTGTAGCGGATCGGCATAAAGGGGTGGAAGTGCTGTTGGGATCAGGTTTTTGAGAAGGGCGGTTTCTCGCTCAATTAGAGGCTGAAGGTCGGCGATCGCCGATTCTACCAGTTCTCTCAGGGCAAAGCTTTGGCAGTGGAGAGTAATGCCCCAAATTTCGGCAGCGTGGGTATCAATGAGAGAGTTGATCAGATTAAGCTGCCGACGGTTGCTGTCGATCATGTGGTGCAGCACTAAGCGGGACAGGGCGATCGCGTCTCCCGGCTGAGCGTTCAAGTTGTTGAGCACGATAGAGGTGCCAATCACGGGGTTTCTGAGATCGTGGGAGACGGCGTGAAGAAATAGATTGAGCTGTTGGCGCAGTTCGGCTTCTAGGGTGCTGAGTTTCTGGTTTTTTGTTCTAAACCCGAAGCATATTCTTCCAGGAGTAGTCGCGATCGCCCCAGTTCGTCCCGCATTTGTTTAAAGGAGGAAGCCAGAATGCCCAGTTCATCTGAGCGTTGGAGGGTGATGGGGTGCTGCCAATCATGATGGGCAAGGGCTTTGGCGGCGGCACTCAGTTGCAAAATAGGACGAGAAATCCAACGGCTAGTGGCGATCGCCACCGCAACAGCAACGCCCAGCGCCACCACGCACAACAAGATTGTGTGGCGCGTATTCTCGTGAATTTTCCCCATAAAGTCTTGTTCAGGAATGACGATCGCCACCAGCCAATTTAAGCCTTGGTAATCTCGAAACGGGCGCACTTGAACAAAATGGGTTTGCCCATCTTCAGAAGCTCTAAATTGAGCCGATAGAGGGCGGTTAATATTTTTAAAACCCTGGAACCGTTGATTAAGATAGCCAGCAGCTTGACGGGTCAAAGAGTTTTTGCTTTCTAGAGCATTCATTCGAGTGCTGCCGAAAAATTTTGGGGGTAGAAGTTCCAACCAAGGTGCCATTAGCTTCCATGATGAACACCTGCCCCGTTTGCCCAATGTCTAACTTTTGCAAAAATGACTGATATCGCCCAAGCTGAGGGCGGCATGGGTCACGCCTGACAACTTGCCCCGACGATTGTAGAGAGGGCGATCGACCGAGAGCAATAAATCGTCCTCGCCGATGCTGACCGATGGATTAACCCAAACCAATTTGCCCGCTGCCAGCGCCGCCCGATACCAAGGCTGTTCTCGCGGATCAGGGTGGGCAAAAGCTTGACGAAGTTTAACGCGATCGCCCCAATCATTCAGATGCCAAACCTCCACTCTTTTCCCTTGGCTTAGATCTCGAACATCCATCACAAGGCGATCGAAAGAGCGATAGCCAATGCCAATAGAATTTCCGGTTTCGGTCGCAATCGTAATAAAGGTAGGATTATTAAATTTGAAATCATTAAACTGCTGAAACCGTCGCCATAGAAAGAGTTGTACCTCAGATAAATTGTTTAAATCCACCATTCCGGCACGCACCTGATCAGCATTCAGACGAGTGATTAATTGTGGAACAATCAAGTAGTCTTTTAGCTTCTGTTCTACCTGCTCGCCAATTTTATGAGTCAGTTGAGTTGCCAGATCATCAACGGCTTTCTCACCATTTTTAAAAGATAGATAACCGGTTAAGCCAACTGACGCAGGGATTTGCAGCACCAAGCCAGTCAGAATCACCTGAAGAGAGACTGTTCTAGAAATTTTGCTCAGAATAGGACGCAACAAAGGACTAAGCATGGGAAAAAGAGGCGTTAAGACCGGTAGCATAAAGCTTAACTTGCTGACCCCTCGATCGAAGCGAACAAGATTTTACCGAGACCCCTTGGTACGATAAGCTTTGCACCATCGTACCGAATCCTATGGCTAAAGTCTTTGACCACATCACCCCTGAGTTGCAGCAATTTATTGCCCAGCAGCACTTATTTTTTGTTGCCACGGCTCCGCTAAGCGAAACTGGACATGTTAACGTCTCCCCGAAAGGCTTAGATTGCTTCCGAGTGCTCTCTCCTAACCGAATCGCCTATCTAGATTTAACCGGAAGCGGCAATGAAACTTCGGCTCACCTGCAAGAAAATGGGCGAATTACGCTGATGTTTTGCGCTTTTCAAGGAGCACCTAGCATTTTGCGGCTTTATGGCAACGGCAAAACTCTGCTGCCCGCTGATGGGGAATGGGAAAGCTTGCGTGCTAAGTTTCCTGATCTTCCTGGCGTACGACAAATTATTACCGCAGACATTGATCGGGTGCAAACTTCCTGTGGACATGGCGTTCCGCTTTATGAACATCAAGAATCGCGATCGCAGTTAGTGGCTTGGGCAGAAAAGAAAGGCGAAGCAGGCTTAGCAGCTTACCATCAACAGAAAAACCGGATCAGCATTGACGGCTTGTGGAGCGCGATCGCGCGATCGACAACAGAGTAAGTCACAGTAAGCCACTCTGGTTAACTTTTAAGATAATCGCTCAATCCCCCAATTTGGGGGGCTTCCGAGCCAGTTCTGTTCTTCAAAGTCCCCCAAATGGGAAATTTAGGAGGTGAAAAAGACTGCAACGAAGTCACGGATTAACTTCTTCCATAGACCAGTCCTTTAGGGGAGGCTCTTGTTGAGAGTACAGGTATCGATTCTGGGGAGTGCCCCGCAGCTCTAGATGGTCCACTTGAGTGGGTTCTAGTAGGAGCAGACAAAAAGTTGGCAAGGGAATCATGGGATCAGGCGGGGTTTGTTCAAGCGGCTCGGTTTTGGGTTGTCTCGGATATGCCCAAGCAAACTGCGATCGCCCTCCATCGGATAAATCGTGCCAGAGCATTTTTCGGGCTTTTAGTAATTCTTCATCGGCATGATCTGCGGTCACTAGGGTTAACTGCCCGAGTATCCGAAATTGTTCGCGGGTTTTAGGAAAATACCAGCAAATTTCTCCCCAGGGCTGGGCTTGGATCTGAGTTGCTTTTTCGCTGCGACTGTCTGTAATAAACCGTAAACGATTAGTGTTTTCTAAAAAACCCCGAAATACAACGGTGCGATTGGCAGGTTGTCTATCGGCGCGGAGGGTCGCAAGCTGGACATAGCGGGCATAAGGGAGAGCCCGATTGCGATGAAGAGCATGGGCTAGGGGCGATCGCCAAGGCGCTAACGGCATAAAGTAAAGGTTAAAAGAGCAAAAACTTTAATCAAACGACAACACACAATCAATATTTTTTTGTCCTAGCGCTCTACAGTGATCAAACCGCGATTGCGCATGTGCCACGATGAAAATCAATCCTCCGACCAAAACCACCGCAAACACTTTATCGAAACTAATCATTGAGTTTATCTCCTGTATCCACTGGCACCCAACGACTCATCCAGAATAGCCCCGCGTGCTTTTAAGTTGATTTTTTCTGTCGCTTTTAGCCCCAGATTATTACTAAATCGAGCGCCTTTTACCAAAATAACGCTTAAATCGACTCCGCTAAAATTTGCCCCACTCACGGTGGCTTCCCGAAAATCTGCACCGCTTAAATCTGCGTGGCTAAGGTCAGTATTACTCAATTGAGCGCGCCCCAAACTTGCCCAGCTTAAGTTAACGCTGCTTAAATCAGCCCGACTGAGCTTCGCCCAGCTCAAATCGGCGGCGCTCAGGTTGGCTCCACTGAGTTTGGCTTCCCGTAAATCTGCGCCACTTAAATCTGCACCGCTTAAATCTACTTCGCGCAGGTCGGCTCCTCGCAAGACTGCTTCGCATAAATCGGCATCACTCAAATCTACGCCTCGCAGATCAGCGTTTTGGAGGTTGGCCCCGCGCAAAATTGCTTCTCGTAACACGGCTCCTCGCAGGTCGGTGTCGCTAAGATTTGCATCTCGGAGATCGACCCGGCTTAAGTTGGCACGGCTGAGATTGGAGTGGCTTAAATCAGCGTCACTTAAGTCAACTTTGCTGAGGACTGCCCACAGGATAAAGAGTAGATTGGGGTTTGCCCAAAGAATGTATGCGCCTTCGGCATAGACTGAAACTCGGAGCGACCAAAGGAGAGCTGCCCAGACTAAAATAATGCCTATTAAGACGGCATTTCTCAGGTTAGTTCCGCGTAAATCGCCTTGATTGAAGCTAACCTCGCGCAGGTTAATCCAGACTAGGATGCTCCAGATCAGGTTTGCCCAAACTAATACAATTCCGGGTACGCCTGCTGCGTTAAAAAATGTCCAAATAATGACAGCCCAGCCAAAAGTTGGCACAAAGGAGTAAATTGCCAATCAAATCTACGCGGGTTAGATCGACCCCTCTTAGGTCTATGGCGTTGAATTTTTTTTTGCCTCGCCAAATTGCAAACCGAATGCTTAAGCCCCGAAGTAGTTTGGGCGATCGCGGTTGATTGTCAGGTTGGCTGTTATTCATAGAGATCCAGGGACGATGGGAGGGCTTAAGTTGAAAAATCATCAAGCTTTAGGATTCATCTAATGAATATCCAATGATCGGGCAGTTTATGAGCGTTATCTGACTCTATACAACCATAACTTAGAGGGAATCTATCGCTTTATTTTGCGTATGAAAACAAATGCTGTCCGTATCTTAGACAACTTGGGCATATCCTACCAGCTCCTTGCCTATGAGGTTGACCCCGAAGACTTGGCAGCCGAACGGACTGCGCTTAAAGTTGGGTTGCCCCCAGAGCAGGTTTTCAAAACGTTAGTCGTGCGAGGCAACAGTGCAGGAGTTTCTCTTGCAGTCATTCCCAGCGATTATCAGCTTGATTTAAAGCGATTGGCTAAGCTGACGGGCGATCGCAAAATAGAGCCAGTTCCTCTCAAGGAAATACAACTGTTGACCGGTTACATTCGCGGCGGAGTGACGGCATTGGCTTGTAAACGAGATTATCCCGTTTATGTTGAAGAAGTGATTGAAGTATTCGATCGCATTGCAGTTTCTGCCGGAGTTCGGGGGCTATTGGTGCAATTATCTCCGGCTGACTATTTGCGATCGGTTCAGGGCAGATTAGGCGCGATTTCTGTGGAAAAGTTTTAGTGATTAAGTTAGTGATTAAGACAGATCAAGGTGATAACTTTGCCTTCTTTAATCGGTTCGTTTCATACCAAGTGGCGATCGCTGGAACCCATGCCTTGAAGCTCCCACATCAATTCACAAAGCTGTTGCGCCTCTAATTGGGCATCTAATTTCCAGCGCAAATCTAACAAATGCAACATCGATCGCACATTTGCCGACATGACCCAATGCTGCCGCACATCAAACGCAATCAATCCGCGCGCGTGTTCTTCTGAAAAGCCCTGATTTATCCGTTCTTGGTAACGCTTGCAGCCCGCTAAACACCATTCCAAATCTTGTTGCCGGAGGGCTTCGGTGTATTCATAGCGTTTGCCCTGGCGATCGCTGTAAGCCCCTAAAGGGCGAAGGTAAAACACCTCTTCAATATCTCGCTTGCCGTCTGCAACTTCAACAATTCGGTTTCCGGTATAGCGGAAAGAGTTATGAACCACTACGCCATTTGCTACAAAATTGTGCCAATCTCCCGCTACTTCTAAGTCATAGGTTCTTTGTTTGCCAAGATACCGAACTTGAACAACCCGCATCGGGTGGGCTTTTAACTGATGTCCTTTAGGCGTAGGCTTTTCGGGAAACAACTGAATGGGCAAAAACTTTTGAGCGAATGCTAGCTCTAAATTTTGGCTATGAATTGAGCGGTGACAATCCTCACAAACCGACACTAGATTCTCAGGTTCGTAAGCCTTCTCAGGGTGTGCATAAACTGGTAGCAGGTGATGCGCGTGAAGTTGTCCTCCGCGTACCCCACATTGTTGACAAATGTAGTTCAATTTTTCGTGGACTTGAGGGGCGATCGTTCTTGTCCATGTCCCAATAGCAACGCGCTCCTCTGTAACTCCTCCTTTCCAAAAATTACTTGCCGAGCCTCGTCGAGTTATCTGTCTGGTTCGTTCTCGTCGTTCTTGTCGCTTCTCTGGTGTCAAATTTAAGCGGTAAGAACCCTTCAAGCCACGATTCCAGGGATTAGGAGATCCTGTCTTTGCCTTGTTTAAGGTGAGCTTATGAATATAGGCCCATTTTTGATAGCTTCAACAGAGCATTCTGCTAGTCGAGCTATTTCTTTAGCCGTTAATCCTGCTTGCAGATGTTTTTGCAGCCAAGCTTTTTCTCTATACAATCCTTCACCAACCACAACGCCGTTTGTCATAAGGAAACAGTCTTGGCGATGGTTAATGACTTCGCCATTGCCATCAATCATCAGCGTCATGGCTTCTTTCATGGTCTGCCAACCTTCGTGGGTTAATAGACGATGATTTTCGGTACAATCTACTGCTCGTCCGTCTTCTAGGATTAGTCGATAAACGGGCTGTATTCCCTGATCAAATACCTCTTGAATATGTCCAGTCTCAAAGAGACTCGTATCCTCGTTGAGAACCCTAAGATTCATTTTTCTGAGGCGAGTTTTGCAGTCTCGTCGATAAGTTCCGGGTGCTTCGCCCTTGCGACCTCGAATTTTGCGATTTCGGATTGCCGTTTCGCCATTTGTCCAAAGGTCGTGAAGCTGCGAGATTTTGTATTTCCGTAAACCTCCAGAAGCGTGCAGAAATGTAACTTCTGTGTCTCCAGCCAGACATTGAACATCAAAAGAAATTCCGACACGATGAGTTCGCATCTGTTGCATGGTCGAGTGGGGGAAAAAACCGCAGTTTAAGGTGATTTGTGGATGCTCCAGCGGACCGTAGTGCCCTCGGTTTCCTGCCAAAAGCTGCTTAACCACAACTTCGCCACTTTTGTCTTCCGCCGGAAAGCGATCGCGCTCTGCCCACACAAATCCTTCTGCATAATCCTGATGCATTGCTGCATAGATAGTTTGCTGAGGATTAACAGTTTGGGAAATAACCTCGACAGTAAAAAACCGATCCATAACAATTCTATTCCTCAACCTTCTGCCGTATCGTTGCGAGGGAAACCGATTGCCGAGTCGCAGCATTCAACTGTCGCCCTTGCCCCAGACTCTGTATCCCATCTAGGAGCGCACTACAAACGCTCGGCTCTGTCTCCCGATTCAACATCAACCGGAAACAATCTGCCAGGTTAGCTGGCGACAGGGAGGTTAAAGCAGGCGCAGTGTTTGCTAAGGATTCGACCTGAAGCCGATCTTGAAACTGCTGGGTAATTTGTCGAACCGCAATCAAACGCTTGAGCGGATCAGGATCGGACAACCGATCCAAAAGCTGGTCTAGCCGCTGTGCTCTGAGACCAGTTGTCTCGAACTGCCGATTCAAGGTTTGCCAGGTGAGCAGGATCAAAACTGTCAACGTTCCAAAGCCTTGTAAAATAACACCTAAAGCCAGCCAAGACTGCTCTGCTTCAAACCAAATTCCTGTGGTGACATACGCACTAAAGGCTGCAATACTGCCACTGGCGATCGCCAACGTCAACGAACGATTCGCCCCTGTCCATAGCCAGCGCCAATCAACTTTAGGAATGTTCCATTGTCCCTGCTGCACCAAATAAATCAAGATTAGCACCACCGTCCCGATCGCCAACGCCAGCACCAACTGCCAGTTCCAAATCAACAGCGCCACCAAAATTACAGCGACCCAAAGCTGCTGCGGAGAAAGCCAATCTTGCCTCAAAAAAAAGTGACTAAGCCCGCCACTCAGCCGCCGCAACTCCCTCGAATCTGCGACATGGAGAGATGCGGACTGAAACCAATGAACAAATTGTTGCAACTGGGAAGAAGCCTGTGCCACGATGCCAAATAACCGAGAGGGAACTGCCCTTAGAGCATACCAGAGGAAACTCGTGTCGAGCTACACTGCCATTTATAAAATCGTTCGCCAAATTCCCTATGGCAAAGTAGCAACCTACGGGCAAGTTGCAGAGCTCGCAGACCTACCGCGCCGAGCGAGATTGGTGGGCTATGCCTTGTTTCGGGTAGATATTAACTCTGATGTGCCTTGGCATCGGGTGATTAACGCCAAAGGTGAAATTTCAGAGTCGCCATTTCGCCAGGGGGGAGACTATTTACAGCGATCGCGCCTAGAAGCCGAAGGCATTGAATTCAGCCCCCAAGGAAAAATCAATCTAGAGAAAGATCAATGGCGGTCGTAGCGATCGAGGGCTGAAAAACGCATAACAATTCTTTCCCATTTTCTTGGCTCGATACATGGCTGTGTCTGCCTGATTCAGCAAACTCTTCATTTCCTCCTCTCTTTCGGTCTTTTCCCCCGGTTCAGACCCTGCAAAACAGTCGATCGGATAAATACTAATGCCAATACTTGCAGAAATTGACATTGCCTTGCCCTCAAACATAAAACTTTGATTCAGCGTCAACAAGATTTTTTCAGTAACCCGACAAACCGCCGCCGCACTCGGAATATTAGGAAGAATTGCCACAAACTCATCGCCTCCCAACCGCGCCACAATATCACTGCTGCGCAAACAATTGGTCAGACGTTGGGCAACCGCCTTCAGCAACGAATCGCCCACCTGATGACCATGAGCATCATTGACCTGTTTAAAGCCATCTAAATCTAAAAATAGAAGCGCGACCAAATGACCTTGCTCCTTCGCCCGATCTAAAGATTGCTGTAATTGCTCGTGGAAGCGCTTGCGATTGGGTAAATTCGTCAAATGATCATGATGAGCAATGTGGGACAACAGATCGGTTGCCTTTGCCAGCTCAGAGTTAGAACGCACTAATTCATCGGCGGTGCTGCGTAGCGCTTCCTCCATTTGCTTTCGCTGGGTAATATCTCGAATGACTCCTACCAAAAATAATTCGCCCATTGCGTTTTGGTAGAGCGATCGCTTCGTGGCGACCAAGTAGGTTTTGCCCTGAGCATTGGTCAGCTCTTCCTCACATTCTTGCTCAATGCGGCTGTCAAACGTCAGTTCATCTTGCCGCCAAAAATGCGCCGATTGCTGAGGTGGAAAAAAATCATAATCCACTTGATTGATCATTGCCTCGCGCGATCGCCCAATAAAACTACAGTAGGCATCGTTAACCACCACCCAATGATGCCGATGATCTTTGACATACACCGGATCAGGAATAGTGTTGATGATTGAACCAAAAACTCTTTGGACTTTTTCAGTTCTTCCCGCAAACAAGAAAAGTATGCCGTCACCCCTGCCGCCGAACCCACCAGCGCCACCCCAGGCGGCACCATGGGCAACCACCAGCCCCACTGAAATGCCAAGTTACAAATGCCAAATAAACCCGTACCTGCCAGCAATATCCCGGCGGCAGCTCTTTGAGGTGCCCGAATTTTCCAGCTCAAAAAGCTCCTAGCCACGACCAACCCAAAATCCAGACCCATTCTGACGGATCATCCCAGAACCGAATCAGCGATCGCCCATCCAACACAGCGCTCAAAATCTGGCTGACGAACTGTCCTTGCAGTTCCACTCCCGACATGCGCTCAGCATTGCCGCCCCGGCGACTGCTATGGGAAGTCAAGAAAAAATCATTAGAACTTTGAGCCGTACTGCCTAGCAGAACAATGCGATCGCTCAACAGATTCGTCATCCGCTCTTGACCTTGAGGCGACCGGTTCGATTCCAATAGCACCGACAAAGGGAGCTGCGCAAAGGGAGAGACTTGATGCTCGATCGGCAAAGAACTGCGAGGATTTGCCAAGATTTGATAACCTCTCAACGAATCCGCATTAATGTACGCGCCATCATTGGGGTTGAGAGGCGGAAACTCTACGCCGTTTAACTGGGTGTGTTTCGAGCGGCTCACCTTCAGCCTAATGTGGTCGGGCTCCAAATACTTCAGCACCAGCTTCAAGGCAAAACTTTGATGAACCGGCTGATCCTTGGGCTTAATGAACAGCGTATTTCTTCTGACTAACCCATCTAAATCAATCACCACATTGTTAAAACCGACTTGTTGCTTTGCCTTCAAGGCAGGGGGAGCCATGACTCCGGGAGAATCTGAGTCGGAAAGGGTTTCGATGCCAATCAGTTGAGGCGTATTTTCAAAAACATCTTTCAATTGCTCGGAGCCAGGAGCAACAGGCAGGTCTCGGTAAATATCCAAACCAATGGCTCGGGGCTGACGACTCTTAATCAGAGTCAACACTTCTGCCAATCGTTGATCCGATAACATTCCCCCTGTCCCCAGCCGCTGAAGATCCGTATCATCAAGGCTGACCAACACAATCCGGTTGTCTTGGGGCTCTAAGGAGCGCCTTTGAAAGAGCTGATCGTAAGCCGTTAACTCAAAGAGCTGAAAAACGCCAAACCCTCGTAGCACAATCACTGCTCCTGCAACCCCAATTGCAATTTTGCTCAGCCAGCGATCGCTCCAAAACCACTTTCTCAGCCGTTTTCGGTAAGCTGAGGCTTGAACTATCTGCGCCATAGTAGAGGCAAGAACGGAATTTCAGGACACTTATAGGAATACATAGAGCCTCTCTTCAGCAGTTGAAACCGTGAAACCACGGTTTTTTTCTCGCCACGTAGGCTTTTCTTGAAAGGATCAGACAGAAAAACCTTCGGTCAAAGGGGCTTTGAATGGTAAGCTAATCGCAACGCTTTGTTAAAGTTTGTAATGAGTTGTACATAAAAAGCTCACAACGAGATAGGTGCATTTCGCTATCATATTTTTTGGCGATCGTCCTTCCACCAGAAAATCAGTAGATTCTTGGATCTCTCGTCTTTGACCCCTAATCTGACCTCTCAATGGAGTCAGAGTCACACTAGGGCTGAAAAATAGGATCTGAAGTGTGATCTCAGATGCATTCTGTCAGCTTAAACTAAGGCGAATTGAGTAGTGCGTTGCTAAATTTTCTGGAAAATTTTAATCCGCTCCTCGCCCTTTTAATACTCGTCTAGATAGGTAATTCTCATGACCATGACCGTCACTCCAGAGCAGATCGAACGGATTGTTTGGAACCAGCACCATGACCCGTTTGAAGTCCTCGGTCCTCACCAAATTGAGCAAGAGGGTAAATCAGTCTGGGTGATTAGGGCTTACTTACCCCGGGTCAATGAGGCTTGGGTGGTTCGCCCCGAAACACGGGAAGAATTTCCCATGCACCAGGTTCATGATGCTCATTTCTTTGAATGTGTTCTAGATGTCGAAACCCTGAGCAACTATCAATTGCGCGTTAAAGAAGGCGACCATGAGCGAGTCATGTACGACCCCTACGCCTTCCGATCGCCCCTAATGACCGATTTTGACGTGCATCTCTTTGCCGAAGGGAACCACCACCGCATCTACGAAAAGCTAGGTGCCCACTTGATCGAGCAAGACGGGGTGAAAGGGGTTTACTTTGCGGTTTGGGCACCCAACGCCCGCAACGTTTCGCTCTTGGGTGACTTTAATAATTGGGATGGTCGTCAGCACCAGATGCGTCTACGCGATGGCGGCATTTGGGAGTTGTTTATTCCGGGGCTAGGGGTCGGCACTCATTACAAGTACGAAGTTAAAAACCAAGCTGGACACATCTACGAAAAATCCGACCCCTTTGGCTTTCAGCAAGAAGTGCGCCCCAAAACTGCCTCGATTGTGGCAGATGTAGACACCTATCAATGGCAAGACAGCGAGTGGATGGAAAACCGCCGCCACACTGAGCCTTTGGGGCAACCTGTTTCGGTGTACGAAGTTCACTTGGGCTCTTGGCTGCATGGGGCTGCGTCTCAGCCAGCGCTAGATGTAGACGGCAAGCCGATCGCCCCGGTTATTGTGGCAGACCTTAAGCCGGGGGCACGGTTTCTGACCTATCGCGAACTCGCCGATCGCCTCATTCCCTACGTCAAAGAGATGGGCTTCACCCACATTGAAATGCTTCCTGTTGCCGAACACCCCTTCGATGGCTCTTGGGGCTATCAGGTCACAGGCTATTACGCCGCCACCTCTCGTTTCGGCAGTCCTCAAGACTTGATGTACTTTATCGATCAATGCCACCAGAATAGCATTGGCGTAATTGTAGACTGGGTTCCGGCTCACTTCCCCAAAGACGGACACGGGCTTGCTAACTTCGATGGCACCCATCTTTATGAACACGCCGACCCTCGCAAGGGCGAGCATAAGGAGTGGGGCACCCTGGTCTTTAACTATTCCCGTAATGAAGTTCGTAACTTTTTGGTGGCAAACGCGCTGTTCTGGTTCGACAAGTACCACATTGACGGAGTTCGGGTTGATGCTGTGGCTTCCATGCTTTACCTCGACTATTGCCGCCATCCGGGCGAGTGGGTCACGAACCAATACGGAGGTCGAGAAAATATTGAAGCTGCTGACTTCTTGCGCCAACTGAATCACGCTATTTTCAGCTATTTTCCCGGTGTTTTGAGCATTGCCGAAGAGTCTACCGATTGGCCGATGGTGTCTTGGCCGACCTACCTCGGTGGGTTAGGCTTCAACCTGAAGTGGAACATGGGCTGGATGCACGATATGTTGGATTATTTCCACATGGATCCTTGGTTCCGGCAGTTCCATCAAAATAACGTCACCTTTAGCATTTGGTACGCCTTCAACGAAAACTTTATGTTGGCGCTCTCCCATGACGAAGTGGTGCATGGTAAGAGTCCGATGATTGGCAAAATGCCCGGAGACGAATGGCAGAAGTTTGCTAATCTCCGCTGTCTTTACACGTTTATGTTTACCCATCCCGGCAAAAAGACTCTGTTTATGAGTATGGAGTTTGGGCAATGGAGTGAGTGGAATGTGTGGGGTGATTTGGAATGGCAATTGCTGCAACATCCCGCCCATCAAAACCTCAAATATTGCATTAGCAAGCTCAATCATCTTTATCGAACTGAGCCAGCGCTTTATACCCAAGAGTTTTCCCAGGATGGTTTTGAGTGGGTAGATTGCACCGATAACCGTCATAGCGTGGTGTCTTTCATTCGTCGGGCAAAAGATTCTGAGGAGTTTATTGTGACGGTGTGCAACTTTACGCCTCAGCCCCATTCTCACTATCGTGTCGGGGTGCCTGAGCTAGGATTTTATACCGAGCTGTTTAACAGCGATGCCCGTGAGTATGGCGGTAGTAATATGGGTAACTTAGGCGGCAAGTGGGCTGAAGAATGGTCGTTCCATAACCGCCCTTACTCGATCGACCTATGCTTGCCACCTTTGGGCGTGTTGGTGCTGAAAATCGATCGCCAAAAAACTCTAGAAGCCACTCAGCTAAAGTCTGCCGAATAAGTTTTCAAGATATCCTTATCCCAACCCTTCTTCTATTCCAGGCTACCGTGTATACACAAGTGATCGAATCTAGCCAAGTCCCTGGCGAACCGCCCCCCCAACCCCCCCAAATTGGGGGACTTCCGACCCAGTTCTGTGCTTCAAAGTCCCCCAATTTG
>JAAUPA010000112.1 GCA_012034615.1 Leptolyngbyaceae cyanobacterium CSU_1_4 | reverse complement strand
TCCCCCAAAATGGGGGGATTTAGGGGGCGGTTCACCGGGGGGCGTAGCTGGATTCAACAACTTGTGTGTACACAGTAGCCCGCTCTGGGAGAAGGACTTTGATTCTGCCACCCTTCTGCCACCCTTCTGCCGCTCTGGGAGAAGGGTGGGGGATGAGGGCGGCTCAGAGACTTGCAACAGTGGGCTGTGCCCCGTCATTACACCGCGACAAAATCGATCGCGGTGATGGCATTGGGTCGCACGCCGTTGAGGGTGGCTAGCAACTCATTGGTGCCAGTCAAACGGATGAGTGTGCGGTTGCCGTTCGCCTCGATCGCCAGTTGACCAAAGGTGAGACCTCCTGACAGCGCGATTAAATCAGTGCCGTTTTTGAAGTCCACAATGGTATCTGAGCCTTCACCGGCTCTCAATACAAAGCGATCGCGCCCATTGCCGCCATTCAGCGTATCCTGCCCTTGACCGCCATCTAGCAAGTCGTCGCCGTTGCCGCCCTTGAGCAGATCGTTGCTGATCTGACCTAGGAGCGTATCATTGCCGTTGTCCCCAACGAGGGTGTCGTTACCATTGCCCCCACTGAGGCGATCGTTGCCGTTGCCGCCGCTCAATTTATCTCTACCCGACGTGCCGTCTAGCGTATTGTTGCCGTTACCACCCTTGACCACCTGAAGAGAACTCGTGAGGTTTGCACCGACCACCACCGGATCGTGATCAGAAGAGCGATAAGGCGTGGGCTGGTAGAGGGCTGCGGGGTTGAATTCTTGGTTGTAGTCCAAGATTCTGGGTTCATCGGCGTTGATGTGCCACTCGGTTGCTCCGGTAATCTGTCCGCTGAGGCTAGGGGTGGTGAGGGCATGATCCAGTCGTCCAGATTGTCCGGCAAAGACGAAAGAATAGGGGTTTGCAATAAATTTACCTAGTTCATCCACCAGTCCGCCATTCCGCAGCACGTCGATCGGGTCTTCTTCGCCGTAGGCATTCAAGTCTCCCAGCACCATGACATCGCTGTCGCCTGTGGTGGTTTTGAGTTCGTTGACGAAGCCGAGCAGAGCTTGGGCTTGCTGAACTCGGGTCAGGTTGAACGCCCCTTGTCCATCTAGCTGGTCTGCGTCTAACCCGGTGCCGGAGCCACTCTTGGATTTAAAGTGATTAATAACGGGGGTAAAGGTTTCGCCGTTGGCGTTGAGGGCAAAGGTTTGGGCAACGGGTAAGCGGTTGTGGACTGCATCTGCATCGCTGAGGGCAGCGCCAACCGGGGTGACATTTCCGGGTTTGTAGATAAAGGCGACTTTGATTGCATCTGTGCCGGTGCCGGTGGCAGGGTCGCGGATGTAGTCGTAAACGTTGGAACCCAAGGCTGTGTTAAGCCGACTGACCAGTTCGGCGATCGCGGAGTTAGCTCCATCGCCATCATTTTCGATTTCAATCAGACCAATGACATCGGCATTGAGAGCGGCGATCGCGCTGACAATTTTATCGCTTTGCCGTTCAAATTCTGCTGCGGTGTTGGCTCCGCGCGAGGTGGGGAAGCCGCCGCCCATCCCATCGCCATTGAAGTAGTTTAAAACGTTGAAGCTGGCGACTTTAACATTGCCACCCACCGGATCGGGGGCAGCAGTGCGGGGATTGGTGTTGACAAAAGTAGGCGGCGTTGTGGGTTGGATTCGATAGGTGTTGAACCCAAAGCCCAGCACGCCAGTTAAGGCGGTCACGGTGCTGCCGACGCGCAGGGTGCCGTCTTGGAGGAAGGGCACGATCGCCGGGTTTTGAATGGTGCTGCCATCATCCAGCAGAATATCGCGCAGGTTATTGGCAGTTTGTTGGGCGGTGACGGCGGCAACGTTGTTTTCGTTGTTTTCGGTTCCAGTCGTCGGAATGTCAGTTGGATCAATAAAGTTAGTGGGGTTAAACAGCCGTCCTTCTGAAGACAGCAACACTTCGCCAAATCGACCTAGGTTGAAGTTCTCGGTAACGGTGAGGGCTTCGGGAAAGGTCACTAGCATTCCTTCATAGCGTTCTAGGTCGATCGCTGTAGGCAAATCAAGGGCGATCGGGGCGGGAAGGGTTGCGCCTGACCCCAGGATGCTGAGCTCGCTGATATTACCAAGTTGAGTCTGGTTAAAGGTTTCGGAAACCAATCCGGTTAAGCGAACTGTTTGACCCACACTCACGTCGAGGCTATTGGGTGCGAACACAAAAATGCCATCGGACGTTGTGGCATCGCCGTCACCAGCGGCATCTTGAATGTAAAATCCGTTCAGGTTGTTGGTGCCCTGAAAATCTCCCGTGACTACGGCTTCGAGGGTGACGGTCTGCCCAGCTTTAGGACTAGCGGCACCGTTGCCTTGAACTTCGTAGACTTTGCTCAATGACACGTCGTTGTCAATCACGTTGACGTTGAGGCTAGGAATTGGGGTCAGCGTGTTGGAATAAGCTGCATCGGCGCTGCTGGCGATCGTGTGGGTAATGATGCCGGGATGCGGGGAGCCTTCTGCGTCTAAATCATTGATGGCTCGGACGGTGATAGTGCGCGGATTTGCGTCTATTAAGCTGAGGGTGACGGTACTGAAGAAGTTAACGCCGTCTGCACTAATCTGCGTTTCGTCATCGGCAGCGATCGCCACATTCACGGCACCGCTTGGCGTGGTGTTCAGCGCGATTGTATAGGTATCAGTGGTTTCTCCTTGCTCGTTAACGTCGGTGCTGCCGCCTGATTGGGCGATCGTTACCCCAGCACCCGTAACGGGACTAGCGGCATAGCTTCCCAATCCATCCACGGTATCAATGGCAAACCCATCCCACTGCACACTTGGATCAAATACATCATTGGGGTTGATATCGCCAGTCGTTACGCTGGTTTTCCGGCGCAGCGTGTTATCTGCGGTGCTGGTTAATCCAGTTCCCCATTCTGTACCCGGATCAAAGCCAATCTGACCGATAGAGTCCACAATGGTGCCGCTAGCTCCACCTTGCCGCAACACGATCGCATCATCTCCGTTAAACCAGCTCGCGCTACTGGTCTGGTCTGCCTGTGCCAAAATGGCCGCATTGGCGCTGCTTTGGGCTAACACAAACACATCATTCGCCGCAACTGTCCCCGTTAAGGAAATCGTCAGCCCTGCGGTGGTGGCACCGTTGAAGTAGTACTGCACCACATAGCCCGTTAAATCGATCGCCGCGCCTGTGCTGTTGAAAATCTCTAGGGCTTTATTGTTGCTGCTGCCCTCGAGGTATTCTGAGAAAAATAATGCCATTGAAATCTCCGTAAGAATGAAAGTTTAGGTCAATTGACCATCAGCCAATTAGAGCGATCGTCCGATAAATGGCGATCGCTCACTCACAAGTCAGCGTAGGAAAGGTTTCTGCGCTGATTGCATGATCAAATGGGGTTCAGGAAATCACAGTCACATTATCCAAGCGGACCAGAAACTTGAGGTTTGACTGCATCAGCCTGACCGGGATAAGTGCTCTGATTTTGAGTAAATAGACTTTGATTGAATCAACAAAGACGCACCAAGATTCTGGGTTAGAAGCCGCGCTTAGCCTGGGCGATCGAAGATGAGGCGAGGAATGTCCGCTCAACAGATTTAACTCAGGCATTGCGAATGACACTAATCTCTACACGATGCCATAACAATATTAAGAAATTAATATCTTTAGTTTAAAGTGCGTATTTAATTGATCTTCATTGTGGTTTCTCACCTTGCTCCTGTCGATCGCCTTGCCTTGCTGCATAAAAGTCTGAACAGTTCATACTTTAAGTCCAGTATAAAATCTGAGCTTGAGGAAAATGCTTTTGAATCTGTAGCTCGAAGAACTTCCGCATTGTCTTCATGGTGTCGCCATCGTACACATATTTCACGCCACCAAACTTATTGCGTTTTACAACACGATTCGACTCATCCATTTCTAGCTTGCTATTAGGATACCAAGTCTGTAAAACGTTCTTTGAGCCTGGAGTAAAACGATGGGAAATTAGCTCAAATGTTAAATCCACATCAAAGTCTAAAGCGTTGCCAAGGTCATTAAATAACCGAGCATAATGCTCTTCCCAATCCTCGATCGCCATAATGGGTGCAATCACCAAGCCGACAGGATAACCACCGCCTCCCTGTTCACGAGGCAGCGCCAACTTGCGCAATGCCTGAATCCGATTAGCAACGGAAGCTGTTCCTCCTTCCATACGGCTGCTGATCGGCGCGGCGTTCACACTAAAGCGGCAACGGGTATGTCCGTTGTGAGGCAAATCTAGTAATCCATCGATCGCATCAAATTTAGAAACCCATCGCAAACGACCGTTTTCACGAGTGCCAAAGTAGCGGATGCATTCTGCTAAACTGCCCAGCAAATGTTCAACACCTAACGGATCGGTATAGCAACTGACTTCAAAACTGGTGGGGCGATCGGCACTTTCATAAGCTGCCAAATTTTGCAAAATTTGGGGCAAGTTAGCAAATCCTCGAACCACAGGCGGACCCTGAAGACTACCCGCCAGATAACAATATTGACAATGAGCCGGACAACCCTCGGCTAGGTGAAACTGCCAATCGGCGGAGGGCGGAATAGGGCTGAGCTTGAAGCCGCTAGGAGGCGCAGTCACGATCGCCAGGGTACGTTTGGCGATCGCATAGGTTTCTTGCTCTGTCTCTCCCCGCAGCCCAGTCACACGGTTGCGCGGCAATTCTTTAATGGGCAAATTAAGAGCTTGAACCCGCGACAAAATCTTTTGTCCCCAGGGTTCTTCCAGAGCGGCTGGAGTGAAGAGAACGCGATCGGGCATCCATAAACGAGTCTTGGAAGTCGCTTCGAGAGAAGCTGGAGGATGAACAGTCGAGTTTGACAAAATTATTCTCAATCCTGTTGCACTGCATATTTTTAGTATTGCACTTCCAATTAACAGCAGGAATCTGTCAGGGAGGGGATATCATACCCTTTGAGATAGGGCTTTCTGCCTGGTTAATCACTAAGATAGAGTTCAAGTCTGGATACGTCATCTGGATACTGTCACCCAACGCCAATATGCTGCTGCCCGATCGCCTGCCTTCACCCCTAATTCCAGGACTTGCATTAACCGCCCTTGCGCCCATGCAGGACGTGACAGATTTATTTTTTATGACCGTAATTGCTCACTATGGCAGTCCCGATTATTTCTTTACTGAGTATTTTCGCGTTCACGAGAGTTCAACGCCCGACAAAAAGATTCTGCGCTCTATTATCGAGAACACCACCGATCGCCCAATTTTTGCCCAGATGATTGGCGAAAGCATCCCCGATTTGGTGCGCATTGCTAAAGAACTGAGCCGTTACCCCATTGCAGGCATTGATCTAAACATGGGCTGTCCGGCTCCCAGAATTTACCGTAAAAATGTTGGGGGAGGATTATTGCGTGATCTGGAAAAAGTCGATCGCATTTTAGGAAAATTACGAGAATCGGTAACGGGTTTGTTAACAGTTAAAATGCGAATTGGCTTTGAAAATACGGACAATTTTGACGCGCTGCTTAACTTGATAAATCAACACAATATTGATTTACTGAGCCTGCATGGGCGAACGGTCAAGGAAATGTATCATGGCACTGTCCATTACAACCTGATTGCTCATGCAGTGGAACGGGTTAATTGTCCGGTTTTAGCCAATGGGAACGTCACATCAGCTCCCACTGCCGCCGCTATTTTGGCTGAGACTGGAGCCGCCGGAGTGATGATTGGACGATCGGCAATTCGCAACCCTTGGATCTTTCAGCAAGTTCGCCAGCACTTGAGCGGTCAACCGATCGCCAGAATAACACTGGCGGATGTTCGGGATTATATCGATCGCCTCTCCAACACCACAATGGCGCTGACGGTTCCTAGGCGGGCACAGGTGAGCTATATGAAAATGTATCTAAATTACATTGCTCAAAGTGTTGATCCGGCAGGCGGTTTTCTGCGAGAAATGCGGCTGGCTCAAACAGACGAAGCGCTATATGGGGTTTGCGATCGCTATTTGCTCAGCAATCCCCACCAAGAATTCTCCTTAGAACCCTATCCAGGGCTAGTAGCACGTCCAAACTGTGAAGTTGTCCGTGAGTTGGCGGTTGCGATCGTAAATCGGTAATTTCTGCCTTGCTTTAGATTCATGAGTCAGAGATCAATAAGTCAGAAATAAGTCAGAAATTAACTAAGTCAGAGTGGGTTAATACCAGAGAAATCAAATTCCCTTGAGGGCACGAGGTATTAAACAGTGGATTTTGTATCTGTTGATGCGATTAATGCGATCGGTTCGATTGATGCGATCGGTGCAAGTGTGGCGGCTGAAACGTTGGTGCCCAGCGTTTTGCCACCTGCTCCCGGCAAACCTAAAGCGCTGACTGCAACTCTCAATGCCTCTAAAGATGAAATTCGCACTAGCCTCAAAGCCTCGACCCTAGATGGAATTTTTGCCAGCGTGTTTTCTAACATGACAGGCGGAGTGCTACTGACTAACTTTTCTTGGAAATGGGCGCAGACCCAACCCAAATTGGTATTCTGGCATCCATTCCCATGCTGTCTAACTTGATGCAGCCCATTGGCGCATATTTTTCAGAACGCACCACTAGCCGTCATATCTACTGTCTGTGGATTTATAGCATTTCCCGATCGCTTTGGGTGGGCTTGGCGATCGCCATTTTTTGGCTGGGTAAAGGCCCCAATGCTCCGGTCCTGCTCATTGCCCTCACATTAGGCATCGCTTTTGCCAGCTCTTTTATCGGCGCAATAGGCAGTGCTCCTTGGCTCAGTTGGATGGCGGCACTGGTGCCCCGAACTTTGCGCGGACGTTACTTTGGCTTGCGTAACAGTGCAACAAATTTAACGAATTTAATCTCAGTACCCCTCATGGGATTAATCATCTCTCGCTGGCGAGGCGGCTCCATTCAGGGCTATGGCATAGTGCTGGTTTTGGCGATCGCATCAGGACTGATTAGCCTATGGTTTCAGAACTTTATGGTGGATATCAATCCTCAGAAAAGCTTTTATTCTTCTGGCAAATTAATCTCCATCGAGCCGAACTCTATTGAGCCAATATCAACACCAACACCAACACCAATACCAACACCAGCAGCAACGCCAATATCAACGCCAATATCAACGCCAAGTGACCTCACGCAAGCAGGCTTAACGAACGCCCTGCCTCAGCCTACCCTCTCTCTTTGGCAAGACAGCAACTTCCTAAAGTTTTTACTTTACTTCCATCTATGGACGTTTTCGGTCAACCTCAGCGCCCCATTTTTTAACGTCTATATGCTGAATAATTTGGGGTTAAATATTAATCATGTCACGCTTTACAACAGCTTAGCCGCCGGAGCAAATCTACTCATGTTAATGCTGTGGGGAAAGCTTGCCGATCGCATTGGCAACCGTCCAATTTTATTAGGTGCAGGCATCGTATTTGCAGTTTTCCCAATCTTGTGGCTTTGCGCGGGTATAAATTTTTGGTCTGTTTGGGTTTGGCTACCCTTCCTGCATTGCATTTTAGGCGGAGCAGCAGCAGCGATCGACCTTTGTTCTAATAATTTTCAAATCAGCATCGCCCCCCACCGGAACCAATCGATTTACTTTGCCGTTGCGGCTGCCGTTGCAGGCATTAGCGGCGCACTAGGCACCACGGCTGGAGGCTTTTTGGCTCAATTTGGCTATGGCGGGTTTTTAGGGCTATTTGCGCTTTCAAGCCTCTTGCGGCTAGGTGCCCTATTCCCTCTAATTTTTGTACACGAACGCCAAGCAGTTTAAAGAATGTCAACAGGTAAGGAGTTTAAGCCGTGTTAAATTCCACAAGCTGGGGAAACGTACTAACCTAAATTTTTCTACTTCAGTTGCACATTTTTCTGTAAATACGATATTCTGTAAAAGCGCTTTATCGTAAATGCAGAAGGCGATCGCCCTCAAGCACTTCCCCCAGACCTTCATGTTCGGGGCAGCAGTCCGCGCAAAAGCTCAAGAGGCGTTCAATCAATGTAAATTTTGTAGCACAAGGAAACCTTGCTTGCACATTATAACTAAGACAGTCCGTCCTACATTGAATTCAGCCCCTCTACTGAGCATAAATTTAATAAGTTACTTAGAGTGAAACCATGGCAAACAAAAAAAATGAGAGTGGCACATTGCCCAAAGCCGTTCCAGCAGTTCCCCCTTTAAACCAAGAGCAAATAGATCAAGGACAGATAGATCCAGGGCAAAGCCCCAAATCCCCTGAAACTCAGGTTGCCGTTGCCACCCCGGCACCCGTTGCGGTGGAAAAAATTGAGAAGGGGAAAAAAGCTCAGGCTGCCAAAAAAGGAACCAAGGAATTACAAACGACCCTTAAAGAACTGACTCCGGAGCCGTCAAAAGTGCCAACCGCAATGCAAGCAACTGCCCCGCTTGAGGCAACGGTCAATGATGAAGAAGCAAAAGATAAAAAAGGAAAAGAAGCAAAGGTGAAAAAACACGTTAGTCTAGAGCCTGTTGCCGCAGAAGCTGTTCCAGTTTCTAAAAAAGGTGCCTCAGAGCCAGCCTCCGAAAAAGCAACCAAGATGAAGCGACTGACCTTGGATATTGCTAAACCGCTGCACAAAGCGATTAAAGCAAAAGCTGTGGAAGAGGGAGTGCCCATGGTAGACATGCTGCGATCGCTCCTAGAAGAGCATTACAGCAAGTAATTTAGGCTTGGCGCGCGCTCCTTCTCTCTGTATTTTCTCCAAAAATACAGGTTTTTTCCGTTTTGGGTCTGCTCTCAAAAAAAGTAAGTCAGAAGGGTTAATAATTTGTAGGATGGATTATTAGCAGCGTTATGCACAAATCTTTGGACAGCAGGAGGTTGCGCGATCGTCAACCTACCCTAAAATCTAATTTAACCCATCGACTTAAGTCGATTATTTACACCCTCAGACCAAGACTTAAGAATGCAGACATTTCTACCAGACATCTTATTTTTTAATTGTAATTAAAGTAGACTACTATATGACCCAAACTACGTTTTATGAAGCGGGCTACGGTAGATGTAAAATTCGCGCTACGCTTCACATCCTGCCATAATCAATACTTCTATCACCATGCAAGGTTATTGCTGCGCCAGGGCATTTTACAGAATAGGCTCCGTTGAATGGTAGTTGTCGGAAAATTCTTAGACCAGGCAGTAAACATGGCTTCTTCTCCTGAGCTAATTGGCTACCAAGTTCTAGACAAAATTTATGATGGCTCCAGGACGTTGGTTTATCGAGCAGTACGAGTCATAGATGATACAAAAGTTGTTATCAAACTACTGAAAAATGTATACCCTAACTCGTCCGAACTCATTCATTTTCGTAATCAATATACCCTGACTCAAAGCCTGAAAAGTCCAGGTATTATTCAATCCTATTGCCTGGAACATTGTCAGAACGGGTTTGCATTAGTGATGGAAGATTTTGGAGGAATTTCGCTGGCTGATTATGCTAAATCAGCACCCTTGCCCCTTTGCCAATTTTTCCCGATCGCCCTGCAAATTGTGCAAACGCTAGAAGTCCTCTACCAGCAGCGCTTAATTCACAAAGACATCAAGCCTCAGAACATTTTGATTAACCCGGACACTCTAGAGGTCAAACTCACCGACTTCAGCATTGCCTCGCGGTTGCCCAAAGAAGTTCAAGAACTGCACACCGTCAATGTTTTAGAAGGAACCCTGGCATACATGTCTCCCGAACAAACGGGGCGGATGAACCGGGGCATTGACTATCGCACAGACTTTTACTCCCTGGGGGTGACGTTTTACGAGCTGCTGACCGGACGATTGCCCTTTCGGTCTCAAGATCCTCTAGAACTCGTTCATGCGCACATTTCCCAGCATCCCCCTTCCCCCACTCAAATCACCCCAACATTGCCCCTAGCCGTGAGCCACCTGATTTTCAAGCTCATGGCTAAAGCCGCAGAAGACCGATACCAAACCTGCCAAGAACTCCAAGCCGACTTAGAGCATTGTCGGCAGCAGTGGGAGACTTTGGGAGACATTCCTGTTTTTAAGCTAGGACGACAAGATGGCTGCGATCGCTTTGCGATGCCCCAAAAGCTGTATGGCAGAGACCCTGAGGTTCAGAGGCTGCTCACTGCCTTTGAGGAAATTTTGCTGGGTAGCCCTCAATTCGTCCTGGTTTCAGGCGCTCCGGGGATCGGCAAAACGGCTGTTGTTCAAGAAATTCATAAGCCAATTGTGCAACAGCGCGGCTACTTTGTTCAGGGTAAGTTTGATCAGTTTAAGCGCCATGTTCCCTTTCTAGGCATGGTGCAAGCCTTACGCCAACTCATGACGCAACTGCTAACCGAAAGTGAAGAAGTCATTCAAGTTTGGCGAACTCAAATAAAGACGGCGCTGGGGGAAAGGGGACGGGTCTTAACCCAAGTTTTGCCCGAGCTAGAACAAATTATTGGGGCTCAACCTATACTGCCTGAGCTGTTACCCGATGCGGCTCAAAAACAGTTTGAGTTGCTGTTTAATCGGTTTATTCGCGTGGTAATCAGCAGCGATCGCCCCCTTGTCATTTTTCTAGATAATTTGCAATGGGCAGACCCTGCTTCGCTCAGTCTTTTAACGCATATAGTCAGCGATGTCACCCTCCATAAACTGTTGTTAATTGGTGCTTATCAAGATGACGTAGAAACCCAGAATCTTGCGCCCTTTATCCGTGAGATTAATTATGATGCTCGCTCCATCGATAATGTTCTTTCTATCCATCTTGAGCCTTTAACTCTATCTGATCTGACTCACCTCATTGCCGACTTGCTGAGCTGTTCGCAAGAGCAAGTTCAACCTCTGGCAAAGTTGGTCTACCAAAAAGCTCAGGGCAATCCTTTTCTTAGCCGTCAACTGTTAAAATCTTTTCACCAAGATGGCTTAATTTACTACCGAGATGGCTGGGAATGCGACATTAGTCAAATTCAAACCTTGACCGTCACCGATGATATTGTTGAATTAATGATCGCTCAGTTGCGGGAACTCGCCGCCCCGACCCAGCAGGTGCTTCAACTTGCCGCTTGCATGGGCGATCGCTTTAATCTCAAAACCTTAGCCATCGTTTACGAAAAATCTGAAGCTGAAACCGCGATTGATCTCAGTCAGGCGGTTCGGAAAGGTCTAGTTTTGCCTCAAAATGCCAGCTATCGGTTTCAGTCCTCAGCGCCCTCACCAGATTTGGCGGTAGAAGCCCCAGCGGCTGCCTACCAATTTCTAGACGATCGCATTCAGCAAACGGCTTACGCGCTCATCTCCGGCGAACACCAGCGATTAACTCACCTTGAAATTGGTCGATTGCTGTTACAAAATATTCCGGCAACAGAGTGGGAAGAATGCCTCTTTGAAATTGTCAATTCTCTCAACCAGGGCAAGGCGCTCATGGCAGAAGAGGAGCGAACCAATTTGGCAAATTTAAACTTAAAGGCAGGACAAAAAGCAAAAACTGCAACGGCTTATGCAGCAGCCCTAGAATACTTCACCACGGGCATTAGTCTATTAACAGATGACAGTTGGCAATCCGATTACGGTCTCACGTTGGCACTGCATCAAGCCGGAGTGGAAGCCGCATTTCTCAAGGGTCGGTGGGATGAGTTAGAGCAATGGTCGGCAACAGCCTTAACCCATGGCAAAACCCAGCTTGACACCGTTAAGATCTATGAAATCAAGATTTTGGCATTGATTGGTCAAAATCGACTGCTAGATGCGATCGCCCTAGGTCTATCAATTCTTAAAACTTTAGGCATTGAATTTCCTGAAAAACCCCAACCCGAACAGGTAGAAGCAGAACTGGCAAAAATGCAGGCTCGCTTTGCCCATCAGGCGATCGGCGACTTGGCACATTTGCCCGTCATGACCCATGCCAATACCATGGCAGCCATGGACATCCTCTCCCAACTCAGCACCGCCGCCTTTAAAGCAACTCCCTGCTTATCAACGCTGGTCATTTTAAAACAAGTCGAGCTTTCTATTGAACAGGGCAATACGGGCGTTTCAGGATTTGCCTACGCCGGATACGGGTTGATCCTGTGTACCGTTCAGGGCGATATTGAATCAGGCTACGAATTTGGGCAATTAGCCCTCACCCTAGTCTCAACGCTGAACAGCCCCGCCCTGAAAGGCAAAACTCTGTTGATGGTGAATAACTTCATTCGGCACTGGAAAGAGCCTGTTCATGCCACTTTACCCGCCCTCCGAGAAGCCTACTCCAGCGCCCTAGAAGCAGGAGATCTAGAGTTTGCCGCCTATTCAGGATTGGTTTACAGTTTCCATGCTTACCTCACCGGCAAAGAGTTAATTGGGGTTGCCCAAAATATGGCAACCTACGGGCAAATGATGAAACAGACCCATCAGAATCAGGCGCTCTTCCTTCATATTCCCTACTGGCAAGCCGTGCTCAACTGGCTAGGCAGATCTGCTGACCCTTGCTGCTTGACCGGGGAAACAGGCGAAGACTCTGACCTATTAGCCCTCAGCTTGGCCGCTAATAACCGCGAGGCAGTGTTCTACTTCTATCTCAATAAAATGATGCTGTGCTATGGGTTTGCAGACTACGAACAAGCGGCAATAATGGCGGATGCCGCAGAACCTTACATGGCAGGCGGCTTACCCGTTGTGATTTTCTATTTTTATGACTCTCTAATCAAACTTGCGGTTCGTACCCCTGAAACGGAACAGGCAATTTTAGAAAAAGTGGCGGCTAATCAAGATAAATTGAGGCGCTGGGCAGATTATGCACCCGCCAATTATTTGCACAAGTGGGAGTTGGTGGAGGCAGAGCGTTGTCGAGTTCGGGGGCAAATTTTAGAGGCGATCGACGGCTACGATCGGGCGATCGCCCGTGCTCAAGAGCACCAATATCCTCAGGAAGCAGCTCTTGCCAACGAACTTGCCGCCAAGTTTTATGTATTGCGGAACCAGCCCAAAATTGCCCAAGCTTACTTATTCGATGCCTACTATGGCTATGCCCGCTGGGGCGCAACGGGTAAAGTTAAACAATTAGAACAACACTATGCCCTGCTACTGGTGCCGATTCTTCAAAGAGTCTCAGAAAATATTCCGGCATCCCTCCATCAATCGGTTCAACGCACCGTCACATCCACCAGTTCGGGTGTTTCTGCGGCGCTAGATTTGGCAACCATCTTAAAGGCAACCCAAGCCATTTCCGCAGAAATGGAATTAGACCAACTGTTGCGCCTACTCATGCATATTGTGGCAGAAAACGCAGGCGCAGAGCGGGGTGTCTTGTTACTGAAGCAGCAAGAGCAATGGAATGCAGTCGTGACTTATTTGGAGGGTTTAGCCCATCGGTTACCCGATATTGCCCTAGAGCAAATTGATGTATTGCCCCAAACGGTGATGCAATGGGTCAAGCGAACCCAGAAACCCGTCATTATTAAACACAGCGACGGCGACATGACCTTTGCGGCTGATCCCTACCTGATGCAACAGCAGCCCAAGAGTTTCTTAGCCTTGCCCATTTTTAGGCAGGGTAGCATTACCGCTATTCTGTATTTAGAAAACCGCACGCTGGCAGATGCGTTTACCAGCGATCGCCTAGAAGTGCTCAAACTCATCTGTGCCCAAGCCGCTATTTCCATTGAAAGCGCCAAGCTGTACCGCGATGCCCAAAATTACGCCCATCAACTTGAACGCTCTCAAGAAAAGCTAATTTTCGATGCGCTGCATGATTCCTTAACAGGTTTGCCGAACCGGCATTGGTTTATTCAAAAGCTCACAGGCGTCATTGGGCAAATGACCGAGCAGTCATCGTTTCAATATGCGGTGCTGTTCCTCGATTTAGATCTGTTCAAGGTCGTTAACGATAGCTTGGGGCATCTCATTGGCGATCAATTGTTAAAGCAAGTGGCCCAGCGCGTCCAGACCTGTTTATCTCCAAACTATGCGATCGCCCGTTTCGGGGGCGATGAATTTGCAATTTTGCTCGAAAATATCCCCGATGCCAATGCCTCCGTTCTGTTGGCGCGTCTCATTCAAACTCAACTCATGCAGCCCTTCGAGATCAACAATCACGAAATGGTCGTCAGCGCCAGTATTGGCATAACCCTCAGTTCCATTGGCTACCAAAACCCCGAAGAGATCCTGCGGGATGTGGATACAGCCCTCTACCGAGCCAAGGCACAAGGGCGAGGCTGTTATGCTTTGTTTGATCCAACCATGCAAACCAGCGCCGTTGAACGGTTGCAGCTAGAGAATGACCTGAGACGGGCGATCGAAGCCTTGTCTCGCAAGACACCCACCGGGCAAACCGAGTTGCAGCTCAACTATCAGCCCATCATTTCCCTGGTTACAGGTCATCTCAGCGGCTTTGAGGCACTCGTGCGCTGGCAACATCCCCAACATGGCTGGATTTCGCCCGTCAAATTTATTCCAGTTGCCGAAGAAACTGGGTTAATTCATGCCTTGGGCTGGTGGGTTTTACGAACTGCCTGTCACCAGCTCAGTCAATGGCAGCAGCAGTTTCCCCATGCCGAATCGTTGGTGATGAATGTCAATATTTCAACCTTGCAACTGCGACAGCATGACTTAGTAGAACAAATTCAGGCGCTTTTAACCACCACCCAAATGCCGCCCACATCGTTGAAACTAGAGATTACTGAAAGTTCTATTCTTCAAACCTTTTCCAGTCAGGCGGCTCAACTTAAAGAGCTAAAAGAATTGGGGATTCGTCTGTGCATTGATGACTTTGGCACGGGCTATTCTTCCTTAAGCCGCCTCCATGAGTTCCCGGTTGATACGTTGAAGATCGATCGCGCCTTTGTCAATCGCATTGACGGCAATGCCGGTGGAGCCGAAATTGTTCAGACGATTATTGCCCTCGCGGCGAGTTTAGGAATGGATGCCGTTGCTGAAGGCGTAGAAACGTTTGTTCAGCTCGAACGGCTGCGAGCCTTGCATTGCGAACTAGGACAAGGATTTTTCTTTTCTAAACCGATCGATGCCCAAGCTGCGGCTGAGTTGGTGCAACAGGCAAAAACTATTTCTTGGGTGCAACCCAGGTCTGAAATGTGATTTGAGGAAATGGGATAAAGAATGTCTAAAGTTTTTTTGGCGATCGCCGCTTTTTTGGCAGGCTTATCAGTGGCACTAGGCGCGTTTGCGTCCCATGGGCTAAAAGACAAACTGACCGAACGGGCGTTAGAAATTTTTGAAACTGCCACCCGCTATCAGATGTACCATGCCTTAGGGTTAGCCTTGGTTGCTGTTTTATTAATGCAAGGCGAACTGATGCAAAACGGCACGGCACCCCCTTGGCTCAATGGTGCGGGCTACGCTTTCATGGC
>JAAUPA010000111.1 GCA_012034615.1 Leptolyngbyaceae cyanobacterium CSU_1_4 | reverse complement strand
TCCCCCATTTTGGGGGACTTTGAAGCAGAATTAGCTCGAAAGTCCCCCAAGATGGGGGATTAGGGGAGCAGTTCGGGTCACAATCTATACTTTTAAAACATCCTCTTAGAACAAGACATCGATCGCGCATTTGCACAGTTTTGCCACTTCAGCCCAATATCGCCTAGCCGTCTGCAACTGATAGCTAATCCAGTTTTTTACATTTGTTAATTAAATGTGTGTTTCACCGTACTTGAAACAATCAACTTTTTTTGAAATAATTGCAGAGTTCCTTATTAGGGCACTTGAAAGTGAAATCTATATGATTGCTAGTGTATCGTATACAAACAGAACGCTTTTTAGTCTGTGTGTTGTGGCGGTCTTTGGATTAATTGGCTGTAGCGCTCCAAATTCAGCAGATTCCAACCAGACGCAAGCAGCAACCACTCCGCCAGAAATTTCCACCCCTGCCGTTCCAACCGCGCGTAGCATCCAAATGGATGGATCAAGCACAGTCTTTCCCATTAGTGAAGCGATCGCCAAAGAATACAGAAAATCTAAAGGAGAAAGAGCACTCCCCATTAATATTGAATTCTCTGGAACGACAGGCGGCTTTAGAAAATTTTGTGCCGGAGAAACCGACATCAGCAACGCCTCTCGCCCCATTTTAAAAGAGGAAATGGCAGCTTGCAATCAACAAGGTGTGCGCTACATCGAACTCCCCGTTGCCTTTGATGCCTTAACAATCGCCGTCAATCCTCAAAATACCTGGGCAAAAGACGTCACCGTTGCAGAATTAAAAAAGGCGTGGGAACCTGCCGCACAAGGCAAAATTACAACCTGGAAACAAATTCGAGACTCCTATCCCGATCGCCCCCTTAAGCTATACGGAGCAGGACAAGACTCAGGAACCTTCGACTACTTTAACGAAGTGACGAACGGAAACGCTAACGCCAGCCGCACCGATTACACCGCCAGCGAAAACGATAACGAACTCGTTGCAGGCGTGAGCCAAGATATAAATGCGCTGGGTTATTTTGGATTTTCTTATTTTGAGGACAATCAAGATCAACTAAAAGCCCTAGCCGTAGATTATGGCAAAGGGCAAGGCGCGGTGCTTCCATCCCGAGAAGCCGTTGAAAAAGCAACATACCGTCCTTTTGCTCGTCCCTTGTTCATCTACATTAATGTAGCGGCAATACAGCAGAAACCCGAACTTCAAGAATTCGTTCTCTTTTACGTTCGGAATGCAAAGCGAGTCTCCGAAGCAGCGCAGTTCATTCCCCTGCCCGACGCGGGCTATCGGCTCAGTGAACTGCACTTTTACCGAGGCAAAGTTGGCACAGTGTTTGAAGGAATTCCCCAGCCCGACGTGACGATCGAGGAATTACTGCGTAAACAGGCCACTTTCTAAAGAACTAACCTTCACGATCGCTCTGATTTTAAGGTGCGATCGTGAAGGGATCATCAAACCTACAGTTAAGAATCAATTTTTTTAAATTAAAATTTTTTCAACAACCCATAAACATTAGTTGATGGGATTTCAATAAAGTAATATACTAAATTAAGTTGAAATGTCAAAAAATTTACCCGGTGAAGTCTATGGCTGTACGAGTCGGAATTAATGGATTTGGCAGAATTGGACGCTTAGATTTACGGGCAGCCTGGGGCAAATCAGAAATCGAGTTTGCACATATCAATGAAATCAAAGGCGGAGCCGTCACAGCCGCCCACTTGCTTAAATTCGACTCAGTGCATGGACGCTGGGCACCCGAGGTAGAAGCCGATAACGATCGAATTGTGATTGATGGAAAATCCCTTACCTTCAGCGAATGCGCCCAACCCGGCGACGTGGCTTGGGAAGACTATGGCGTTGATATTGTCTTAGAATGTTCAGGCAAGTTTCGCACGCCCGAAACACTCAACCCTTACTTTAAGCGAGGCGTAAGAAAGGTCATTGTGGCAGCTCCCGTCAAGCAAGGAGCCCTCAACATTGTCATGGGCATCAACGACCACCTCTATCAGCCCAGCCAACACCATCTGATCACCGCCGCATCCTGTACCACAAACTGCCTTGCACCCGTGGTCAAGGTGATTCACGAAGGGCTAGGCATCAAGCATGGCGTGATCACCACCATTCACGACAACACCAACACCCAAACCCTTGTCGATGCCCCCCACAAAGATCTGCGTCGGGCAAGAGCAACTAGTTTATCGCTCATTCCCACCACCACCGGATCAGCGACGGCGATCGGGCTAATTTATCCCGAACTCAATGGAAAACTCAACGGGCTAGCCGTCCGAGTGCCCTTACTCAATGCCTCCCTCACAGATTGCGTCTTTGAAGTAGCGCGATCGACCACCCTTGCAGAAGTAAATCAACTCCTAAAAACAGCAGCAGCAGGAACCCTCAACGGTATTTTGGGCTACGAAGAACGCCCCTTAGTGTCGATCGATTACAAAGACGATCCGCGCTCCTCCATTATCGACGCACTTTCCACAATGGTTATAGATGAAACCCAAGTCAAAATTTTGGCATGGTACGACAACGAATGGGGCTACTCAAACCGCATGGTAGAACTAGCCAGAAAAGTTGCAATGAGTTTGCCCTAGGCTCCAGTTAAAGCATCTTTCCCCAAAAATTCAGCCCTCCCTACTTCCTCGTCTCCCATGGCAAATACCGCATCGCGTGCCAACTTCAAGAACTACATCCTCGTCACACTCACCTACTGGGGCTTCACCCTGACCGATGGCGCTCTGCGCATGTTGGTATTGCTCTACTTCAACAACATCGGCTACACCCCCATTCAAATCGCCTCACTGTTTCTGTTCTACGAAATCTTTGGAGTCATTACGAACTTCCTAGGCGGTTGGATTGGGTCTCAGCTAGGGTTGAAAGTAACGCTATACACCGGGCTTGGGCTGCAAATCTTTTCTCTAGTCATGTTGTCATTGCTTAATCCGGGTTGGGCGCAATGGCTAGCAGTATTTTATGTCATGGTCGCCCAGGCATTTTCAGGCATTGCGAAAGACTTGACCAAAATGAGCACCAAAAGCGCAATTCGATTAGTCGTGCCGCAAGATGCCCAATCGGCATTGTTCAAATGGGTTGCCATTTTAACAGGCTCTAAAAATGCGCTCAAAGGAGTCGGTTTCTTTTTAGGGAGCGCTCTCCTCGCATTATTTGGCTTCATCAATTCCCTGTGGATCATGGCAGCCGGACTAGCCCTACTCATGTTCACAGGATTGTTTTTGCCTAAGGGCATGGGCAAGATTAAGGCAAAAGTTAAATTTACCCAACTCTTCTCCAAAAGCCGTGAAATCAACATTCTCTCAGCGGCACGATTTTTTCTCTTCGGCTCTAGAGATGTTTGGTTTGTCGTGGGCTTACCCGTCTTCCTGCGCAGCGTCCTGGGTTGGTCATTTTATCAAGTAGGCGGCTTTCTTGCCTGCTGGGTGATTGGCTACGGACTGATTCAAACCCTCGCACCCACGTTAATCCGGCAATTCGGGTCAGGTCATCCACCTCAGTCTAAAACAGTTCGCTTCTGGACTTCCCTGCTCACTGCGGTTCCCGCATCGATCGCCATTGCACTTCAATCTAATATTCCCGCCAGCGGAGCGATCGTGGGTGGACTGCTAATTTTTGGCATTGTCTTTGCCTTTAACTCTGCCGTTCATTCCTACTTAGTTTTAGCATTCACCGACGATGACAAAGTAGCGTTAAACGTTGGGTTTTACTACATGGCAAATTCTGGTGGGCGATTGGCAGGAACTGTTTTATCTGGATTAGTCTATCAGTTCTATGGCTTAGTAGGCTGCTTGTGGATATCCACACTCATGGTATTAGCAGCAGCAGTCATTACTCGGATGCTGCCCGATCCTCAGCCCAGTAAAGAAATTGCTTGGAAAGCAGGCGACGGATATTAGAACCTATTCATTAACCTCAGATTAAAAACAGTACAAAATTCATCTCATCATGCAGCAACCCACGCTTAAAAAACTTTCCTTTCTCGATCGCTACCTCACGCTGTGGATCTTTCTAGCCATGGCAATTGGCGTTAGCATCGGCTACTTTTTCCCTGCTGTCGATGCAGTCATCAACCAATTTCAGGTCGGTACAACCAACATCCCGATCGCGATCGGATTAATTTTAATGATGTATCCTCCCTTAGCAAAAGTGCGCTACGAAGAATTGGGAGACGTTTTTCGCAACAGCAAAATCCTAGGATTATCACTCCTGCTCAACTGGGCGATCGGTCCCCTGGTGATGTTCACTCTAGCCATCACTTTTCTCAGAAGCTACCCAGAATACCTGGTGGGATTGATCCTAATTGGGTTAGCACGTTGCATTGCCATGGTAGTCGTCTGGAGCGACTTAGCCCGAGGCAACACAGAATACACCGCAGGACTCGTGGCATTCAACAGCATTTTTCAAGTAATTTTTTACAGTCCTTTTGCCTGGTTTTTCCTCAGCGTGCTGCCGCCCCTGTTCGGGCTACAAAGCAGCGTCATCAACATCAGCATTGCCGAAATCGCCCAAAGTGTGTTCATCTATTTAGGCATCCCATTTTTTGCCGGATACTGGACCCGCCACCTGCTAGTCAAAGCCAAAGGACGAACCTGGTACCACGAAAAATTTGTACCCAAAATCAGCCCCATCACCCTCATTGCCTTACTATTTACAATCGTCATCATGTTCAGCTTAAAGGGAAATCTCATCGTTCAAATTCCCTTTGACGTAGTGCGAATAGCCATTCCACTGATCATCTATTTCGTTATCATGTTCTTCATCAGCTTCTACCTCGCATGGAAAATTAAAGCAGACTACTCCCAAGCAGCAAGTGTGGCATTCACAGCCGCCGGAAATAACTTTGAACTGGCGATCGCCGTTGCCGTTGCCGTGTTTGGCATCAACTCAGGCGCAGCATTTGCCGCCGTCGTTGGGCCCTTAGTCGAAGTTCCAATGCTCATCGGTTTAGTCAATGTTTCATTTTGGTTTCAAAAACAATTCTTTCAAACCTCTCTAACCCGCGATCGCTAATTCCCCGCCATTCAGGAAAAAGTGTCCATGACTCAGCCATCCCCTCAACCCATTTCAGAAAACCTTTGGTGGGTCATTCCAGGAAAACTAGCAGGAGTCCGTAAACCCACCGCCGAAGAACTCAACGAACTCCAAAAAGCAGGAATTAGCGCGATCGCCTCCGTACTAGACGACCCCTCCAACCTCGCTTTGTACCATGCAACCCATATTCCCCATCTGTGGCTGCCCACCCCGGAGGCACCGCCCCCAGCCCAGAACAAGTTCAGAACCTACAAGATTTTGTTGACCAGCAAAATCAGCTTGGCAACGCAGTCGCCATCCACTGCACCAACGGACGACGACGAACCGCCACCCTCATTGCCGCCTATCTGATCACCTCCGGTTCATCCTACGCCGAAGCAATGCAAATCATTCACAGCACAAACCCAGATATTGACCTACGAGAATCTCAAACCACCTTCTTGCAGGCTCTAGCAAAAAAATAAACGAGATCCACCCAGAAAAGCATGAGCCAGAACCCAAATTTTACTCACAAACCCAGAATCTTATTCCTATATGGCTCCCTGCGCGAACGATCCTACAGCCGCCTCCTTACCGAAGAAGCCACCAGAATTATCGAAGAAATGGGTGCAGAAGTCCGAATTTTTGACCCCCGCGACCTGCCCATTTACGGCAGCGTACCCGACACCCATCCTAAAGTTCAAGAACTCCGAGCCTTAAGCCAATGGTCAGAAGGGCAAGTCTGGTCTAGCCCAGAAATGCACGGACAAATCACAGGCATTATCAAAAATCAACTAGACTGGATTCCCCTCAGCCTTGGAGCCGTGCGCCCCACCCAAGGACGAACCCTAGCCGTCATGCAAGTCAGCGGCGGTTCCCAATCCTTTAACGCAGTCAATACCTTAAGACTACTAGGACGATGGATGCGAATGTTCACCGTTCCCAATCAATCTTCAGTCGCTAAAGCCTACCAAGAATTTCACGAAAACGGCACCATGAAAGACTCCCCCTACCGCGATCGCGTGATCGATGTGATGGAAGAACTCTACAAATTTACCCTACTGCTACGAGAACAAGTAGATTACCTCACCGATCGCCACAGCGAACGCAAAGAGAAAGCCGCAAAAGAAATCGCTGAAATCACTAAAAACCCGTAGGGTTCAGACTTCACCAGCAGTGCGTTCCACATTGCTTCATGCACCCCCCAGGATTGGCTCACCCCTCCAGGGTAGGAGTGGATGGGTAGATGAGTAGATGGAGGAAACCCATCCACCCATCCACCCATCCACCCATCCACCCATCCTCAAATCAAAGCTAGCAATCTACTACGGATAAATCAAAATCTTCAGAGTCTCCGGAGTCGGAGCCACCGCCCGTTCTACCGCCGCCGCCAGATCACTTAAAGCATAGCGATCGCTCACCAGCGCATCCACATCAATTCGCCGACTAAACACAATATCAGCCGCCAAATTCTGCACCTTAAACGAAGAACTATAGCTCCCCATCAAATCAATTTCTCGCCGGTAAATAATATTGGGATTAATAGGAATTTCCAGCTCATCGGGGAACTCAGCAAAAACAAAATCTTGCCACCCTTCCGCGTACAATCCAGCGCCTGAAAAAAAGCCTTGTCACTAGGCACCGCCAAAATCGCCGTGTCCACACCCATGCCTTGAGTCAGAGCCGCAATTTTTGCCGACAGATCTGGATCGCGGGCATCAAAAGCAGCTTCCGCCCCCACACTCAGCGCCTTTTCCATCCGAGCAGGAATCAGATCAGTCGCGATCGCCCGTCCGCCAAAGTACTGAATCAGCATAATAAACATCAAACCAATCGGTCCCGCCCCCGTCACCAAAACCGTTTGACCCGGCGCAATCTGTGCCTTCTTCACCGCCTTCAAACAGCAATTCGTCGGCTCCACAAAACTAGCCTGCTCATAGGTAATATCATCCGGAATAGGGATCAAACCGCCATGTTCAACAATGTGACCCGGCACTTTAACATAATCCGCAAAGCCTCCCCCCGCCGGAGAAAAGCCCGCCGTAGTCGTCACGTTTTTATAAACATCGCACATCGAAAAATTTTCATTCAGGCAATAGCCACAATGCATACAAGGAATGTGATGCATCACCACGACCCGTTGCCCAACCCGCCAGTTTTTAACCTCAGCCCCAACCGCAGCGATCGCCCCCGCCGTCTCATGTCCAAAAATTCGAGGCGGCTCATACAGAGGGTAGCGAATTTTTTTAATATCCGACTGACAAAGCCCCACCACCTTAACCTGAACCAGCACCTCATCAGCGCCCAGATCTGGCTTAGGCACCTCTTCATAGCTAAGCTGGTTAACCCCTCGAAAAACCTGTGCTTTCATCGATCATCCTCCAGTGCTTCCAAGCATGACTGTACCGTATCCTCATACCAATTTCGGGAAATAACGCCACAGATAGGTAGGGGGGTGTCAGTTTTTAGGGAGTGGGCAAGGGCGATCGAATTCAAAATTCAAAATTATCAATTCAAAATTAAAGGCTGTTCATTTTGAATTGATAATTTTGAATTCCCTTAGTCGGATGGGTAAATGAGTGACTGTAATTCAGGGAATAGGCTCTGGCTCAACATCTGGCTCAACATCTGGCTCAACATCTGGCTCAATACTGTCCTGAAATACCGCACTGTCTTGAAATACTGCCAAATCAAACCAGAAAGTAGTGCCGACCCCTTCCTCACTGACCAAATGCACTTCACTATGATGCTTTTGCACAATATTTTGGACGATCGACAATCCCAAACCCGTTCCTTCCAGCGTATGAACCCGGTTCTCAACGCGGAAAAAGCGATCGAAAATCGCCTTCTGATCTTCTGGATCAATACCAATCCCTGTATCCGCTACTTCTACCCGCACATAGCTAGGAGATTGATGACCCACTGGATCGAGCAAATACGCCCGCAGCGACACTTTTCCACCCGGCTGAGTAAACTTTAAGCCATTCCCAATCAGGTTAGAAAAAACCTGAACCAGCAAATCATAATTGCCCAAGACAGAAGGAAGGTTAGGTTCAATCTCTTGCACCAGCTCAATCTCTTTGTCGCGCGCATTCAATCGATGCGTCCGAATAGTCTGCTCAATAGGCTGCGTAATCTCGACCGCATCCAAGGCATAGCGCTTATTAGACTCTAGTTTAGACAAATCCAACACGTCATTGACCAACCGAGTCAGGCGATCGGTTTCTCGGTTTGCCGTATCCAAAAATTCCCGCTTCTCCTGCTCACTCAGGTCTTCTCCATACTCATGCAACGTTTCAATAAACGACTTGATATTAAACAACGGCGTGCGCAGCTCATGGGAAACATTGCTAATGAACTGACTCTTAGCCTCATTAAGCTCCACCTCACGAGTAATATCTTGAATAGTAATCGCCACACCTTTCACAATTTCACGATATTGATCTAACACAGTCGTCAACAAAATTCGCACCGTGCGATTCGTCGGCTCTGGCAAAAACAACCGGAACTCAGCCCCCTCACGAAACTCCACAGGCGGCTTAGCCGAAGCCATTTGATAAAGCGGACGAGTCAACTCAAGTTTGACCGAATCCGGCAAGTGATAAAGCACATTCTCGCCAACAACTTGGGCGTTTTCCCAACCAAAAAGACTACGCGCTGTCGGATTAGTCAAAATCACCCGCATATCCGTATCCAGCAAAACCGCACCGTCGGCGATCGTAGTCACCAACGTTTCCAGCTTTGCCTTTTCTGCCGTCAGCTCCTCAATATTTTGCTCATCATAGGTTTCCAGACGTTCCGCCATTTCATTAAAGTTAAGAATCAGCTCTGCCAATTCTCCGCCCAACGGCAAATCAATACGCTGCTTAAAGTTTCCAGCAGCAATATTTTTGACCCCCAACAGCAACTCCTTAATAGGCTGGGTAATGGTCAAAGCATTAAACACCGCCCCCAAAATCACCATCACCCAAATCGACACAAACACCGCGATCGTCACATCTCGAGTTAGGTGAGACGAGTTGACCACCGTCAGATTAGGATTAATGCCGATCGCCATCACGCCCAAGTAATGATCATCATGATGAAGCGGCACAAACACATCCGTCACCTCGCCATCCGGAGTCATATGTTGCCGCACCATCGGCTCACTTAAATTCTCACCATAGTTCTCAGGCAACTGCATCCGCCGCCGAATCGTCAGAGAACTTTGTACCTCAGATTCAGAAAAAGGAATCCCAAAAAGATATTGCCGTCTTCATCCGCGTAAAGCATGTAGCGAACGCTAGAGGTGCTGCCAAAAAAACTTTGCGAGAAGCGCGCCAACTCCGTCCGATCGCCCGTTCCCACCAAAGGCGCAACATTAGCCGCCAGCAACAGCCCCAAATCTCGCCCAAAGCGAGTATCATTCAGCCGAGTATCTTCCTGAATTGAATTAACTGCCCAGAACGTGAGTCCACTCATCAGCAGCGACACCACCAAAGTCGCCGCCGCCATCAGCCGAGTCTGGAGGGTAAACTCTGACCACCAGCGAACAATAATCTGTTGAAATTTATGCAGCAAGTCTAACAAGGGATTCAGTAAAAGAGTTAACTCAAAGGACGTTGGACTTTACCTATATCTTCACTGACTTCCATTAAATTGAGGCACTAGTGAGAGGCATTCGCTAGCGCGGTGACTCCATCTTATCGAACGAATCGTTAAGACTGAACCTGATGTCCAATGTCTTGACGATAATACATTTCGTCAAACTGAATACATTTAACCGCTGCGTAGGCTTGGGCGATCGCCTCTGCCAAACTTTCTTGAACCGCCGTCACCCCCAAAACCCGTCCCCCATCCGTAACACACTGGTTTTGCTTCAGCTTTGTCCCCGCATGAAAAACCATTGCCCCCATTGCCTCCGCCGAGCCAATACCCTGAATAACCGCACCTTTCTTGTGCCCCTCAGGATATCCCCCCGCCGCCAAAACCACGCAAGCCGCCGCCCCAGCCTTCCAAACCAACGGCGGCAAATCTGCCAACCGTTGTTGAGCACAAGCCAAGAGCACCATCTCTAAAGGCGTTTCTAGTAACGGGATCACCACCTGGGTTTCAGGATCCCCGAACCGACAGTTAAATTCAATCACCTTAGGATCACCCTCCGGGGTAATCATCAGCCCCGCATACAACACGCCCCGATAATCGATGCCGCGTTGGCTCAAAGCTGCGATCGCAGGTTCCAACACCTCCCGCTGAATCCGTTCCATCAGCTCAGGCGTGACCAGTGGCGCAGGCGCGTATGCCCCCATGCCCCCCGTATTAGCCCCCGTATCACCCTCGCCAATGCGCTTATGGTCTTGGGCAGGCAACAAAGGGCGAATCGTCACCCCATCCGTCACCGCTAACACCGAAACCTCCTGCCCCCTGCAAGCACTCTTCCACCACCACCTGGTTGCCCGCTTCCCCAAAGAGACCGCCAAACGCCGCCTCAATCGCCGCGATCGCCCCTGCCATCGTTGCCGCCACCGTGACCCCTTTACCCGCAGCCAAGCCATCAGCCTTCACCACAATCGGGGCACCCTGGTCTTTGGTGTAAGCGATCGCCTCTGCCACATCCGTAAACGTCGCCGCTCTTGCCGTCGGAATTTTTGCCTCCAGCATCAGCGCCTTTGCCCAAGCCTTACTCGCCTCAATCTGAGCACCCGCCTGATTGGGCCCAAATACAGTTAAACCCTGCCCCCGCAAATAATCAGTAATGCCAGCCGCCAAGGGCACCTCAGGTCCCACCACAATCAACGCAATGTTATTCACAAGGGCAAATCGAGCAATTCCCTCAAAGTCTGTGACTCCCATGCCCACATTGTGGCACCCCTTAAGCATTGCCGTCCCCCCATTACCCGGCACACACACCACTTCCTGAACCTGCACAGATTGCAGCAACTTCCAGGCAAGCGCATGCTCCCGACCACCATTTCCAACTACCAAAACTTTCACGCTTCGCCCGCCTTCTGGTGAAGTTTGTTTAAACTAGGCTCAGGCAAATAGAGCTGAGCCAAACAAAAATGCAATTTATTATGTCACAACTGTCCAAGGGAGTGTCAAAAACAAAATAATGGGAAATACTTAGAGCAACAGGTAAAGAGCTTAAATTCATGCGTCCCTTCCCCATGCCTTTTCTTAAAAATCCTCATCTCACCCATTCTACACGCCAGTTCAGCGCCACCTTCTTAGCCCTGACGATGTCCCTGGTTTTTAGCCCTCCTATGTTAGCCGCACCCCAGCCAGAAGCGACGGTTAATCCCCTCGAAATGACCGAACCCGACCCCTTGCTGCCCGTCCGGGTCATCGATCGCCCGCTCAGCCCTCAAGAGCAAAGCGTCCTAACCACTGCAATTAACGAGCTGCGCAATCAAGCCGAGGCAAAATTTCGTGCCGGAGATTTACCAGGAGCCTTCGAGATTTGGAACCGAGAATTGCGCCTCCGACGAGTGTTAGGCGTTGCGCAAGAAATAGAATCCCTGAGCCGCGTGGGCGAAGTCGCCTGGAGTCAAACCCAAACCACCGAGGTGCGAGTCATTACCCAGCGGCTCCAAGTCATTGAGCAAGACCTGCAACAGCAAACGCCGCTCAACTACGAGCTATTAATGCAAATTGCTGAGGCATACCAAAAAATGCGTGCCCGCACTCCCGCCGTCGCCCTTTACGAACAGCTATTGGTGCAGGCACAGCAACAAAAGAATATTTCTCAACAGCAAAAAATACTAACCGCGCTCGGCGATTTGCACCAATCTTGGTTTGACTCATCCCGAACGCGATCGCGCCTACACCCAGCTTTTAGCCCTAGCCCGCACCAAAGCCGATGGAGCCGCCGAAGAACTTTACCTCCAAAAGCTAGCAGTGCTTTACCAAGAAAGCGAACAGCCCGATCAGGCGATCGTCATGCAGCAAAAATTGGTCGATATCTACACCCGCAAACAAGAACTCACCCTCATCCCCAGTCTAAAAATGGCAATGGGCGACTCTTACCTCGCCGCTCAACGCCCCGACCTTGCCGCCACCCAATACCAAGAAGCCTTCGCCGTCTCGCGCTCGATCCAACAATATGGCTATGCCAGCGAAGCCCTACAACGCCTCGCCAGCCTCTACCGCTCCCTCGATCGTCTGGAAGACGTGCTCGTCGTCTATCAACTCCTGCTAGATGTGCAGCAACAGTCCTACGACACCCTGGGCATTATGAACACCTACGACCAAATAGGACAAATTCAACGCACCCAGGGCAACAATCTCCAAGCAGCAGCGTCATTTCGGCAAGGGTTACAGCTAGCCCAACAGCTTAAATATAAAGTCGGATATTTCTCCACCCAACTTCAAGAAGTCAGCCCTTAAAGCCCTTGCCTTAGAGGATGTTTTATAAAGTATAGATTGTGACCCGCCCCTAAATCCCCCGTTTTGGAGGACTTTCGAGCTAATCCTAATTCAAAGTCCTCCATTTTTAGGGGACTTAGGGGGCGAGTGTAAAGCGCTTTGATCCCTTTAAAACACCCTCTTAAGTTTTGGCAGAGAACCGTCTAGGCTATCCCACAGATTTAGAAGCTTAAAGCTATTGAAAAACTGCTTTTAATGCGGGGAAAAGAGTGGCAGGGTCGTCGGCAAGAATTTGCAAAGTCGAGCCTGAGCGGTATTGAGGAGACGGATTTGAGCCAATTTCCATCACCAGAAAAAGCATACAGGTGATAGTTGCTGCTTGAATGAATCGCTTGCCCATAATGTTACCCGTTCACATTTGAACTCATTGTTCAACAAGGGGTGACACCCCGCATCCGCACTTTACGGTCTGATTTGAGGGAAGTCAAAGCATTCAGCAATTTCGCAACCGTGTTTTTACGGGTGACAGATTCAGTACATCTGCTGAACCACAACGTCATAAAACTTTCCCTGAGGTCTGGTAGATCAACCGACCTATCTTTCTGATAGGTTGATTACTAACTGCACCTTCTCAATTGTTTCCTATGGCTTCATCTTTATTCAAAACCATGAGCGTTGCTGAACTCGCCACCTGCATGGCAGCAGAGAGCAAGATTCAGATGATTGATGTGCGCGAACCCGAGGAACTGGCGATCGCCAGTCTTCCTAACTTTGCGAACCTGCCCCTCAGTCAATTTGCTGAATGGTCAGAGCAAATTGCGACACACCTTGATCCTCATACCGAAACCATTGTCATCTGTCATCATGGCATTCGTTCGGCTCAAATGTGCCAGTGGCTGATGCGCCAAGGGTTTACCAACGTCAGCAATGTGGTCGGCGGCATTGAAGAATATGCTACCCGCATCGATTCTGCGGTTCCTCGATACTAGGTTCCTCAATACTTTCGATACTCTCGATATTATAAGGATGCCAGCACAAGAGGAATTAGCCTAAAGAAGGCAGAAGCCCCTGTCATTCGTTAACCTAGATTTAATTCTTGCGCTCTAATTTTATGGCAATCCATCTTAATCCTCGGCAGCAACAGGTGTTAGGGGCAACGATACGGCACTACATTGCCACAGCTAAACCCGTGGGGTCAGAGGCATTACTCGAAGATTTTAATCCTCGGGTCAGCTCTGCCACGATCCGGAATGCGATGGGATATTTAGAAAAAGAAGGGCTGCTCTACCAGCCTCACATTTCGGCAGGGCGCGTACCTTCTGACTCGGGCTACCGAATTTATGTCGATCAACTCGTCATTCCCTCCGAAGCGATCGCCCGTCAGGTCGATCAGATGCTATCAGCACAGCTCAATTTAGAAGAACGCAGCTTCGAGACCGTGCTTCGGGGAGCCGCTCAAATCCTCTCCACCCTAAGTGGCTACATCACCCTAGTCACCATGCCCCAAGCCAACACTGCCTCAATGCGGCATCTTCAGCTAGTCCAGATCGATCCGGGGCGGGTCATGCTCATTGTGGTGCTCGATTCCTACGAAACCCAATCGATGCTAGTAGACCTGATGCCTGCACCCGACGATCAAGTGCCGCCCGCCGAACAGCTAGATCGAGAATTGCAAATTCTTTCCAACTTTTTGAACGATCGACTTAAAGGGCGATCGCTCAGTGAAATCGCTAGGTTAGATCAACAAGAACTTGGGCAAGAATTCGAGCGTTATCTCAACCTTTTACGTAAATCGCTCATTGACTTGAGCCAGCGCAGTCAAACCTCATTCTCCACCCAAATTTTAATCAACGGAGTTGCTGAAGTGCTGCGCCGCCAACCCGAATTTGCCGAACTTCAGCAAGTCCAAACCATCATGCAACTACTCGAATCTGAGCAAGATCAGCTTCTATCATTAATTTTTGAAGCATCAGAACCTAGCGGTAAACGGGTGACCGTCAGAATTGGTGCCGAAAACCCCCTAGAACCCTTTCGCACCTGTACCCTAGTCTCCGCCACCTACCAACGCGGCTCCGTTCCGGTGGGCAGCGTCGGCATGCTAGGTCCCACCCGCATGATGTATGAGAATGCGATCGCCTTAGTCGAAGCCACCGCCGACTATTTATCCGAAGCCCTGAGTCAATCTACCTAAAGACCCAATTTCCGTTATCTTAAAAAAGCCGTTTGAAAAGTGCCCAGAATGAGAGACCTTGATCTGAAAAAAACCATTGAACTGCTCAACTCCATCATGGAATTTGAGCTAGCCGGAGTGGTTCGCTATACCCATTACTCCCTCATGGTGACCGGTCCCAATCGTATTCCCATTGTTCAGTTTCTCAAAGCCCAAGCCACCGAATCCTTGCTCCACGCCCAGCAAGCAGGCGAAATCATTACTGGGCTAGACGATGGACATCCCAGCCTTAGAATTGCCCCCATCGAAGAGAGCCATCAACACTCGATTAAAGACATTTTGGCAGAAAGCCTGGGGCACGAAAACAAAGCCCTTAACCTTTATAAAGCCTTGCTAGAAGTAGTCGAAGGTGGCTCAGTGTATCTTGAAGAATTTGCCCGCACAATGATTAGCAACGAGGAAATGCACACCCTAGAGTTGCGAAAAATGCTACGAGACTTTAGCTAGTGGGTTAGCTAGTGGGTTGTCAATTTTTAGTCAGTGGGTAAAGGCGATCGAATTCAAAATTATCAATTCAAAATTAAAGGCTGTTCATTTTGAATTAATAATTTTTGAATTTTGAATTGATATTAATAATTTTGAATTCTTCTATCACCCCATCCTTCATTTCTTGATTTATCAAGAGAAACTCGCAGATCTATATTTTTATGATAATCAGAGGAAAAAATGGCGATCGACTTTAGCGCAGCCTTACCCACCTTTGTCATCACCCTCGAGAAGGGGTAGAAGCGGCTTTGGTAGTAGGCA
>JAAUPA010000110.1 GCA_012034615.1 Leptolyngbyaceae cyanobacterium CSU_1_4 | reverse complement strand
TTTGAATATTCAAGTGGCGTTGGGCATCGCGTCACGATAAAACGCTCCAGTCCGGTTCATCTGAGAACGACTTTCCGGTGGGAGAAGCCTACTCTGTATGCGTAGCATCAGTGTAGGAGTATGTCACGAATGCGCTAATTCTTGCCAAAGGCTCTAACAACTTGTGGTGAGTAAACGTGCTGATATCATCTATCCAACTCCGGCGATCGCTTCCTCAACCTTTTAGCTAACAAGATAGAAAGATAAGCTTCTGTAAGCCCCCTGTAACCCCACGCTAAAATTTAGCAAAATACATTTTTGCAATTTCTTCAAGTCTTATGAAACCTGACCTCAAGTCACTTATCATTTCTGATCCAAATATCATGATGGGGAAACTTGTCATCAACGGAACGCGGGTGACGGTTGAATTAATTATAGAGAAGCTGGCAGCAGGCGAAACCCTAGATCAAATTCTAGAAGCTCATCCGCGCCTCACTCAGCAGTCAATTCAAGCAGCGCTGGCATTTGCGGCTGAAGTTCTGCGGGCTGATGTTGTCTACCCAATTGCAGAGATCGCTTCGTGAACCTTTTAGCAGATGAGAATCTGGAACTGCAGGTGATTGATGGATTACGCCAGGATGAGCACAACGTTTTAGCTGTGATTGAGATGGAACCTGGCATTTCTGATGATCAAGTATTAGAACAGGCAAACCAAATATCGGCTTTGTTGTTGACTAGTGATAAGAATTTCGGTGAATTAGTGTTTCGCTTACGGCGGCTAGCGGCTGGGGTGATTTTGTTACGCTTGGCAGGGCTTACTAACTCTGAAAAGGCGGATCTGGTCGTTCAAACCATTCGACAATATGGGGATGAACTGGCTAGAGCATTCACGGTCATTTCTCCTAGAAACTTGCGCATTCGTCGATTGCAGCAGTAGCTTTATATTCTGTGTTAAATCTCTCTTCTCTGAATTTTCATCCATCGCCCCGCACTAAGTGCTCTAACAACTCGCGGTGAATAAAGCGATAGCGCCCTCCCACCCGTTGCAAGAGGCGGCGCTCGGTGCAGTAGTTGAGGAAGCGGACGTAGTGCCAAGGAATAAGCTGATGGCGACTGAGGACGAAACGGAGGGTGAAGTGTTTGAGAAAAGGGTATCCGCCGCCAAACCAAAAACCAATGAATAGCGACAGCCCAGTGCCTAAGCTTAGAAAAGACAGAGGAGATAGGATTGCTGCTTTAATTTCTGCGGTTTCACTTGAGACTTGGGTCGGTAAATACCATGCCACAGACAGAAGGCTGAGCGGATAGCTTAAAACAGCCGTAAATCCCATGCTTCGTAATGAATTCCAAATCCCTTGGTTAGGGCGCGATCGCACTTTTAACTCTTCTCTGAATCCGCTAATTAATCCATAAGGAACTCCATAAAATACTCCATAAAAAATTGCATAAAATAAAGCCTGCTCCAGCATTACAACCCACCCTTGGGGCAGACCCTGAAATAAACCAGAAACAAATCCAAACGCTGATCCAAAAATTGCGCCTCGGAGGACTTTTCGTTTGACTATAAGCGACGTTGAAAGCTGAAAAGCTTCCACTGGCTGAATATTATCCAACCTGAACATAAACCTACCAATGAGCCCGAAAACCACTCCGAAAGCCAGTCCAATCATTAAGCCCAACGCTAAAAAGGCAAGAAAGACAGAAACTATTGCAACCATCGGATCTGGAACATCAATCAAGCGGCTAGGACTTTGTAAAACAACATAAATTAATAGCGCTGTCCATGTACCAAAGAATAATCCGAAGATCAACCCATAGGTGAGGTTAGAAATCAACCCAGCCATCATGCGATATTGCCACTTTTGCCACTGGGTATCCAACCACTTCGGCTGCATCTTCTCCAACAATAACTCTGTTTGATTATTCGCCTTCAACGATCGCGCCAACCACCCTAAATACCGCCGCGTATCACTCCGATCGGGCTCCAACGCCACTGTCTTATAAGCCCACCGCCGATCGCCAACCCTCTGCCGCCGATCGCCCTCCCGCGTATCCCGCGACAACTGCCGCTCCCAATACTTCTCCAACAACTCCGCCTTACTGCCAAACCGCTGAGAAGGCTCATACACCGCCGCCGCCATTGCCACAAACAACGGCACTCGCAACAACCCCACCTCACCCTCAGTATCCGGCTCTAACAACCGCCGCATTTCCTCCGAAGCCTGCACCGCATCCCAAAGCGCTAGGCGATCGATCTTCGTCAAATAATCTTGAATCTGGCGATCGCTCAACGGCTGCAAACACACCGCCCCTTGCAGTCTATCTAGCCGCACCCCTGCCTCCTCATACTCCTTCAGCCGACAGCACACCACTAACTGAGGATAATGCAGCGCAAATTCATTAATCTTTGTCGCGCAGTGCCGTTGCCGCTCCATGCCCAACTCATCCAACCCATCCAGCAGCGGCAGCAATACCCGTCGATCTAGCCATTGCTTATAAATCTTGCGGTTGCCCCCAAAGTTATCGTAAAGCTGATCAATCAACCAAGCTTCTAAACTTTGGCGATCGTCCTTCCAAGCCGACAATTCAAACATAACTGGAATCACTGTTTCAGGGTTTTGCAGCGCCCCTATGACCAACTGTTCCGCCAAATTCAGCAGCACCGTTGTTTTCCCAGCTCCCGGCACCCCTAAAATCAACAGCCGTCCTTGAATATCATCCCGCCCCAACACCTCAAGCATCAACCGCCCTGGCTCCAGCATCTCTGGAGGTTGATCTCCCACCCGCAACTGCCGCACCGTCTCCAGAGGATTTCGCCCCACCTGCTGCGGTTGCTCTTGCAATTCAACCCACAACTGCTGCTGCTGAATTAATGCATCCTTCAACCGCCCCCGAATCTCCGGCTGCTGCCGTTGCTTCAAAATTTGCTTTGCCCATTGCCAATCGACCTCCCGCTGGCGTTGCGATGGAAACAGAGTTTGCACCACATGATTAATGGTGACGATCGCATGAGGCGAATTCTGAAAACTCAGCGCATCTCTTCCAGATTGCGTTTGCTGAATCGTGCTGTGGTGTAGGGTTGTCTGATCGAGCTTTTGGTTTTGTGAAGAGTCAGGCATGGGCAGATTTTGGAGTATCTGCGTCAATTATCCACAAGTTCGAGGACTTGGGCAGGCTAATTCAGCATTTTCTGAACATTGCTTCTCACAAACGCGGATGCCAGCCTGCCGTAACCCAAAATTGCCTTGCTTTGAGGATGGCACCTTGGTGATGGAAATCATCATTTGAACGGTTTTACGATATGCTGTCAACCTTACAAACCCACCAACATCCATTGGGATTGCAGCGGTTATCAGGGCTAAGATTTTTTGACGAGCATTAGCAAATTTCCTGAAAAATTATCTTCACTGGAGAGACTGATCGACCTTATTCTTGCTCCATTGAATTAGCGATCGCCGCTCTAAACCGACTCACCCTAACCTCTCATACCATTTCTCTGACTCACAGCCACTCATCCATAGCGCTAGTTAAAGCCTCATCCGGATAAAGCATAAAAAAGCCCCGGCATTTCAAAAATACCGGGACTCTAACCACTGAACCAAGCTCAGTCAACCTATTCCATTAGCCCAACAACGCTTTCGCCTTGCTATACACATTGTCTACCGAGAAGCCAAACTTCTCCATACAAACCCCGCCCGGAGCCGAAGCACCAAAGCGATCGATACACACAGCATCGCCTTCGGTGCCAATGTACTTGTGCCAGCCAAAGCTAGTTCCAGCTTCCACCACCAAACGCTTGGTCACAGCTTTAGGAAGAATGGACTCCCGGTAAGCCGCATCTTGAGCATCAAATAGGTCAGTCGAGGGCATGGAGACAACCCGAACCTTCTTACCTTCCGCCGCCAGCTTTTCAGCAGCAGTGACGCACAAGCCCACTTCCGACCCCGTGCCGATCAAGATTAGGTCAGGGGTGCCTTCGCACTCAACCACGGCATAACCGCCCTTCGCAACGCCTTCCATCGAACTACCTGCCAGACTAGGCAAGTTTTGACGAGAGAACGCCATCAAAGTAGGCTTGTGCTGCTTAGAGTTTTCGATCGCCACCTTATAAGCCCCAGACGACTCATTCCCATCTGCCGGACGAATCACGGTCAGGTTAGGAATAGCGCGGAGGGAAGCAAGGGTTTCGATCGGTTGGTGAGTAGGACCATCTTCCCCTTGACCGATAGAATCGTGGGTCATTACCCAAATTGACCCCGCCAGAGACAGCGCCGACAGACGAATCGCTGCCCGCATGTAATCCGTAAAGATGAGGAAGGTCGCGCCATAGGGAATCAAGCCCGAGCCATGCAGCGCCATGCCATTGCAAATTGCGCCCATCGCGTGTTCACGAACCCCAAAGTGAACGTTGCGGTTTTCATAGTGCCCTTTTTGAAAATCGCCGAAACCTTTGAGTTCCGTCAAGTTGGAGTGGGTCAAGTCAGCCGAACCACCAATCAGTTCGGGGAGCACCGGAGCCAATTTGTTGAGGCAAATTTCAGAGTATTTGCGGGAAGGTAAGCCTTTATCTTCAGCGGTGTAGGTCGGTAGAACGCTGTCCCAGCCCTCAGGAAGCTTGCCGCTGATCATGCGATCGAACTCAGCCGCTTCGGTGGCGTACTTAGATTGGTACTCTCTCCAAGTCTTTTCCCATTCGGCTTCAGCAGTTGCGCCCCGCTCAACCGCTTTGCGCATATGTGCCACCGCATCAGCAGGGAGCTCGAAGGGAGCATAGTCCCAACCGAGGTTTTCACGGGTGAGTTTGACCTCATCAGCACCCAGCATGGCACCGTGGATGCCCGCTGTGTTTTGTTTGTTGGGCGCACCGTAGCCAATAGTGGTGGTGACCTTGATCATCGTAGGCTTGTCGGTCACTGCCTTTGCTTCAGCGATCGCCTGAGCCAAAGCACCCAAATCATTATTGCCATCTTCCACATGCAGGACATGCCAGCCATAGGCTTCAAAACGCTTGCTGACATCTTCAGTAAAAGCAACGTCGGTAGAACCGTCGATGGAAATATGGTTGTCATCGTACAGCGCAATCAACTTGCCTAAACCCCAGTGCCCAGCAATGGAACACGCTTCACCCGAAACGCCTTCCATGTTGCAACCATCGCCCAAAATGACGTAGGTGTAGTGGTCTACCAGCGTACAATCGGGCTTGTTAAACTTTGCCGCCAAGTGCGCTTCTGCCAGCGCCAAGCCCACACCATTGGCAATGCCTTGCCCCAAGGGTCCGGTGGTCACTTCAACCCCGGCGGTTTCAAAGTTTTCGGGGTGACCCGGCGTGCTCGATTCCCACTGGCGGAACTGCTGAATGTCTTCAATGGAGACACTGTCGTAACCCGTTAGGTGCAGCAGCGCATAGTGCAACATGCAGCCATGACCCGCAGAAAGGACGAAGCGATCGCGGTTGAACCACTTGGGGTTTTTAGGATTAAACCGCATGAACTGATCCCACAGGACAAATGCCATAGGCGCTGCGCCCATGGGTAGCCCGGGGTGCCCAGACTTTGCTTTTTCAACAGCGTCCACTGCCAAAAAACGAATGGAATTAATACAGAGTTCTTCGAGGGATTGGGTTGCAACAGCCATGATGTCTTTATACTCAACGACGGGTTAGGAGCTTCGGGCAAGTGAGGCAGGTAAAAAGGCGATAGCCACCTAAAAACGGTAGGCAAGTATACCTATTTGTTGTCCTTTAAAGTGTATATCGTAAGGGGTCAATGATCTAGGACTGTTTATCAGCAAACGATTTATCAGTAGACGGTTTATCAGTAGACAGAGGGAGAGTAGGGGCGATTGGGGACTAACCCAGACTAAACTCAAGACTTAAACTTGCGAAACGCCAACGTAACGTTGTGCCCCCCAAACCCAAAGGAGTTGGAAAGCACGACCTCTACAGGCTGCGATCGCCCTTGATTGGCAACATAATCTAAGTCGCAGTCGGGGTCAGGGTTTTCTAAGTTAATGGTCGGCGGAATGCCATCGTTTGCCACCGCCATTACTGCGGCAACGGCTTCAATCCCACCCGAACCGCCTAAAAGATGCCCCGTCATAGATTTAGTGGAGCTGATGGCAACCTGGTAGGCATGTTCACCCAAAACTGTTTTAATCGCTGCCGTTTCTGTGGGGTCATTCACCGGGGTGCTAGTGCCATGGGCATTGATGTAGCTAATGTCTTCGGGGGCTAAACCGCCATCTTTCATTGCCAGACGAATAGCCCGGGCTGCGCCTTCTCCCCCCGGAACAATCGAGGTCATGTGGTAAGCATCGCAGGTCATCCCATAGCCCACCACTTCGGCGTAGATTTTTGCGCCTCGGCTCAGGGCATGGTCTAACTCTTCTAGAATCAGAATGCCAGATCCTTCCCCTAAGACAAAACCATCGCGATCGCGGTCAAACGGACGACTCGCATGAGCCGGGTCATCGTTGCGGCTAGTCATGGCGCGGCAAGCCACAAACCCTGCCACCGTCAACGGAGTCACGGCGGCTTCGGTGCCCCCACAAATCATGGCTTGAGCATATCCACCCTGAATAATGCGAAAGGCATCCCCCACCGCATTAGACCCCGATGCACAGGCAGTCACGGGGCAGGAATTAGGACCCTTTGCCCCCAACTGAATCGCCGTTAGCCCCGCCGCCATATTGCCAATCATCATAGGCACCATGAATGGACTACAGCGATCGGGACCTCGATTCAGATAGATTTCCTGCTGTTCTTCCATGACCTTCAAACCACCAATGCCGGTGCCAATGATCACCCCAATTTGGTCAGCATTCAGATCATTAATTTCTAATTGGGCATCTGCGACTGCCTGCTTACTGGTACAAACCGCAAACTGAGCAAAACGATCCATGCGCTTGGCTTCTTTTCGATCGAGGTAAGTCTGAGGGTCAAACCCCTTCACCTCTCCAGCAATGCGGCAACCGTGCTTCGATGCATCAAACAGCGTAATGGGCGCAATGCCATTCCGACCGTTCATTAACCCTTCCCAGTACTCAGCTAGAGTGTTACCCAGGGGGGTTATAGCACCCAAGCCCGTAACCACAACTCGCTTTAATTCATAACTTGTCATGACGGCAGTTTCGAGGGCTTCAACACCCAGAACGTGTAACATTTTTTAAAGAATGAGGGCAAGGCAGACTTAAGACCGAACTTACCCCCCTTCCGAACAGTTGTTGTTGGGTTATCTTATACAGCAGCTTTACTGTCGATATAGTCCACCGCAGCCTGAACTGTAGCGATGCTTTCTGCTGCTTCGTCAGGAATTTCGATGTCAAATTCTTCTTCCAAAGCCATCACAAGTTCGACAACATCCAAAGAGTCTGCGCCGAGATCGTTAGCAAAACTAGCTTCGGGCTTCACATCAGCAGCGTCAACGCTGAGCTGATCTACCACAATTTTCTTGACCTTGTCGTAAATAGCCTCTTTGCTCATACCAGGTTTTCTTCCCTACCTACGATGCAGCGCGCCGGATTGCGGCTGCCGTTAATTAAATTGAATCCAACAGTTTGCTCAAAGGTGAGAACGCAGCGATCGCAATTTAAGCATCTTCAATCTTATCTGAAAGGGGGACGAGATTGAGAGGAAGGATCAGCGACCTATTGCATATCCGATAATTTAATCCTGGGATCGACTGCCGTTAGCAGCAAATCTGCCAGCAAATTTCCAATAATCAGCAGCACCGCACCCATCATCAAACTGGCCATGAGCAGGTAGATATCTTGGTTTTGAACGGCTTGCAGCGTCAGCCGCCCCAGACCGGGCCAGTTGAAATACGTTTCTGTGATAAAAGCTCCCCCCAGCAGCCCAGCAAACTCAAAGCCCAGCAACGTAATTAGCGGGTTAACGGCATTGCGTAGCGCATGGACATAAATGACTTTGTTTTCTGGCAACCCTTTGGCACGGGCAGTTCGGACATAATCTTGGCGCAGCACATCTAGCAACTCGCCTCGCATAATGCGCTGTAGCCCAGCAAAACTGGTAATGCTGAGGGCGATCGTCGGCAGCACCATGTGCCAAGCAATGTCTAGAATTTTGCCCAGGGGAGTGAGGTCTTCGTGTTCGATGCTGGTCATGCCGCCCACGGGAAAGAGGGGAGAGGTAAGTTGGGCAAAGAACAGGAGCAGTAAGCCTGTGATCAGCGTTGGGAAGCCTTGCCCAATGTAGCTCAGGGTACGAATCAGCCGATCGCTCCATTGGTTTTGCTGCACCGCCCCCAAGACTCCTAAGGGAATGGCGATCGCCCAAGTCACCCCCAAGGATGCCAGCGCAATCAGCAGCGTCGCCGGCACCCGCTCCCAGAGCAAAGCCGCCACCGGACGCTGGTAGGCAAAACTAATGCCAAAATCGCCCTGGGTCAAGATTTGTTTCAACCAAAGAAAATATTGCTCCAGAATGGGCTTGTCCAACCCAAATCGCTGCTGCAATCCTTTAATGGTTTCTTCCGAAATCTGAGGATTCTGCCGCAGTGCGTCCAAATAATCCCCCGGAGCCAATTGAATAATAAAGAAGCTCAACGCTGAGGCTAACAGGATGGTTAAAGAGGCTTGCAGCAATCGCCGCACCACATACCCCAGCGTCTCGCCTTGAAAGAAGCCAATAATTTTTTGCAGGATAGGCTGGAGGGAAGATTGTGCGGTCATTTAAGGCTCACGGTTAATCAAATTAATCAAATCGCTAAATCGCTGAGCTTTCAGATTTGAGTTTAGTATTCCAGCAGAGAGACGATCGGGACATGGGGCAAATTCTTGCGCCCTTCCAGGAAGGTTAACTCGATGATAAAACCAAATCCTACGAGTGAACTGCCCGTTTGCTCAATCAGTTGGGCAGTTGCAGCGGCCGTGCCTCCGGTTGCAATTAAGTCATCAATCACTAGCACACGGCTGCCGGGATGGAACGCATCTTGGTGAATTTCTAGGCGATCGCTGCCATATTCCAGCGCATACTCTATCGAGTGGGTATGGGCAGGGAGTTTTCCGGGCTTTCGTACGGGCACGAAGCCCACGCCCATTTTGTATGCCAACGGCGTTCCAAAAATAAAGCCTCGTGATTCCATACCCACAATGTAATCGACGTTGAGATCAGCCACCTTTTCTGCCATTGAATCGATGCAATAGCGAAACCCTTCAGCGTGATTAAGCAACGTGGTAATGTCCTTGAACACAATTCCCGGTTTGGGAAAGTCGGGAACATCTCGAATCAGAGACTTTAGATCCATAGCCAGAACTCATTTATGTTAAGAAGGTTCCGTAGAATCCTATCACTCCTTCAGGCTCAGCTTATCGTCTAGCTCCTTTGGCATTGCTGAATGGAAGGATGAATCCTTAAGATGCTAGTGCTCTGATCGCCCCCTAAGTTCCCCATTCTGCGGGACTTCCGAATCTCAAAGTCCCCCCGAATGGGATTTAAGGGGAAAATTCATATCATGATTTAGCAACGCCGCCTATTTATCTGGCTGGCTCTCTGGCTTAATACTAATTTCAGAAAAACTCTCAAACCAGCCCTGGCGGTAGAAATAGTAGACGAGAGAGCCAGCGATCGCCACCATGACCGCCCAGCAAAGGGGATAGCCAAAATACCAATTTAACTCTGGCATATTCCAAGGCGACTTTTCGGTATCAAAGTTCATGCCATACACCCCGGCTATAAAGGTTAGCGGAATAAAAATAGTTGAAATCACCGTTAACAGCTTCATCACCTCATTCATTCTGTTGTTCACAGAAGATAGGTAGACATCCATTAAGCTAGAAGCCAGTTCCCGGTAGGTTTCCACCATATCTAGCACCTGCACCGCATGGTCATAGCAATCTCGCAGATAAACCCGAACCTCGTCACTAATTAAATCACTGCCATCTCGAATCAAAGCATTGATGGCATCTCGCTGAGGCCAAATCGCTCGCCGCAGCATTAATAAATCTCGCTTTAGCTTATGGATTTTCTCAAGGGTTTGGCGCGTCGGATTATCCACCACCTCATCCTCCAAATCTTCGATCGCCTCCCCATAACCTTCTAAAACCGGGAAAAAACCATCTATGACAGAATCCAGCAAAGCATACATCAAGTAATCAGCCTCCGTTCGCCGAATACAGCCTTTACTGTTGCGAATTCTTTCCCTCACCGGATCAAAAGAATCATTAGCAGGTTCTTCTTGCACCGTCAGCAAATAATGCCGCCCCAAAATGAAGCTAACCTGCTCACTGATGAACCCTCTGCCGCTTTTTTTCAACATAATCATGCGAGCAATCAGCAAAAGCTGCTCGTCGTATTCCTCAACCTTCGGACGTTGTGGCACGTTCACCACGTCTTCCAACACCAACGGATGCAGCCCAAACACTCCGCCCAAACGACGCAGCACATCCTCATTTCCCAGCCCTTGCAAATCTACCCATGAAACCGAGTGAGAATCTAGATATGGAATGCATTCTTCGGGCGTATTTAACTTGATGCGCGTGGCAGCCTCGGCGTTGTAGTCGATCAAAAAATAGTAGGCGGGTGAGCATCACTCTCAATACTGAGCGTTCCTGGCATACTGCCGGGTACGTCGTAGAAAAAGTCGTCTAAATCGGCTCCATCGTCTTCCGCATCGGTCATGAGAACAGGATTGCCCAAAGTGACAGATTGCTTCGCCATAGCTAGAGCAGCGGCAGAACGAGGAGCATGATGAGGAGAGCGAGCAGGCATAGGTTTGAGGATGAGAGAGGGTAGGAAATTGCCAATAGCTAAGATTTTAGCTTCACTCTTTAATCAGGATTGCAGTTAGATGACAGACCCAATCTTTGAGTAGAGCTAAGAAGGTAGAGCTAAGAAGATGGGCTAATCTAGCCCGATCAAAATCTTGCCTTTCCTTGAAGTCACTACGTCCCCCGATCCCTCGGCACTTTATAGTTGAAGAGCTGCTAATCATAAAAAAACTGTGAAAGCCATTACTCTGCTCGGCTCGACTGGCTCCATCGGCACTCAAACTTTAGACATTGTTCAGCACAACCCTCATCAGTTCAGGGTTGTAGGGCTAGCGTCGGGGCGCAATGGAGCCTTGCTAGCAGCGCAGATTCGACAGTTCCATCCGGAAATTGCGGCAATTTGCGATCCAGAACAGTTGGAAATTGTGAAGGCGGCGATCGCGACCTTTCTCCTCAGCCCATTCTCCTGAGCGGCGAAGAAGGCATCGTGGAAGTCGCTCGCTACGGCAACTCAGAAGCCGTCGTTACAGGCATCGTCGGCTGTGCTGGGCTATTACCCACCCTAGCCGCCATCAAAGCAGGCAAAGACATCGCCCTCGCCAACAAGGAAACCCTCATCGCTGGCGGACCAGTCGTTCTGCCCTTGGTCAAAGAGTATGGAGTCAAGTTGCTTCCCGCCGATTCCGAGCATTCAGCGATTTTCCAATGTCTCCAGGGTGTCCCCCAAGATGGCTTACGGCGCATTATCTTGACCGCATCCGGCGGCGCTTTCCGAGATTTGCCTGTTGAAAAACTGGCTACTGTCAAAGTTGCCGACGCACTCAAACACCCTAACTGGTCAATGGGGCAGAAAATCACGATCGACTCTGCAACGCTGATGAACAAAGGGCTGGAAGTGATTGAGGCGCACTATCTATTCGGCGTTGATTATGACCATATTGATATCGTCATCCATCCCCAAAGCATTATTCATTCGCTGATTGAACTACAAGACACGTCGGTTTTGGCGCAGTTGGGCTGGCCGGATATGCGGCTGCCGTTGCTCTATGCCTTGTCCTACCCAGAGCGAATTTACACAGATTGGCAGAGCCTTGATCTGGTTAAAGCTGGCGACTTAACGTTCCGCGAACCCGATCATCAAAAGTATCCTTGTATGCAGTTGGCGTATGCAGCGGGGCGGGCGGGTGGCTCTATGCCTGCGGTGTTGAATGCGGCAAATGAGCAGGCGGTGGCATTGTTCTTGGCAGAAAAGATTCAGTTTTTAGATATTCCTAAGGTGATTGAAGCAGTCTGCGATCGCCACCATCCTCACAACCAATCCAGCCCTACCTTAGAAGACATCATCGAAGCTGACCGATGGGCAAGGAGCGAAGTTTTAGCAGCGGCAGAGAAGAGGGTGCAAGGGGCGATCGCTTATTCATAACCATTCCCTTAGATCGGTGAGGCAGCCCCGCAGAGGGCTACCTCCGATCGAATTTGCCCCTCACAGTTCCGGCTTGTTGCCCTTGCTGAAAAAGTGTTTAATGAAAGTTAATACTTTTACTAAACCTGCTAGCTAAAATGCTGAGAATTATTACCGATTTTGATGGTCCGATCATGGACGTTTCTGAGCGGTATTATCAAACCTATTTGTTTTGTCTCAATCAGGTGGCTCTGCTTGGGCAAGCTCCTACGATCCTTAGCAAAGAAGAGTTTTGGCGACTGAAGCGATCGCAAGTTCCTGAATACCAGATTGGTCAGCTTTCCGGTTTAGATGAAACCCAGTCCTTAGAGTTCGCCCAGATTCGGCGGCAAACCGTTCACACCCAACCCTACCTCGTTTACGACGTGCCTGTGATAGGCGCGATCGCCACCCTGGAGCGCCTCCAGCAGTCCAACATTGAATTAGTCACCCTGACCATGCGCCGAACGGACGAGCTAGACAATGCCCTGACTCGGTACGACTTAGGGAAGTTTTTTGCCCCCGATCGCCGCTATTGCCTGAGCAACGATTACAGCAAAACAAACGACATTGCCGACAAAACCCAACTCATGACCCGAGCCCTCCTAGAACTGCCGCCTGCGGATACCTGGATGGTGGGCGACACCGAAGCAGACATTCTCTCGGCAAAAGCCAATGGTATCCCCGTAATTGGCGTACTGTCAGGCATTCGCGATCGCACCCAACTCCAGCTTCACCAGCCCGATTGGATTGTGGATCATTTAGCGGCGGCAGTCGAGATCATTCTTAGCCAGTTCTCTCCCCCAGAACCAGTCTCTCCCCTAAAAACAGTGGGTTAGCAGCTTCCAGCGCATCAATCCTGCTATGGTGTAAGGTGTGTATTGCAAGGCTTCAGCCCTTCTCGGTTACACCTTATGGATAATTACGTAATTGCCGTTCTGTCCGATCGCATCCAAGCCGAAGCAGCCTACGTCGCTCTTGAAAAAGAGAATGTGCCCGTCAGCCAAGTCACCATTCTGGGCAAAGGCTATAAGACCGCTGACGAATTTGGCTTTATCGACCCTAAACAACCTGCCCGTCGTCAAGCCCTGTTCATGTCTTACTGGCTGGTGCCCTTTGGGTTCTTAGCCGGGATTGGCTTTAGCGTTGCCACCCAGTACAACCTTTTCCCGTGGGCAGGAATGATCGGAAACCATATAATTGGCGGTATTTTTGGCGCGATCGGAGGTGCCATGGGCAGCTTTTTCGTAGGCGGCAGTGGTGGACTGATGAACGGTAGCGGCGATGCCCTCCCTTATCGCAATCGTCTCAGCGAAGGTAAGTATCTGGTGGTGGTTCAAGGTGCTGCTAACCTCACTAACAAAGCAAGCCGCATTCTTCGCCAATTCCAACCCGAAAGTGTTCAGGGTTACATTGACCCCACCCGCCTATAGCCCCCTTGACCTATGCCCCTTCCCAATAATCTAGACGAAGCCGTTGTTCAAGCTCGTGAAGCAACTCTAGCTGCGATCGCCGATGGGTATCCCCGCCTCCAGGTTGAGCTGGTTTTTCCAGAACTCAAAATCATGCCCATTGCCGAGCAATTTCTTCCGGCTTTTGAGCATTTAGGCAACAAACTACGAGTCTATTTCCCTGATCCGGGTTCGGCTGCGCTTGCCCGCCGCGATTGGGGCGAAAAGCCCTATCCGATTCGGGGCATCAGTGATGTTAGAGCCGATATGCAGCCCGAGGAAGAGCTATTTCTCTTTATTGAACCTTCCTCAGTAGAAGTTGAGCAGGTCGAAACCCTTTGTGAACAGGCAACAGGTCGTCCAGTCGTCATGCTGAATCCTCGGATGGAAGATATTGCCATCATTGGGATTGGCTATGCAGGGCGAAAGTTACGGGAGCGGTTCCTCAGTACCTTCGAGTCTTGCTACTACTTGCGATCGCTGGAAGGCGCAGCAATTTTTCGGGCTTATCCCTCAGCCTGGCAGGTTTGGGTTGAAAAAGAAGAGGGCTACGAGCTAGTAGCCGAACACCCTCAAAAACCCATTGGCGAAGTGCTGGATCAAATTTTGGCAGAGGCAACTGGCACCTCAGCCAATGCACCCAAACCCTCTAAAAAAGGAATATTAGCATCGCTCCAGCAGTTTCTGCGGGCACTCAGCCAATAATTGCGAACGGCTCCTGCCGCCTGAACTCTATCAAACCTTTAAGGGATCTTTATACTTTCATCAGATTAGTAAACGTTTTCTTGGGCAAACTAAGAGAACGTTTGCTGTACTGATTACCGTGATAGGAGCCTAGAGAGCGTGTCTGGATATCGTCGCATTTTCATCGGAGATGTCCATGGTCATTTTGATGGATTGATGAAGCTAATGGAAGCGATCGCCCCCGGTCAAGATGATCAGATCTATTTTGTGGGAGATCTGATTGACCGAGGTCCTAAAAGTGCCCAAGTGATTCAATTTGTTCAAAACAACCGCTATCCTTGTGTTCTGGGAAATCACGAGCAGTTACTGTTAGAAGCCTTTCCTCAAGGCAGACCCTTCACCCCCGGCTTGGGTGCTTGGCTGCATAGTGGCGGACAAAACACCGTGAATAGCTTCAGCGATGCCGCCGATCTATTGAAACATCTAGACTGGTTCCAAACGTTGCCGACTTATTTAGATTTAGGAGATGTTTGGTTAGTTCATGCGGGGCTCCACCCTCAGCTTCCCCTCGCCGATCAAACGTCTCAAGAATACTGCTGGATTCGGGAAGAGTTCCATAGTATTCCTAAGCCATACTTTCAAGACAAGCTAATTATTACAGGACACACTATCACCTTTACGCTTCCCGGAATTCGCCCCGGAATGCTAGCCCAAGGGCAAGGCTGGCTGGATATTGACACCGGGGCATATCACCCCAAAAGTGGTTGGCTGACAGGGTTTGACTTTACGAATCAAATGGTTCACCAAGTAAACGTTTTTCAACGGCGATCGCGTACTTTGCCCCTAGCTGATGCCATCACCCCGGTTCTACCCGAGCAAATCTTGGCTCGGCGGCGGCAGGTGCTTCATTCCTAGTAGTCTGCCAAGGATGAAATGAGGGGTGAAGGGGTGGAGGGGTGAAGGGGTAGATGGGTTGAGGGTAGAGTGGGTGGGCACTTATCCACTCATCCACCCCCTTCACTCATCCACCCCTCCACCCCTCCACCCCTCAAATCAAAGCTGGCAGTCTACTAGGCATGTTCAG
>JAAUPA010000109.1 GCA_012034615.1 Leptolyngbyaceae cyanobacterium CSU_1_4 | reverse complement strand
GAACTGCCCCTAATCCCCCATTCTGGGGGACTTTGAAACAGAATTGACTCCAAAGCCCCAGATGGATTTAGGGGGCGAGTGTAAAGCGCTTTGATACTTTTCAAACATTCTCTTAGCTAGATTGGATATTAGCTAAATTGACTCAACGGTAACTCAGTAAGCTTAAAATGTTTCCTGAACCGGATTCTCAATCTTAAGACAGAATCATGAGCCTAGAGGATGTCTGAGAAGCCTAGATTGCTGACCGCTCCGCCCCCTAAATCTCCCAAATTGGGATACTTTGAAGGAGAATGGGTTCGGAAGTCCCCTAATTTTGGGGGCAAGTGTAATAATCTCTAAGACTTCTCAGACAATCTCTTAAATAATAAAGATGTCTCCTAAATATATATCTTAAGTTGCAAGTTTTGGCTAGGATAGTTTCTCAAAAGCTATCCAGATTTATGCCGATTAAGACTAGTTTAAGAATGAATAATCTATAGGTAAAGTATGCTTGAACACTAAATTAATCAGCTTCAACCCAATTAGAATAATGGGGAAAATTTCCTATTCCTAAAGCTCCGTCACGTCCCATAGAACGTCCTCATATTCTTCTCTATCTATCCTCAAAGAACATGTCAAAACTAAAGAAGCCATTTCCACCATCAATCTAGATAGTCCACAATACTATTCAACCGAGAACTCAGTTGGTTAGAGTTTAACCGACGGGTGTTGCAAGAAGCGATCGCCCCACGCACGCCCTTACTAGAGCGGATAAAATTTGCTGCCATCTTTGGTTCTAACCTAGATGAGTTTTTTATGGTGCGAGTAGCAAGCTTGCAACGCCAGGTAGAAGCCGAGATTACAACGACAACACCCGATGGACGAACCCCTCAGCAGCAGCTAGATGAGATTGCTCAGCGTCTTCATCCGATGGTGGCTCAGTTACAGAAGTTGTTTGAAACGGAACTGCGTCCGCAGTTGGCAGCAGAAGGCGTTCATGTGTTGAAATATACTGAACTAGATCAGGCTCAGCGCCGTTATTTGAGACAACATTTTGAGAAGCGAGTATTTCCGATTCTCACGCCCCTAGCGGTCGATCCGGCTCATCCCTTCCCGGTCATGTCAAACCTGAGCCTAAACTTGGCAATTGTGCTGAAAGATTCAGAGACGGGGACAACGGGTTTTGCTCGGGTGAAGGTGCCCGATAGCTTGCCACGCTTTGTCTCTTTGCCTCCTGAATTCTATCCCAAGAGCGATCGCCCGGTGGTGTGGGCAGGAGTGTCTTTAGAACAGATTGTTGCAGATAATTTGGATGCATTGTTTCCGGGTATGACCATTCAGGAACAACATTTATTTCGGATTACCCGCGATGCCGACCTAGCCGTTCAGGAGGACGAAGCAGATGATTTGGCAGAGGCGATCGCCCAAGAGTTAGGAAGACGCAGATTTGGTGGGTCACTGGTTCGGTTTCAATTTGCCCCTACCATGTCAGAATTTGTTAAGCAAGCCTTAATCAAAGGAATGAATGTAGATCCCAATGATCTCTACATGACTCAAGGCTGGTTAGGAATGCGAGACTTAATGTCTTTTATGGCGTTACCCTTGCCGCACCTGAAAGATCATCCCTGGACTCCGGTCGTTCCTAAACGCTTGCGCCATTTAACTCAAGTCTCGGCATTGGGTGAAACCTCAGGCAACGATATTTTTAGTGTCATTCGCCAAGGCGATCTGCTGCTGCATCACCCTTATGAGTCGTTTGCGGCATCGGTAGAACAGTTCATTGCGCAGGCGGCTGATGATCCAGAGGTGCAGGCGATTAAGATGACGCTTTATCGCACTTCTAGCGATTCGCCGCTCATCAAAGCGTTAATTACTGCTGCCCAAAATGGTAAACAGGTAGTTGCTTTAGTAGAAATTAAGGCACGATTTGATGAAGCCAGCAATATTAACTGGGCGAAAGCCTTGGAGGAAGCAGGCGTACATGTTGTATACGGTGTGATGGGCTTAAAGACTCACACGAAAGTACTTTTGGTTATTCGGCAAGAAGGCGATGACATTCGTCACTACGTTCACATTGGCACGGGTAACTACAATGCCAAGACTGCAAAAATTTATACTGATCTGGGGTTATTGAGCTGTCGGGAAGAATTGGGAGCTGACCTGATTGATCTATTCAATTACCTGACGGGCTTTTCTAAACAAAAATCGTTTCGCAAGTTACTGGTCGCTCCGGTGACACTCCGCGATCGCATGGTTGCCTTAATCCGTCGCGAAATCGAGCATTGCCGAGAGGGTAAACCCGGTCGGATCATTGCCAAAATGAACGCCCTGATTGATACCAATATCATCAAAACGCTCTACGAAGCTTCTCAGGCAGGAGTGCAAATTGATTTAATTGTGCGCGGTATGTGCTGCTTGCTGCCGGGTATTCCAGGGGTTAGTGACAATATCCGAGTGATCAGCATTGTCGGACGCTATTTGGAACACTCCCGCATCTTCCATTTTCATAATAATGGACAGGAAGAAGTCTTCATTGGCAGTGCCGACTGGATGCAACGCAACCTCGATCGCCGGGTGGAAGCAGTCACGCCAATTGAAGACCCTATTGCAGCCAAGAGTTAAAAGAAGTTTTGAGTATCCTGCTGTCAGATCAGTATCAGGCATGGGATCTGCAACCCGATGGTTCTTACATTCAACGGCAGCCTACAAAAGACAATTTAGAATGCTGTGCCCAAAATATTTTGATGGAGCGAAGCTTAAAGTAAGAATTTGGCGATCGCCCCTAGGCGCAATTAAAGACGAAACGTAGGGCAGGCATCTTGCCTGCATCAAGTAATAAAGCAGGTAAAATGCTGCCCCCAGAATCTAATAAATAATTCGACCCAGCTACTTAGGTCTAGCCTGACGGTTAGATCAAAGTCGGCTGACTTGTCGCTTCACCGATCGCAAGTTTTCCTGCGCGACGGGGAGAGACACATCGGCATAGCGCCATGCCTGCTCAAACTGAGTTTGTGCTTGCTCGGCCTTCTGAGTCTTGCCCTGTGCCCGTAAACTTTGAGCCAACCCGTAGAGCGACCAACCGTTTTCTGGATAGGTGGTTAAATCTTCTCGATAGGCTTGCTCTGCCTCCGCAGGGCGATTGGCTTGTAGCAGTACGGCTCCTAAGGTTTGACGCACAGGCGAATACCAGGGAGAGGGTTCATCATAATTGAGGCTATCCTCTAACTCAACGCCCTTTTGCAAATGCGCGATCGCCGTTTCAACATCTCCCTGTTTCGCCGCTAATTCACCCGACAACACTGCTGTCGCATTTTTCAGCAGATGATCCGCAGGATTAATTGAAACGTTCATGCCTTCTAGGATAGGACTAGCGGCGATCGCTTCAAGTGCTTTAAGTTCTTGGCTTGCCGATTGCATTTGACCCTTAGCAGCGTATGCCATGCCGCGCGCAAAGTGCGAAACGCCAGTGGGATAAACCAAATCTTTCGCAGGAGCGGCTTGCGCCAAAATCTCATCCCATCTGCCAAATTTAACAGCAGTGAAAAGGGGAATCATAGCGTAGTGTTGCAAGGTGCCATAACCGGCTTCCCGCATTAACGATGAATTAACTAAATTCGCGGTTTGTTGAGCGGCTTGCAGCGCCACCTGCTGCTGTCCCGACATAACGGCGGCGTACCACAGGAAGTGATGGTTATGGGGCATATATGCAACGGGATAAATGCCCTCTGGGTCATGTTGACGGGCATATTCTGCATCAGCAGCGGCAGCTTGTTGATTGGCAACTACGGCATCTTGATAACGTCCTACCCGGATATAAATGTGACCCGGCATATGAATTAAGTGCCCCGTGTTGATGTTGAGATCCCGCAGGCGATCGGCGGCAGCGGCGGCTAGCTCAGGACGCTCGGCTTCCACTGCATGAATGTAGAGATGCAATGCCCCTGGATGTTTAGGATTACGCTTTAACACCGATTCTAGGGTGGCGATAATTTCTGCTCCTTCGGGTTTAGGAGTGCCGTCTTCTGCCCAATAGTTCCAAGGGCTGGTATCCATCAGTGCTTCGCTAAATAGGGTGGCAGCCTCTAAATCATCTGGATACTGTTGTACAACTTGCCGCATGGCGTTGGCGTAAGCAAGATTAAGGGCAGAGCGATCGCTCACGGGTTCAGGTGTGTAGCGAGTTGCCAGGGCAGCAATATAGGCCTGTTCGCGGGGGCTAGCATATTGTTTCAATGCAATTGCTTTTTGGATCGCTTCCCAAGCGGTGGGAACCACTCCATCTTCCATGGCTGCATTGATGTTGGGACCTAAAACATAGGCTATGCCCCAGTGGCACATAGCACAGGTGCGATCGAGAGTGGCGGCTTGCTGAAACGATCGCAGTGCCTCTGCATGGTTAAAGCCGTAGGTCAGGATTAATCCTTGATCAAAGTAGCGCTGAGCCTGAGAATTTTTAGTCGAGATCGCGTGATGATGATTGCCTAACTGGTTAAATATTGGCACAGAAATTGGCACAGAATCGGCAGGATTAGTTTGAGCAATTTGGGGGGTATGGGCAGATGCAGAAGAGGGGGCGATCGGTGCATCTGCAAGCCCTAATGTGAACAGTAGCGCTAGGATAAAAGCAATATATTTCAGCTTAATTTTGTAGTTCATTTTTTATTCTCCAACGAGTTAAGTGAAGTGTATTTTTTGTTGTTTTATTGTAGGTTTTATCGAATTTCCATAGGTAAGAATTAGGTTATAACGAGAATCGTTACTTCTGCTACAGAGATTATAAAAATTGATAGAAACTCGGTTGCAGTAAATATGTAATTCCCTGTTTTTGCCTTGCCAGACAATATTGAGGATCTCAGAGTTGAGTGCGATCGAGGGCTCAAACTTATTTGTACTGTTCTGAAAATTACAGATCACACTGGTTTAATCTCCTCGGTGTTGAAGTTTCCGCATTTGTAACCAGGTTAGCGATCGGAGTGTTCTCAAACTGTTCCTAAACCGTTCCTAAATCGTACAGTCTCGATCCAGCGATCGTTTTGCTGTTCTTTTAAAAAATGAATGAGTTGCTTTCCGCCGACAGATCTGCTCCTCACCCTTCTCCTGAGTCCAACTTAGGGTTCAGCGTTAAGGCGATCGAATCAGCGCATTCTATCGCTCAACCCGCTATTATTGTAATTCTCATCCTCATGGCACCTATGGAGAGAAGAAATTAAAAAGGGGCTTAAGCTCCTTGTCCTAACCAAGCTGGGTATGGCTGTGGGTTAAATCACACTGTTGCGAAAAATAAATCCTGTTTCACTCGGGGCAAAAATTTGTTGTAAGGTTTTCCCATTGTTAGCGCTGCTCAAAGTTTGATGATTCGACACCCTCGCCTTTTTTTGATTCCTGCATATTTAGTTCTTGAAGCGATCGCCCTTTTTCTTCATGCGCCTGTTTTTGCCCAGGTAAGCCCCGATCGCAGTTTGGGGAGCGAATCCTCGGTTGTACAGCGAGATACCGTAGTAGGAGAACGGTTGGGCGATCGGGTGGAGGGAGGTTCTCGGCGGGGGGCAAACTTATTCCACAGTTTTTCGGCACTTAATATCGACGAAGGTCAACGACTGTATTTTGCAAATCCTGAGGGAGTCGATCGCATTTTTAGCCGCGTCACAGGCAGAGAGCGATCGGAGATTCGCGGCACACTGGGCGTTTTGGGTAATGCTGATTTGTTTTTACTGAATCCCAACGGCATTTTGTTTGGGCGGAATGCTCGCTTAGATCTGAACGGTTCGTTTGTTGCCAGTACGGCAGAAACCTTAGAATTTCCCAATCAAGTTAGTTTTAGCGCGATCGATCCGAAAGCGCCGCCCCTACTAACGGTAAGCGTGCCGATCGGCTTGCAATTTGGCGCAAATCCGGGTGGTTTGACAGTACGCGGCAATGGGCACAACCTTAGCCTTCGTGAAGATACAGATACGCTACGGGTCGATAGTCCGGGTTTGCAAGTGAATGGCGATCGCACCCTGACATTGATTGGCGGCGATCTGAGGTTGCAAGGGGGTAGCCTGAGAGCCGAGTCTGGACGAATTGCCTTGGGCAGTGTGTCTCAGCCCGGTTTAGTCCGTTTATCTACCGCACCCGAAGGATACGCTTTTGATTATGGGGCGATCGCGCAGTTTGGCACGATAGAAATGCGCGATCGGGCGGCGGCAGATGTCAGCGGTTCAGAAGGCGGCACGATTCAGGTACAGGGTGAAACAGTAACTTTTCTCAGCGGCTCGGCTCTATTATCGATTACGGAAGGCGAAGGGGTTGGCGGCACCGTGTCGGTTACTGCCACCGATTCTGTGAAGCTATTAGGCGACTCGGTAGGTCGAGTTTATGCCAGCAGCATTACCAGCGAATCTCAGGGAGAAGGCATTTCTGGCGATATCGTGATTGACACGCGGCGATTGGCGATGAGAGGCGGAGGACTGATCACAACCTACAACTTTGACGGCGGCGGCGGCGATATCATCATTAATGCCACTGATTCAGTGCTGATCAGTGGCGACGGGCTGCAAGACAGCGGTTTATATGCTGGAACTCAGGCAGGCGATAGCGGCAATATTACGATCAAGACGGGCGACCTGATGGATCGAGGGGCGATTTTTGCTTCCACCTACGGCGACGGCGATGCGGGCGATATTACCATCGAAGCTAGAACCGTTACAGTTTTACGAACGCAGCTCGAAACCACAACATTTGCTGCGGGCGATGCCGGAGACTTAACCATTCGTGCCACCGACTCGATTACGCTCAGCGGCTCGGTTGATGCGTCCGGCAATTTCCAAGGCGGGTTAACGACTCAAGTAAACCCAGATGCCACCGGACAAGGGGGACAGCTTACCCTTGAGACAGGACGGCTGAGCATCAGCGATAACAGTTCTATTCAGGTTGCTACATTTGGGGCAGGCGATGCGGGGCAGATATTGATTCGAGCGGATCAAATTGAGCTATTTAACACTCCAAATTTACGAGGTTCTTTTCCTCGCATCACTAGCATCAACGCTGGGGGCAATGTTTCGATCGCGGTGCCAAATGTCACCACCGGAGATGGGGGCAGTTTAGAGATTTATGCCGATCGCTTGAGCCTGCGCAACAATACGCTCATTAGCAATTTTGGACGAGGAGCCGGACAAGCTGGAAATCTACAAATCTTTGCCCGCATTATTGAGCTAGACGATCGCTCAAGCATTTCTACCAACACGCGATCGACTAACGGCGGCAACATGACCCTACAAGGTGCAGAGCTAATTTTGCTGCGAAACGGCGGTAGCATCACCACCACAGCCGGAACAGGCAGAGCAGGTGGCAACGGCGGCAACATTACGATCGCTACTGATTTTCTGGTGTCTCCCCAGGCTAGCAATAGCGATATTACAGCCAATGCCTTTACAGGGCGGGGCGGCGTTGTGGCGATCGAAGCGCAAGGGGTTTTTGGAATTGCCGCTCGTCCAGTGCTAACTTCAGAAAACGATATTACAGCCACATCTGCTCAAGGCATTCAGGGAACTGTCACCGTTAATTCCCCTGTGATTGATCCAGTCGCCGCTACGATCGCTTTGCCTGTTAATTTCAGTTCACCGCCGCTGGCTCAAAATTGCCGAACTCAAAGCAGTGACACCAGTAGCTTCGTCAGCACAGGGCGAGGTGGCTTGCCCACAAATCCTGCCGATCCCATTACAGCCAGCACGATTTGGCAAGATATTCAAATGCCAATCGCGCCGAGAGCCGAGAACCTGGAAGGAGCCGAGAACCCGGAAGCAACAGAAAATTTAGCCCAGATGGCGATCGTTGAATCTCCTGCTCTGACTGAAGCACAAGGATGGATGACGGGTGCAGATGGAAAGGTTGTTTTAATTGCCCAAGCAGGAGATATCATATCCAACGGAACGAGAATAGGGATGGATAATAGATGTAATTAATCGGGAGATTTGAAGAGATTTATACTTGAGCCTTTTATTCAAAATTCCTGAAAATGAACTTATTTCGATCGTTGCGTCAATCTTTGAAGTTAGTGAAATGGTTAGTCTTGGGAATCAGTTTAGTTCTGGGATTGGCACAGGGAAGCTCTGCATTAAATCACCCAGAAGTTCCAGCAATTGCTCAGCTAGAAATCACGCGATCGCCTGTATTAACTCAACTGATGCAACAAGGAAAAGACCATTATCAGGCAGGTCAATTTACTCAAGCAATTACGGTTTGGCAACAGGCAGAAGCAGGCTATCAGCAACAAGGAGACGACCGCAACCGATCGCTTGTTTTGAGCAATTTATCTGCCGCTCATCAGCAGCTTGGGCAGTGGAGAGAAGCAGAGCAGGATATTACTAAAAGTCTACAGCTCTTGCAGTCTCACCCCGATCGCCTAATTTTGGCACAAGCCCTGAACACGCAAGCTAGCCTCGTATTTGCTCAAGGACAAATGGAACAGGCGATCGATCTTTGGAAACAGGCAGCTAGTTTATATCCCGCAGATGAGGCAGAAAAACGTTCGGGTGCTTTGCTCAATCAGGCACAGGCGCAGCAATCACTAGGGCTATATTTGCAAGCCAAGCAAACGCTAAGCGAGATTGAGCGATTGCTCCAAACTCAACCCGATTCTGTTCTCAAAGTAGTGACGCTTCGCAGCCTGGGTGATGTTTTGCGATCGACCGGAAACCTAGAGGATGCGCGCCGAGTTTTAGATCAAAGTTTGGCGATCGCAGCGCAATTTTCTCCGGCAGAACGCAGCGCTACTCTGATTAGTTTGGGTAACGTTGCCAAGATCAGTCAGATCATACCGTTGCCTTGACCTATTATCAGCAGGCAGCGATCGACGCACCACCTTTAACCCAACTTCAGGCGAATCTTAATCAGTTTAGAGTGTTGGTGCAAACTCAGAAATCTGCAACCGCTCTACAGCTTTTGCCCACCATTCAGACTCAGCTTAATCTGCCTGTTAGCCGCGCTACCCTCTACGCCAGAATTAATTTATCTCGTAGTCTTATGCAGTTGGCGCGGCAAGATGCTTCTGAACTGGATACTGAAGCGATCGCCGCAGTTCTGACTCCAGCCATTCAGCAGGCTCAAAGTTTGGGCGATCGTCGTACCGAAGCCTATGCGCTGGGTAGTCTGGGCAGTCTTTATGAACAAACGCAGCAATGGACAGCAGCAAAATCCCTGACCGAACAAGCCTTGTTTATGGCTCAAGCAGTGAATGCTACCGACATTGCCTATCAATGGCAGTGGCAACTGGGGCGTGTGCTAAAGGCAGAAAACAATCGAGAGGAAGCGATCGCGGCTTACCAGGCGGCATTTGAAACGTTGCAAGCCCTTCGTAACGATTTACTGGCGGTTAGTTCTACGCTTCAGTTCTCTTTTCGGGAAAGCATCGAGCCTGTCTATCGGGAATATGTGGAGCTGTTGTTGCGCCGATCGACTTCGGGTTCGTCTCATTCAGAAACCACTCAAGCAAACCTAAAACAAGCCCGTCAAGTGATTGAATCGCTCCAGTTGGCAGAACTCAATAATTACTTTAGAACTGCTTGCCTGGAAGGACAAACTGTCACACTCGATCAGATTAATCAAACCAATGCAGCAGTAATCTATCCAATTATTTTAGATGATCGCCTGGAAATCATTCTTAGCTTACCGCAGCAACCCTTGCAGCAATATACAGTGAACGTGCCGCGATCGCAGGTGGACACGACGCTGAACCAGCTTCGGCAAAACTTAGAGAAGCCATTTACAACGATGCAAGGTAAGCAGCTAGGAAAAAGGGTATATGACTGGATGATTCATCCATTGGAACCTGCATTACAAGCCCAATCCATTACGACGCTGACGTTTGTGTTAGATGGATCGCTGCGCAATGTTCCCATGGCGGCACTGTACAATGGCAATCAATATTTGATTGAGCAATACAGTGTTGCCCTCACGCCCGGACTGCAACTTTTTAATCCGCAAAAACTAAAACGCGATCGCCTTCAAGTGCTGCTAGCAGGGCTAACCGAAAAGCGAGAAGGCTTTAGCGCCCTTACTTATGTAGAGCAGGAATTGCAAGATATCCAGGCAGAAGTTCCGAGTCGGGTGCTGCTGAATGAGGCATTTACCAGTGTGGCATTGCAAGAGCAAATTGAGCGATCGGCAGTCTCGATTGTCCATCTTGCAACCCACGGACAGTTCAGTTCTGATGCTCAAAAAACCTTTATTTTGGCATGGGATAAACCTGTAACTGTGGATGAGCTGGGAACCTTACTCCGCACAACTGACGAAACCCGCCCCCAGCCCATTGAACTACTGGTATTGAGCGCTTGTGAAACCGCTGCTGGAGACGATCGCGCTGCGTTGGGGTTAGCAGGAGTTGCAGTTCAGGCAGGTGCTCGGAGCACGTTAGCCTCGTTATGGAGTTTGAATGATCAGTCGGCAGCACGGCTCATTCGGCAGTTTTATCGAGAGCTGCTTAACCCCGATCTCTCTAAACCTGACATTTCTAAAACAGAGGCACTTCGTCAGGCTCAACTGACGCTACTCCGCGATCCAGACTACCGCCATCCCCTCTACTGGGCACCCTATGTTTTGATTGGTAATTGGCTGTGATGGTATGGCAGTAAGAGGATATCTGAGAAGTCTCAAAGATTATGACACTCGCCCTCCCCCAATTGAGGAACTTGGGAACCCGTTCTTTTTCAAAGTCCCCCAATTTGGGGGATTCAGGGGCGGATCGGTCAGCAATCTAGATTTTTCAGATAACCTCTGAGCTAAACGAGCCGTTGCAGAGATCATAAATTATTTTGACCAGGTTCTCTGGATCAACAGGTTTTGAAAGATGGTGCTGAAATCCGGCAGCGATCGCCTGTTGCCGATCAAACTCTCCGGCATAAGCCGTCAACGCAATAGCCGGAGTTTGCTTCCCTGACTCCCTGGCTCGAATGTGTTGCAATAGCCCATAACCATCCATATCTGGCATTCCAATATCACTCAAAATTAAACTAGGAGTGGGATGCTCCAAGGCTTGCAGCGCTTCTAGCCCAGAGGCGGCGCAAGTTACAGTTGCGTCTGCTTGTTCCAGAATAAAGGCAACCATCTCTCGTGAATCTGCCTCATCATCGACCACCAAAATGTGGATGCCTGTTAAATTGCCACGCGCTGCGACCGGGGGCACCGAGGAGGACGGCTGACTAGAAGAAGGCGCTAGGGGCAGTTGAACGGTAAAGATGGCACCTTGCCCTTCTCCAGGACTTTCTACGCTAATTTGCCCCCCGTGCATTTCTACAAGCTGACGGGCGATCGCCAAGCCCAACCCTAAGCCGCCAAACTTCCGAGTTGTGGCTCCGTCTTCTTGGCGAAAATGCTCAAACACGTAGGGCAAAAACTCAGGATTAATGCCTTTTCCCGTATCAGTCACCTGAATTTGAATCTGCGTTTCCACTGGGGTTAAGGTGACGGTGATTTTCCGTGGGGAGGGGTGAATTTCACTGCATTGGACAATAGATTCCAGACGACTTGCTGCAATCGTCCAGCATCGCCAATCACTGTCCCGGTATGGGGTGTAAGAATAGTTTGGATTTGTAGCGACTTGGCTTCAGCGGCGAGGTCGAACGGTTTCTAGGGCAGCTAAGATCACGGCATTCAAGTCAACGGGCATTGCATTGACCCTCAATTTGCCGCGCAAAATGCGAGAGATGTCGAGGAGATCGTCAATGAGCTGCGACTGTAACTGAGCGTTGCGTTGAATGGTGAGCAAGGCAGTTTTTGTTTTTTCTGCATCCAGCTTGCCTTGCTGCAACAGTTTTGACCAACCGAGAATGGGGTTGAGGGGCGATCGCAGTTCATGGGATAAGACTGCCAAAAATTCGTCTTTGATGCGGTTGGCGGTTTCGGCGGCTTCTCTGGCGATCTGTTCTTGTTGTAAGATAATCTCCCGATCGCGCTCCAGTTGAACGCGATCGGTAATGTCGTTAGAGATGCCGATTAGTCCAATCACGTCTCCTGTTTCATTACGGTAAGGCACCTTCATGCCTAAAAAAGTCCGAATGCCATCGGGGGATTCTTCCACCACTTCCATTTGTCCTGATGCCATGACGCGGCGATCGTTTTCCATCACCCTGGCGGCATCCTCCGGATTGGAGTAGAGGTCGCAATCGCGATAGCCAATCACCTCCTCAGCGGTTTTGCCTAATACTTTTAAGGTGGCAGGGTTGGCATAAATAATGTGTCCTTGGCGATCTTTGACAAAAATGGGCGCTGGAGCAGATTCGTTAATGACATCTAAAATGGCGTTTTTCTGACGCAGTTCTACTTCTAGCTGTTTCAAGCCGGTGATGTCGGTGGAAGTGCCGTACCATCGGCGAATTTGTCCGTGCTGATCGAGCAGCGGGATCGCCCGGGTGAGAAAATGCAGATAGGTGCCGTCTGGCTGAATGAGGCGAAACTGCGACTGGTAGGGCGATCGCGCTTCCTGGGCTTGAATAAAACCCGCCTGGAGTTGCGCATAGTCTTCTAGGGGAATGACCTGTTGCATTGCTGCTTGATCCTGGCTTTGCGCCAACGTCAGCCCGGTGTATTCTGTCCAGCGATCGTTAATGAACTCTAGGGTGCCATTGGCATCAGATATCCAAACAATTTGCGGCATAGCATTGGCAAGCTGTCGAAATTCGGCTTCGCTCTGGCGCAGTTCTTGAACCGCTCGGGTATGCTCAATCAGCGACCAAAGCCGCGCCACCACTTCTTCTAACAGCGCCACTTCATCGGGTCGCCAATTCCTCACTGTGCTGCTATTGATGGCGAGCGTTGCCACCCATGTTCCTTCATACATGCAAGGAACCCCTACAAAGGCGCGAATATTGAAGGAGGCAAGATTGTCGGCAAAAGGGGCGGTATAGGGATAAGTGGTGACATCTGAAGCCACGGCAGGCTGACCTTTCTGAAATAAAGAAACCAGGTCTGGCAAAATGAACTCTGAGAGGTGATAGGTGCCGATCAGGCTGGGCATTTCTTGCTGGCTCCAGTCTTGTTCCACTATGGCGAGGTCTTCTGCCCAGTAAATTCTGTCCCACAAACAACGATCGACCTTTAAGAATTTGCCCACGCTGCTAAGGGCTTCTTCGACCATTGTTTCAGCCGTGGAAAGCTGTCGTAGTCGCAGATCCAGATGATTGAGAAATTGATCGTTGAGTTCAGCCCGTTTGCGATCGGTAATGTCGTAGTTAATGCCATCAAACTGAATCGGGGTACCATCGGGGGCGTAAGTGGCTATTCCTGCCGATCGAATCCACCGAATTTCCTGGGTGTCTGGGTTGATGGCTCGGTGATGAATGTCATACAGGGTGCGATCGCGCAGAGCTTCCTCAATGGCAAGGCGGGTGGGCTCCCGATCGTCTGGGTGGAGGCGGCTCCAAAACCACTCAATGGTGGGCTCTACGCCGGGTGGAACAAAGAACAATTCCTTGGTGCGATCGTCCCATACTAAACTACTGAGGGGCAGAGCATTCAGCCACAGCCCAATCTCAGCGGTTCGCAGCACGAATGCCAGTCGATCGCGATTCTGGCGTATTTCTTCCTCTGCCTGTTTGTGATCGTCAATATCAATCACAACCCCGTTCATACGGAGCGGTTGACCCGCCGAGTCATAAATACAGGAGCCTTTAGCCCCAATCCAATGCACGCTGCCGTCTTGCCAAACTGTTCGATACTCAATGTCATAATCTGCCCGATTTTGGATAGCATGGGTGACGGCTGCATCGGTACGCTGGCGATCGTCGGGATGGAGAAGTTCTATAAAATCCGCGTAGGTGATGGCAGGATGGTTTGGCGGTAAGCCAAATAAGGCTTTGCATGGCTCAGTCCAGATCAGGGTGTCTGTGGCAATCTCCCAAAACCACATTCCCAGCTTGGCAGACAGGACGGCAATTTGTAGGCGTTCTTCGCTCTGGTGTAAGGCGGCGGCGGCTTGTTTGCGATCGCTAATATCCGCAATGAGCACTGTTAAGCCAGTGGGGGAGGGATAAATCCGGTGATCGTGCCAACAGTTCCAGGGTGCATAGAAATAGTCAAACTGGCGAGGCGTTTGTTCTGCCATTGCCTGATGAAATTGCTCGTATGCCTCAGTTTCAACCGCAGCCGGAAATAACTCCCAAATGTTTTGTCCTAAAAGCTCAGAGGACGACATTTGAACCATTTGCAGTAGCGATCGTTGACATAGGTAAATTGCCAATGGCGATCGAGCACATAGAACCCATCATTGATGGTCGCTAGGACGGTTTCCATGCGTTCTTTTGCGGTGTTTGCTTCAACCCCGATCGATTCCTCCCGCTCTATGGATGCCTGTAACGCCTGCAAGTTTTCCCTGGCGTTTTGGAGAGCTCTGCGCCGCGATTGGTTCAGCAAACTGATTAACCCTGCTGCAATGGAAAACGTACTCAACTGAACAGCGGTTTCTAGATTGAGGATATGCAGGGATGAGACGGGTTTAAAGAAGAAGAAATTAATTGCCAGCGTCGATAAAACCGTTGCTAACAATCCAGCCCTCCAGCCACCATACCAAGCGCTGATCATGACCGCCACGAAGAACAAGGACATAGTGGAGGGATGAAGCCACGGTAAAAGCAACAGCGTAGCCCCTAAAGCAAACGTCACGCACAGTAATGCCACTCCATAGAGATGCAGTTGCCTTTTCCTAGTCATTTTTTCACCGCTCGCAATCCGGTCTGCTGATCAACTCTAGGTTGCCTCATTGACTAAAACCTCTCGTCGAAATATCCTACGCGCAGAGCTTAGACACAGGTTTTCTGAAGCTTATGGGGCAACGCTTTGAGTTTGTATAGTATGGATTTTAACTGTATTAATGCTAATGGCGAAGGCTGCGATCGCCCCTTTTTCCAGCGGGCGATCGTTAGAATAGACATCCCCAGTTTTTTGGCGAACTCTGCTTGGGTAAAATTGATAAGTTGGCGTAACTGACGCACTAATAAACCTGTGTCGCTACGAGTTGCAGCAGAAGGACGAAGTGAGGTTGCCATACATTTGAGTAAGAGGTTTCAAGCATCAACCGATCGAACGATTTCCTCCCTATCAGACGATGGTATATCCCAACTCAGCATCTATCCTAAGGAATAATTTTTCTATTGCCAATCCTTTTGATTTCCAATCGTATAGAGCCATTCCTGAATAGATAGAGGTACATCACAGAGCAATCCTAAATCGGGCGTAAGATTCACAGATTTTCACCCTCATACTAAATCCCTCTCCCAGAGCGGAAAGGGATTTAGATTCTGGCTCCCTTTTCCTCCTCTGGGCTACGGTGTATACATAAGTCTAGACTGGCTTCGTTCCAAGCTTTTTCGCCCACCAAATCCCCCAAATTGGGGGACTTTGAAGCACAGAACTGGATCGGAAGTCCCCCAATTTGGGCAGGGCTGATTCATTTTGTTGAGAGCAAAACTGTATGCTCTGATCTCTCGTCAAGTACTAAAAACAGTC
>JAAUPA010000108.1 GCA_012034615.1 Leptolyngbyaceae cyanobacterium CSU_1_4 | reverse complement strand
TTGCCCATGTCTTAACCCAAAGAAACTTGCCAGTGTCGGGTTCAGACCTTGCCTCTAGCAATATTACGCAGCGCTTAGAGGCGCAAGGGGCACAGATATTTTTGACTCAGGGAGCCGCAAATATTATCCACCTGGCTCAGGGTGTGCTGCCCCAAGTGGTGTGTTCGACTGCCATTAACCCAGCCAATTCTGAGTACCGGGCGGCGGTTGAACTGGGGTGTCCGATCTTTCATCGATCGGATTTGCTAGCAGCTTTAATGAAGCAATATCAGGGCATTGCGATCGCGGGCACCCATGGTAAAACGACAACCAGCAGCATGGTCGGCTATTTGCTGCTAAAGGCAGGCTTAGAGCCAACCATTGTGGTAGGGGGTGAGGTGAATGCCTGGGAAGGCAATGCTTATGTGGGCAAGGGCGTTCACTTTGTGGCAGAAGCTGACGAATCGGATGGGTCTTTAGTCAAGCATTCGGCTCAAATTGGCGTGATTACCAATATTGAATTAGATCATCCCGATCACTACACCACGTTGGAAGAGGTCATCGATACCTTTCAAATTTTTGCCAGACAATGTCAGCAGGTGATTGGCTGCATCGATTCGCCCGCTGTTGAGCAATTTATTCAACCTTCGATTACCTACAGCCTCTGGCAGTCTACCGCCGATTATACGGTTGACCAAGTCACCTATGGTGCGGATGGAACCAGCGCCCTGATTCTAGAGCGGGGTCAAGTGTTGGGTCGGCTGAATTTTCCAATTTTGGGTGAACATAACCTTAGTAATGCACTAGCAGCGATCGCGATTGGGCGGCTCGTCGGCTTAGAATTTACTCAAATTGCTAGCATTCTTGCCACCTTTGAAGGCGCTCGGCGGCGGTTTGAACATCGAGGCGAGTACAACCACATTTTATTTATCGATGACTATGGGCATCACCCCAGCGAAATTCAGGTGACTCTGGCTGCCGCCCGGTTGCGAGCCGATTCCACCGATCCACGACGAGTGGTAGCAGTGTTTCAACCCCATCGCTATAGCCGCACCTTGACGTTTCTTTCAGAATTTGCAGAGTCTTTTGGGAATGCTGATGTGGTCATCACTACAGATATTTATAGCGCGGGGGAACCCGATTTGGGGCAAGTGACAGGACTGCAATTGGCAGAAGCGATCGCCCTGCACCATCCTCAATCCGTCTATCAACCCAGCCTGCAAACCGTTTCTGCTTACCTCATGGAAACGCTCCTTCCCGGTGACTTAGTGCTGTTTTTGGGGGCAGGCAATCTTAATCGGGTGATTCCTGAACTCATGACCTTTTACCAAAAAATTCAGCAGAAGCAAGCGATTCCTAGCTTAATATAAGCCTGCTTCTAGCCATCGTCGGTGGTTCCTGTCTCCCATTCATTCACTCAACGCATTGCAAGCACCTGAAGATCATGACTTTATCCCACGAACCGCCTACCGCTCCATCTGTATCCCTCAGAGTAATTCCCAAAACCTCCGTGAGCAACATGGGTTCGTCTCGTTTTTCGCCCCTAGGACGCAAGCCTCAGCCGATTCGCATAGCCGGCACAGATTGCCTGATTAGGCCCCAGGCTTCTCTGGCAAGCCTCACTTCTTTTCGGGTTGGGGGACCCGCAGAGCTTTACCTGGCTCCTCGTACCACCGAAGATTTACAGGCAGGCTTAAATTGGGCAAAAGAACGAGGATTACCTATTACCCTGGTGGGCGCGGGGTCTAACCTGTTGGTGAGCGATCGCGGTTTGCCTGGGTTGGTGGTATGTACCCGTCACCTCAAACACATTGCCTTTGATGACGCAACCGGGCAACTCACGGCTGCCGCTGGCGACCAAATTGCCCGTTTAGCTTGGCAAGCCGCAGAGCGGGGTTGGACGGGTTTAGAGTGGGCAGTAGGTATTCCTGGAACCGTGGGAGGAGCTGTGGTGATGAATGCCGGAGCCCATCAAGCCTGTACAGCCGAGTTATTGGTGAATGCCCATGTGTTGGCGATCGACGGCTCGGTTGAAGTGCTAATGCCCCAAGCGCTCAACTTTGGCTATCGCACTTCTGCCCTGCAAGGTTTGGCACATACCGCCTCACCCGAAGCAATTCGGCTGGTCTCTCAAGCGACGCTGCAACTTCAACCGGGGGCAGATCCTCAGCAGGTCATGGCAAACACGACAGCGCACCTCAACCAACGGCGCGACAGTCAGCCCTATCACCTCCCTAGCTGCGGTAGCGTTTTCCGAAATCCTAAGTCCTACAAAGCTGGCTGGTTAATTGAGCAAAGTGGCTTGAAAGGGCATCAAATTGGGGGTGCACAAATCGCCCAACGCCACGCCAATTTCATCCTCAACTGCGGCGGTGCCACTGCGGCAGACATCTTTCAACTGATTCGATTGGTTCAGGAAGAGGTGGAGAAGAAATGGTCGCTCTTACTAGAACCCGAAGTTAAAATGCTCGGCGAATTTCAAATGGTGTAACGTGTCCTGCCTTCATCCTGGTAATGAATGCCCTATCTAGCCTGTAGGGCGGATGGTGCTGTTCATCCCTTTATTCAGCATAGGGTGCTTGTTCCCGCAGGGTTTTGCACAGTTTAGCGCACCAAAGAGGTGTTTCGTTTGGTAGACATCTTGCGCAGAGAAGTTCCGTTCTTTCCTAGATGAGCTATATTAAGTAGCTGCTATGGCTCTTTCCAGAAATTGGACTCAGCTAACGTTCAACCCATACAGGGCAAGGAATTATGACGAAAGGACAAGGACAAGGCTTCGGTTTCGGTTTGGGTAAAATGAAAGAGCTAGGCGAGGCGTTTAAGAAAGCCCAACAGGTTCAGGAAGGCGCAAAGAAGCTGCAAGAAGAACTGGAATGATGGAGATTTTGGGCGAATCGGGTGGCGGCTTGGTCAAGGTGGTGGTGAGTGGTAACCAAGAGCCTCGTCGTGTCGAAATCTCTCCTGATGCTTTGGCAGAAGGGGCAGATATTCTTTCTGACTTAGTTGCGGCAGCAATGAAAGATGCCTATGAAAAATCGACTGGAATTATGCGGGAACGAATGGAAGATCTAACCGGTGGATTAAATCTGCCAGGTCTATAGATTTTTGGCACTTCACAAATATTTGTTTTGTATTGGTATGTATTTGTATTAGTACGCGGCTTAAAGATATGCCGCTAAAGGTACATCGCTAAAAGGTGTAGAGATGAAAATATCTCTGCACCTTTTATTCTAATTTTGTTAAATAAATTCATTTGGACAAATCAGGAGGGCGATCGCCATGTCAGGCAAACTCTCAACTCATGTATTGGATACTGCCCACGGTTGTCCGGCGGCAAATGTGGCGATCGCGCTTTGGCAGATTGATCCACAGTCAGGCAAGAGAACGCACCTTAAGTCTACGCACACTAATTCAGACGGTCGCACCGATTCACCCTTATTGATGGATGACGAGTTTCAGGTTGGCGTTTACGAGTTGGTGTTTGCGATCGGGGAGTATTTTTCTCAGCTAGAAAATCTCCCTCATCCTAGTTTTTTAGCCGACATTCCCCTTCGCTTTGGCGTTGCCGATGCGACTGCCCATTATCATGTCCCTCTCCTCGTTTCGCCTTGGGCGTACAGTACCTACAAAGGGAGCTAAGGGTTCCCCACGGGAACTTTAGTCCGTCGCCGGGTCGCTGTTTTTCAGTTCAGCGGCAGTTCCCTCTAGCCTCTGTCGTTCTATCTTGAGGTTTTCTTCCAGCTCTTGAATCTGGTCGCGGCGGGCTTCCACCTCCAAGGCTCGTCGCCCTAGTTCTTGGCTTTGCAACGTTAAGGACTGTCGCCATTGTTCTGCCCGCTGCACTTCTTCCTGCAAAATTGCAGGGGTAATGCCCAAAGACAGGTATTGCTCCACTATTTCTAAGACCCACCCCGTCGCATCACTAATATGCTGGACTTGCTTGGTCGGAGACAGTTCCAGCAAAACTAGGGCTCCAGGGTGATAATCGGCATCACACCAGAGGATACCGTCTTCATGGGCTAAAACAACCCAAGCGTGCTCAGCTTTCTGCTGTGCAAGGAGTTGCAGCTTCACCTTACCCCCAGGGTCTGTTTGTATCACCTGAGCTAGATGCAACATTTCAATGCAAGAGTTCCAATGCTTTACGAGAAGTTACTTGACGAGAAGCTACCAGTATACCGTCTGATCTTCAGGAAGATCAGCCCTGATTAAAACCCCAGGACAGAGTTTTTCTCTTTCACAGACGGTTTAATCGATCCTTCAGGATTTCTGCCTGAATTTCTGCCTCTGCCCAAGCATCTCTAACGCCTTGAACCACATCGGGTGGGGCTTTATCTACAAAATTGGCATTTCTCAGGCGTTGGGTCAAGGAGAGGATTTCGCCCTCTACTTTGGTTAGGTCTCGCTGGAGTTTGGTGCGTAAAGCCTCCAGATCAACCACGCCTTCTAGAGGAATGAGCACTTGAACAGTGCCCACCACTCCGGCAATCATCTGCTGGGGCTCATCGGCAATGACGGTTGCTTCAACGGTTGTGGCTTGGTGGGCAACTTGGGCTTTCATTTGGCTAATTTTTTCTAGGAGCTCTTGACGATCGCCCGCCCTGAGCAAATATCGTCGAACAAACCAAATCATCCAGCCTGCTCCAATTAGCTTCAGTACAGGCGTAATGAAGAATAGATGATCAATGACTCCTAGTAGGGCTGAAATGATCCGCAGCAAAATGAATCCGCCCAAGAAGAATGCCACGGTTGTCACGGACTTTTGATAGTTGCCCAAGAGTTTGGGTTTGTCTTCCGGAGCAAAAGAACTCAGGGGTAAAGCCTCGGGGAGCTTAGGGGCGACCGGAGTATTGGGCTTGCCGATCGTTAGATCCTCAATTTTGGCGAGATCTTGAATGTATGATTTTCCTGCAATTAGGATTTGCTGTTCGCGATCGCTCTCTGTTTGCAAAAAGGTTTGAATCTTCACGCCGGGCTTAATTTCTGCCTCTGCTCGCAAATTGCGCACCGTCCGAATGGTGCCAATCAGTAGATCGAACTGTTGCTCCAGGTCAGGATTAATTAAGCTTTCGTTGGCTTGAGGATAAGACTGTACGGCTAGGCTCCTGTCTCCATTTGCCTGAGTCAGGGTTTGCCATAGCTCCTCGGTGATGTGGGGCATGAAGGGATGGAGCGATCGCAGAATTCCCTCCAAGACATGCGCTAAAGTTTGTTGCGCCGCTTTACCCGATGCTGATTCTTTTTCTTGCAACCGAGATTTAACCAGTTCAATATACCAATCGCAAAAATCGCCCCAAATGAATTCGTAAAGCCCTTTGGCGGCTTCCCCCAAACCATATTGGTCGATGTTCTGATTGGTTTGCTGCATCACCTGGTTATAGCGAGACAGAATCCAGCGATCGCACAATTCCAAGTTTTGCGGCTCACCCAACTGCTCTGGGGTTTGTCCATCTAAATTCATCATCACAAACCGAGAAGCGTTCCACAGCTTGTTGGTAAAATTGCGGGAAGCCTCTACCGATGCCGACTCTTCCGTTTTGCGATTGTAATCCAGACGAATATCCTGTCCGGCACCCGCCACCTCGCGGATGAGCGTATAGCGCAAAGCATCGGTGCCATACTTGCTAATTAACAGCAGCGGGTCAATGCCGTTATTAGACGACTTGGACATTTTCTTATTGTTCTCATCCCGCACTAGCCCATGAATGTAGACTGTTTTGAACGGCATCTGTCCGGTGAAATGTCCGCCCATCATGGTCATCCGGGCAACCCAGAAAAAGATGATATCGAAGCCTGTGACCAAGGTAGTTGTGGGATAATAGGTCGCTAAATCTGTCGTTTGGTCGGGCCAGCCCAACGTTGAAAAAGGCCATAACCCCGCAGAGAACCAGGTATCTAGCACATCAGGATCTTGCTCAAGCTGAACAGATTCACCAAACTGGGCGATCGCCTGTTCCCGCGCTTCTGCCTCATTATTCGCCACCACAAACGGCGTATCCTCCCGAATCTCTCCCCCGGTTTCGCTGATAGCGTACCAAGCTGGAATTTGGTGCCCCCACCAAAGCTGCCGCGAAATGCACCAATCCCGCAGGTTCACCAACCAATCGCGATACACCTTTGTCCAGCGCTCTGGCACAAACACGGGCTCTTGCTGCCCATCGAGAAACTCTAGGGCACGATCTGCCATAGGGCGAATTTTGACAAACCATTGCGTCGAAAGCAACGGCTCTACAGGCACTTTGCCGCGATCGCTATAAGGAACCGTGTGGCGATAAGCTTCTACCCTCACCAGCGCCCCCTCTGCCTCCAGCCGCTTCACCACATTCTTCCGAGCCACAAAGCGGTCTTGTCCTTGAAACTCCCCAGCGTTCTCATTCAGGGTGCCGTCTTTGTTCATGACGGTGATAAAGGGTAAATCGTGGCGTTTGCCCATTTCAAAATCGTTGGGATCATGGGCTGGGGTCACCTTCACGCAGCCTGTTCCAAATTCAGAGTCAACATACTCATCCGCAATGATCGGAATTTCGCGCCCCAAAATGGGCAATATTACCGTTTTGCCAATGAGATGTTGGTAGCGATCGTCATGGGGATTAACCGCCACAGCCGTATCACCCAGCATTGTCTCAGGTCGGGTCGTGGCTACTTCCACCGCACCCGAGCCATCAGTCAGAGGATATCGGAAGTGCCAAAGACTGCCATTCACCTCCTGATTTTCTACCTCTAAATCTGACACGGCTGACTGGCTTGCCGGACACCAATTCACCAGGTATTTGCCTCGATAAATCAATCCTTCTCGGTAAAGCCTGGTAAAAGCTTCTAGAACTGCTTTCGACAGCCCTTTGTCCATCGTGAATCGTTCCCGCGACCAGTCCACCGACACCCCCAGCCGACGCAGTTGCCCCACAATGGTGCCGCCCGACTCTGCCTTCCACTGCCAAGCCCGTTCTAGAAAAGCCTCTCGTCCCACATCATGGCGGGTTTTGCCCTGAGATTTTAGCTCTTTCTCTAAGATGGTCTGCACCGCAATACTGGCGTGATCGGTTCCGGGTAGCCACAGCGTATTCCGCCCTTTCATGCGGTAATAGCGCACCAACGTGTCAATTAGGGCATTCTCAAAAGCATGACCCATGTGAAGGCTGCCTGTCACATTTGGCGGCGGTATCATCACACAGAAAGGTTCTCCGCTCGCGTTGGGATCTGCCTTAAAAATTTGGCGATCTTCCCAGTGTTGCTGCCACTTGGCTTCTGTGATCGATGGATCATATTGACTGGCGAGGGGAGAAATACTAGCGGTCATCAGAAAAACTCTTAATAGGGATATGCTTCCAAACTATCTAAAATTTTGCCATTTTTAATCGTGAAGATTCTAACGATTCTAAGTTGATGGCTCGATTTAAGCGAAAATCGGTCTAGGCTCACCTCCGTATCTGCATTATTTAAGTATTGAGTGATACCAAATTAACGCGGTGAAGTCGCAAGACTCGTGGTTATAGATTTTTAGTGATGAGGACTGGCTGGATAACAGATGGATGATACGCCACTTATTCTCATTGTTGATGACGATCGCTTGACCCGAACTCACCTACGCCGAAGACTAGAGAGCGAAGGCTATCAGGTCGAAGAGGCAGAAGATGGCAGACAGGCGTTAGAAGCGTATGCACGTCTCCGTCCTGACGTGGTGTTGTTAGACATCATTATGCCCATTATGGATGGGTTTGCCTGTTGTGCTCAGCTTCAAAAGCTACAGATGAGTGGGATGTCTGACCCCACACAAACCCATGGGTTCGCTCAGAAGACACAAGATTATTTAATGGTTTCAACACCTGTCCTGATGATCACTGCGCTGGAGGATCAACAGTCGGTGGATCAAGCCTTTGAGGTGGGGGCAGTCGATTATTTTACTAAACCGATTCACTGGGCATTGCTTCGCTGTCGGGTGCGTCGCCTCATTCAGCAAGGTCAGCTTTACCGCCAGTTAGAAGATACCAATCAGAAGCTAGAAGAAGTGAACCAAATGTTGCAACGTTTGGCTTCGGTAGATGGGCTGACTCAGGTTGCTAACCGCCGTTGCTTTGATGAAATGTTAATTTACCAATGGCAAAGCACTTCTAGAGAGCAAGAGCCGCTGTCGCTTATTTTTGTGGATATTGATTATTTTAAGCGCTACAACGACACCTACGGTCACTTGGCGGGCGACAAATGCCTGAAGCAAGTAGCGCAAGCCCTGAGTAAGACCATGGGTCGTCCGACTGATTTGGTGGCACGCTATGGCGGCGAAGAGTTTGTGATGTTGCTTCCAGGGATTAATTTGGCGGGCGCTAATCAGGTTGCCGAAGCGATTCAGGCAGCAATGAAAAGGCTTGATGTTGCCCATGCTAGTTCGCCCCTGGGTGCAAAAATGACGCTCAGTTTAGGGATTTCATGTCTTTATCCCAGTCAGCATAGTTCGCCGATTACGCTCATTAAGTTGGCGGATAAGGCGCTCTATTTGGCGAAGGAAAGTGGGCGCGATCGCATTTGCACATTGACTCCGTAATTTAAGAAGAAGTGAATAATAGATTACTCCTCCAGCTTGAGCATTAAGCTAAGAGCTATGTTGAATTACTTGCAGCTAAACAAAAGTGAGGTGACTTTATGTTTCAGGCAATACAAGCACCCGTTTCGTTTGATGAGTTCATTGAGTGGCTCCCAGAGTCATCTGAATGTCGCTATGAATTGCACCGAGGAGGAATTGTCGAGATGCCAAAACCGAGAGGCAAGCCTTCAAAGGTTGCAGGGTTCACCGCTCTAAAAACGGGTATTGAAATTGAACGGCTAGGACTTCCTTATTTCGTTCCTAAAGAGTGCATTGTCCGATCGCTTGACGGGAGATCAGGCTATGAGCCTGACATAATCGTTTTAGATGAGACTGCATTGATTGATGAACCTTGGTGAAAAAGTGACTTTATCCTCATTTTGAATTTTGAATTCTTTGACCATCCCATCATTTATATTTCTTAACAGACCAGTAGGCGACTGCCTCCTGCGGCATCTGTGCGGCACACGCTTCAACAGACTTTTATGAGTTCAACAGCCTTCTTGTTGCTCGCAAGCCCCAATACTGACCCAGCTTGTAGAACCATCGCTCCAAATCTCCTTTTTCCAAATGGGGGCAGAATGCTTCAGGGTATCAATGCCATACTGACAAGCCGCAAACGCCTCTGAACGATGAGGGCACCCGATCGCCACCAAGACACTAATTTCGCCCACCTGCAATTTTCCGGTACGATGATGGATCACCACATGGGTCACGCCCCAAGTCTGTCGGATTTCTGCGGCAATTTTCTTAAAGACCTCCAGAACCATCGGTTCATACGCCTGATATTCCAGCGCCACAACCGGCTTTCCTTCGGTTTGATTGCGAACCATGCCGCTCATCACCACCACTGCGCCATTTGCGGGATCATTGGCTATCTGATACACCTCTTCGAGCGAAAGAGGCGCAAAGGTAATTGCAAAGCTGTCGCCGGGATGAATTGAGGGAGCAGTGGAAACGACCATGGGATGCTGTGGAGATGAGGGATGCTGGGCGATCCTATTGTGACTTGTTTTGAGTGGCTGACTAGTAGACTGCCAGCTTTGATTTAAGGGGTGGTATGGGTGGACGGGTGAATGGGTGGATGAGTGACCACCCCTCCACCCCTCCACCCCTCTCACCCCTCCACCCCTCTACCCATCTACCCATTCACTCCCATCCCTCATTTCATCCTTGACAGGCTACTAGTATGGCTGACTTTTAGGTCTTACCACTGCCCATGAGATAGAGCAGCGCCATGCGAACGGCTACGCCGCTGGTGACTTGCTGTGAAATTAAGCTGAATTTTGGGTTGTCCATGAGTTCGGAGCTAATTTCTACGCCTCGGTTAACCGGTCCTGGGTGAAGCACTTTAACCTCTGGGTGGCAATGCTTCAGGCGATCGCTCGTGATGCCAAAGCGTTGATGATATTCTCGCAGGCTAGGCAGTAAATGCTGGGTCATTCGCTCTTTTTGTAAGCGCAGTGTCATGACAAAATCGGCATTCCTTAGAGCTGGCTCTAAGTCCCAATGAAGAAAAAGCTGGCGATCGCTGTGCCCATCTTCCCAGCCCTCCATGCCCCTCGGAATGGAATAGTTGGCAAAGAGCTTAGGGAGCAGCGTCGGCGGGGCGGCTAAATGGACTTCGGCTCCGCTGGCAGTTAGGCTCCAAATATTAGAGCGGGCGACGCGGGAGTGGAGAATATCGCCCACGATCGCAATCTTTTTGCCTGCCAAAAGAGAAAGCCTGGGTTTTTCGGCATCAAGAGTCGTGCAAAGTGTAAACAGGTCAAGCAGCGCTTGAGACGGATGTTCATGAAGCCCGTCGCCTGCGTTCAGTACTCCCACACGAGACTGCAAACGATCCATTTCATCGGCGATCGCTTGCGGAACACCTGCTTCTCGGTGGCGAATCACCATCATATCTGTGCCCATTGCCAAATAAGTTTTGGCAGTATCGAGAATCGTTTCTCCTTTGGTGAGGGAGGATGTGCTGGCTGCAAAATTTAGGGTATCTGCCGAAAGACGCTTAGCAGCCAGCTCAAAACTGCTGCGAGTGCGGGTTGAAGACTCGAAAAACAAGTTCGCAACAACCTGCCCCTGTAGCGTGGGCACCTTTTTGGTACGCCGAGATAGCACCTCCTGAAAACTGACTGCCGTTTGCAGCACAGTGTCGTATTCGGCAGGTTGAAAGTCTTCTAGAGAAATAATGTGACGACGATTCCAGGACTGAGTGACCATACGGAGGATTGTAACCGAGTTGACTAGCACAGCTATTTTTTCACATCAGAGCCTATAATTTCAGACACGTCATTACTGTTGTGGGCATGTTGAGCAAACCCAAAGATCGAAAAGTTGCCGCAGTGTTAGCTTTTGCCGGAGCCATTCCGATTCCGATCCTGAATGGCACTGTCTCAGGCTTGCATAAGTTTTACTTAGGTCAGCCCCGATGGGGAATTGTGTATCTGTTGCTAGGATTAACGCCCATTCCCACAGTGGCTAGTTTGATTGAGGGAGCCTGGTACTTGTTTCAAGATGGCGAGGAATTTGAGCAAAACTTCAATTCTTCCCCTATAGCGGCTCAAGCTGGAGCAGGTCTGGCGGTGCCTCGTTCCCCCACGCCCCCTAACAGGAGCCCGATTCAAGTGGAAACAGTGGCGGAGGCGTTGCGGCAGTTGGAGCAGTTGCGGCAAGAGGGGCTGGTTTCGGAATATGAGTTTGAACAAAAACGACGGCAATTGCTAGATCGCATCATATGATGAAACTGGCGAAATGGTGGAGAGGGAACCAGGAAAGCAACCGAGGCTCAGCGCGATCGCAAATGCTGCACGATCCTTACTATCGGCTGCGTCCCGAAGAGATTCCTATTGCTGCCAAATTAGGGATCAAGATTGACGTGAACCAAGCGGGGGTGGATGATTGGCTGAGATTGCCCGGCTTGTCGATTCATCAAGCGCGATCGCTCGTGGCTCTTAGGCAATCGGGCGTAGCCTTTCACTGCCTAGAAGATATTGCCGCTGCCCTGGGTGTGCCGATTCATCGGCTCCAAGGCTTAGTGCCTGTGCTGCAATTTTGCTACTACGGCTCTGCGGGTGAGCTTGCGCCGCCTATCAATCCCAACACGGCATCCGTCGAAAGGCTGATTCAAATTCCGGCAATAGATTTATTTTTGGCAAGGGCGATCGTGCAAAACCGTCAGCAGGGCGCTTACAAAAATTTGGCAGATTTGCAGCGACGATTGGCTTTGCCCGGATCGCTTACGGCTGAAATCATGCATTACTTGCAGTTCTAGTTCTTTAAAACGCCAAACCGCTCTAGGGACCAAAAGCGAAAGATTGCTCGCCCAATGATGTTCTTTTGGGGCAAAAACCCCCAAACGTGGGAGTCGTTGCTGTTGTTGCGGTTGTCGCCCATGACAAAAAACTGGTTGGGGGGCACGGTCACAGACGACATTTCATACTGTGGCGATTCTGCAATATAGGGTTCTGCCAAGGGTTGACCGTTGCGGTAAACCAGCCCCTGATGCACCTCTATAGTGTCGCCTGGGGTGGCAATGATTCGTTTGATAAAGGCGCGATCGGCAGAGTAGCCGTATTCTTGGAGGAGAGCAGGCGGCTCAAACACAATCACTTCTCCGGCTGCGGGCGGGCGGAGGCGGTAGGCAACTTTTTCGATGACCAGACGATCGCCAATTTGCAGCGTGGGCACCATCGAATCGGAGGGAATGTAGCGAGGTTCGGCAATGAATAGACGGATGATGACCGCGAGAATGAGGGCGATCGCCAAGATTTGCACGTTCTCTCGCTGACTTTTCCAAAAACCAGATTGCCAAAACCCTTGAGGCTCGGAAAGTTGGCTCTTGGGTGACTGGGAATCTTGCTGTTGAGAAGTCATAATTACCTTGAGTTTGCCTTTGTCAGTTTATCAGGAGAAAAGACCTATGGCTTGGTACATTGTGAAGCAGCCCACAGGACACTGTGAAATTGCGCAACGTGAAATCGTCCCAATAGACTCGCCACAAGATTTGCCCCAAACAGTGCCCCCGTCCGATGCACAAACTTGGGGACCTTTTGAGTCTCAAGGAGAAGCGATCGCCCGTCGAGTGGGGCTGATTCGGGCAGGAAAATGTCAGCCTAGTTAAAGCGCTGACCCAGGCAAGCATCCCTAGGGGCTTAGGGCAGAGCCGGACTGGCGGCAGCTTGCGGTTTATCACTGCCTTCCTGCACGATTTTCTGACCCAACACTTCTAAGGCTTTAAGATACTGAATATCTTCAGAGGTGCCAATTTTGTTGTCTGCCCCGAACAAAGCCTGCCGCTGTTCATCGGTCAAATCTACAACCACATCGGGCTGAATGCCTGCATTATTGATGTCGCGCCCGCTAGGAGTTAGGTACTTAGCAATGGTCACCGCCAAGCCCGAACCATCTCCCAAGCTGCGCACCGACTGCACCAAACCTTTGCCAAAAGTCTTGCTACCAATGAGGACGGCTCGTTTGTCATCTTGCAGAGCGCCCGATAAAATTTCGCTGGCGCTGGCAGAGCCGCCATCGACTAAAACGACCAAGGGCTTCTCGGTGAGCGCTGTGTTATTGGCGGTTTCTTGTTCAGATACGCCCTGGCGATCGACCGTCGAAACAATCACGCCTTCTTTAATCCACATCCGGGCAATGTCGATCGCAGAATAGAGCAGCCCACCCGGGTTAACTCGCAGATCCAGAACATAGCCCGTAACATTTTGCTTTTCTAAATCTTGGAGGGCAGCTTTGAATTCGTCACCCGCTTTGGCACTAAATTGAGACAGCCGAATGTAGCCAATCGGTCCGTTAGGAGAATCTTGTTTTGAGTAGCGAACCGGGTGAATAGGAATTTGGGCGCGTTTGAGAGGAAAATCCAATTCGCGATCGCCCCGCTTAATCGTCAGGACAACTTCAGTTCCCACTTCTCCCCGAATCAAATCCACAGCAGCATTAGAATCCATGCCCTCAGTAGATTGACCATCAATTTTAGTAATGATATCCCGCGCTAAAATGCCTGCCTGAGAGGCGGGCGTGCCCTCAATCGGCGCAACCACAATCAGCGCCTTGGTTTCTTCATCTTGAGAAAGCTGAATGCCCACCCCAGTCAGTTCACCTGAAGTATCGACCTGCATACTTCTAAATGCCTGGGGGTCTAAAAAGCGAGTGTAGGGATCATTTAACTTTTCCAGCATTTCGCGGATCGCATCGTAAGCAGATTCGCGGCTAGAATACTCTCGTCCTAAATACTCTTGCCTCACGGCTCGCCAATCGGTTTTGTTGAACGTCCCATCGACATAGGTTCGATCAACCAATTGCCAAACTTCATCAATCAATTGTTTGGGACTTTCCTGAAGAAAGGCTTGTCCCTGAGACGAATGCAAACCCACGCCCGTAAGCGCCACACCCGTGACCCCCGCGATCGTTGCACCCAGGATTAGTCCACGCTTTGTAATTGGCATTTTCCGATTGAGCTGAGAAGGACAAACTGCAAAATAAGTACGCCCAATCTAGCACAGCCAAGACGAGACGGACGGGACAAATTATCATCAGCCCTCAGACTCATTAGAAGTCAATCTGGCTAGAAGTTCAATCTGGCTAGAGCTTAATCTGGCTAAGGATCAATCCAGCAGTCATCCGCTTTAATGAGGTTGATCAGCTCTATAACGCCCTGATCCTCAGGAACCCGTTTGATCTCATCGCGACCTCGATAAAGGGCAATAAACCCCGCCTGTTTGCCCACATAGCCATAGTCGGCATCCGCCATTTCGCCAGGACCGTTCACAATACAGCCCATCACAGCAATATTGAGCCCAGTCAGATGACTGGTTGCCTCTCGGACTTTGTGCAGCACTTCTTCCAGGTTAAACAAAGTGCGCCCGCAAGAAGGACAAGCCACGTATTCCACCATGGTTCGCCGCAAGCCCAAAGCCTGCAAAATGCCGTAGCAAACCGGAATCTCTTTTTCGGGCGCTTCAGTCAAGGAAACGCGGATCGTATCCCCAATGCCCTCGGCGAGTAGCGTGCCAATTCCGGCAGTAGATTTGATCCGTCCGTATTCTCCATCGCCTGCCTCGGTCACCCCCAAATGGAGCGGATAATCCATGCCTAGTTCGTCCATGCGCTGCACCATGAGGCGATTGGCGGCAATCATGACGGCAACTTTAGAAGCTTTGAGGGATAGCTCAATGTTATAGAAATTTAAAGATTCACAAATGCGGATGAACTCTAATGCCGATTCCACCATCCCTTCGGGGGTGTCACCGTAGGTAAACAGCATTCGCTCTGCCAAAGAACCATGATTCACGCCGATGCGCATGGATTTGTTTTGATCTCGCAGTGAAATCACCAGCGGCTCTAGGGTTTCCCGAATCTTTTCACCAATTTCATTAAACTCAGCTTCCGAGTAATCTTCCCGACCTGCTTTGGGTTTTTCAAACACATAAAGCCCAGGGTTAATTCGCACATTATCTACATGTTTGGCAGCTTCTAAAGCAATTTTTAGACCGTTGTGATGGACATCTGCCACCAAGGGCACGGGCTGGTATGAGGCAAACAATTTTTCTCGAATTTCTGCCATTGCTTTGGCATGAGCCATGCTGGGCACGGTGACCCGAACAATTTCGCAGCCAATTTCGTGGAGGCGGCGAATAGCGGCAACAGAACCCTCAATATCAAGGGTATCTTCGTTGATCATGGATTGGACTGCCACTGGATGACCGCCGCCAATGGTGATACTGCCTACGGGAACGGGGCGTGTTTTGCGGCGATGGATGGAACCATCGGTCGGAAGTCCTAAGTAAGAAGATTCCTTAGTAGGGATTACAGGCGTGGAAAGAGTTTGCATACCCTATTTTTTGAAGAATGAAGGTCTAGGTCTAGGAAGGTCTTTGATCAAAGCTTTGATGTTAGGTCGGTCATCAACTCTTGCTTTCCAGATTGCCATAAATCGGAGCAAGTTGGGCGGGGAAAGTCTTGAGGAATACCAATTATGGATAAAGGTCTTGGGCATTGCTGAATGGAAGTATGAATCCTTGAGATGCTATGGCTCTGATCGCCCCCTAAATCCCCCATTCTGGGGGACTTCCGAACCTTTCAAAGTCCCCAGA
>JAAUPA010000107.1 GCA_012034615.1 Leptolyngbyaceae cyanobacterium CSU_1_4 | reverse complement strand
GGTTCGGTTTTATTTTTTTTAGATGTTCCTTTGCCGCTGGGGGAACCTGTCGCGGCAGATCAATTTGTAGCAGAGTTGACGCAATTTTTTCAAGGCTGGTGCGAGCCCGTTCAAGCTTTGATCCGGCGCTTAAGTCCGGTGCAAACGAACCGTATTCCCATTCATGATATTGAGCCGCTTCAGAGCTTAGTGCGAGGAAGAGTGGCGCTGTTAGGGGATTCTGGACATAGTGCGGCTCCAGACTTGGGACAGGGAGGGTGTCAGGCGATGGAAGATGTAGAGGTGTTGGTTCGTTACTTGATGACCACCAATGTGAGTGTGGAAGATGCGTTAAAACGGTATGAGGCTGAACGAAAGCAAAGAACGACAGATTTGGTTCTTAAGGCACGAAAACGAGCCGATCAAATTCATGGAAAAGACTGGAATATTACTGAGCAATGGTATGAACAGTTGAAGACTGAACGACCTGAAGCGGTAACGGGGGCGATCGCCAAAATTATTTTAGGGAGTGCATTGCGGTAACCCGTATGAACCTTACTCAATTAAACAATATGGAACGGGATAAATTTGTGGCTGTGTTAGGTGGAGTGTTTGAAAATACTCCGGCGATCGCTGGGCAAGCCTGGGAGCAGCGACCGTTTTCTGATACAGAAGATTTATATCAATGTATGGTAAAAATCATCCATCAGATGACCAGGGATGAGCAGATCCTGTTCATGCGATCGCATCCTGACTTGGGCAGCAAGGTTAGAATGGCTGAGGCTTCGATGAAGGAACAGTCCGGAGCCGGATTAGATCGATTAACGCTGGAGGAATATCAGCAGTTTCAAAAGCTAAATCGCTTATATCAAGCGCGTTTTGGCTTCCCGTTCATTGTTGCCGTTAAGAATCATACAAAGGCTAGTATTCTAGAAGCGTTTCAAACTCGATTGGCAAATTCTTTAGAAATAGAGCGATCGCAGGCACTCACTGAAATTATGAAGATTGTTCGCTTTCGGTTAGACGAAATTGTGGATTGAAATTGTCGATTAATCAGGCGGCTTTCTCCATGTTTCTCATTGCCTCACTGGTGCTTTTAATGGTGGCGGCGATCGGCAATGCCAACACTACTCCGGTAAACCCGGCAACTCTGCCGCCCAACAGCAAGGCAATCACAATCCAAATAGGATTGAGTCCTGTAAATTCGCCTCGAATTCTGGGGGCAATGATGTTATCAGTAATTTGCTGAAACACCATGCTAGCGACGACAACTTGGGCTGCGGCAAATGGACCTTGCAGCCCCAATGCTAAAAGCGTTACTAGCCCAATGCCGATCGTGGCACCAAATAGAGGAATAACCTCGAACAAGCCAATGAGAATGGCAAATAGTAAGCTGAATTTAATGTTGAGAATGAGGAAAGTTGGGAGTAAAAAGAAGACCATGGCTAGGGCAAGCAGCAGTTGAGTTAAGAAAAACTGGTGAAATTGTTGTTGCAGAGAGGTGCTTAAAGCAGCGCCTAGCCGGGGGGGCAGAAGTTGGATAATTCCGTTCCAAAAGCGATCGCCATACAGCAGCATGTAAAATGCCAGAACTACCAAAAAAGTGGAGCTGAAGAGCTGCCCGACGGTGTTGATCGCAATTCCAGGTAAAAGCCCCACAACGCCTTGAATTTGTAGGGTAAGCTGATTAGTGACTTCGGCTAGATCTAAACGGAGATTGCGTTGCAGGAGGAAATCTTGAAGCCATTTAAAGTTGCGATCGCCTGCTTCCACAACCCTGGGTAACCCTTGAACAAGCTGAGTTGCTTGATCCACCACAATGGGAATCAGCGTGATGCCTAAGGTGACCAGCAAGAGTAGAAATAAAAATAAAACGACCAACACAGCTTGCGTGCGGTTGAGATTGAGGCTTTCTAAAAAGCGAACCAGATAGTCTAAAATGAGCGCTAAAACTGCGCTCAGAATGGTAAAAGTAAGCACCCCTTCTAGGTAAACGAACAGTTGCCCCAACACCCAAAGATTTAAGAAAATAACTGGACCACTTAATCCGTAGAGTAAGTAACGTCGGTAGAGTTCGTTAAGACGCATGAGTTAAAGGGATCTAGAAACGACATCGCTTAAGACTTTACGGATCACTAAGTCATCGGCTTGATCGGTGACTGTAGCGGCACCAATTTTAGTGGGTAAGACAAAACGCACCTTTCCTGATTTGACCTTTTTATCGGTTTGCAAGGTTTCTAAAATTGCTTCGGTTTCTAGCCCGATGGGGAGTTGAGTGGGCAGCCCAGTTTTTTCCAGCAAAAGCCGCTGACGTTCGGCTGAGGCACGATCCCATAATCCGAGTTCAACCGCAATTTGCCCAGCCGCAACCATGCCGATCGCCACGCCTTCGCCATGATTTATGGCCCGATATCCGGTGAGACTTTCTACCGCGTGACCAATGGTATGTCCATAGTTCAAAATTGCCCGCAGCCCTGCTTCCTTTTCGTCTTGGCTAACCACGTGGGCTTTTGCCTGACAGGATCGGGTCAGAATGGTTTGCAACAGGTCTTCGCTCATGTAGCGCTGTTGATCTAGGCGTTTTGCCGCTTCTAATTGCTCAAATAAATCAGCATCCCAAATCACGCCATATTTAATCACTTCTGCCATGCCCGCTCGGAATTCCCGCGGGGGTAAAGTGCCCAGCACTTGTGGATCAATCAAGACCAAGCGCGGCTGATGAAATGCCCCAATCAGGTTTTTGCCGTGGGGATGATTAACGCCTGTTTTGCCGCCAATGGAAGCATCGACCATTGCCAACAGAGAAGTAGGAACTTGGATAAAGTTAATGCCTCTCAGCCAGGTCGCGGCGGCGAAGCCTGCCATATCGCCCACCACGCCGCCGCCTAAGGTCACGAGGGTGGAGGAGCGCTCTAGGCGCTGGGCGATCGCGGCATCATAGATTTTTTGAATGGAGGCAAGAGTTTTGTAGCGTTCTCCAGCCGGTAAAATGCAGGAGGCGACCTGAAAACCGGCAGCGCTAAGAGCGGCTAGAATCGTTTCGCCATATCGCCGAAAGATCATGGGGTTGGAGACAAGCAAAACTTTTTTGCCAAGATTGAGGGGCTGCATCCAAGTGCCAAGATGAGCCAGACCGTGGGGGGCGATCGCCACATCATAGGACTGCTGCGGTATTTCGACTGTAATGACATTCATTGCCTGCTCTCTAAGAACCCCTGTGGGCTGATTTTATTGCACAACTGTCTTGTAGTTTGCCGCCCCTGATAGCGTTCCGTCAATTCAGCATTTTGCGATATCCCATATAGCCAATGCCTAATAAGACTGCCAAAATCAACAAAATGAATTGAACGGCATATAGGAAAAGAACACAATGTAAATTCTAGATGCCATCCAAGAGAACACCAGGTAGACGCATCCCATCATGGAAACCCCTTGCAAAGTCCGAAAGGCTGGAATTTGCTGCAAGGGCATTCGGAGCTGGGAAAGCCAAAGGGAGGCGCTGAGATGGTAGAGCGGCAGAACTAAGAGAAATACGTCTGCTTGCTGAACGAGCTGTTGCCAGCCGCCTGTGTTGGTGACATAGGCGACGTAGCCCATTAAAAAAAGCAGGCTCAGTACCGATAGGGATAAGTTGGCACTGAGTAAAAAGGCTCTTCTTGTTGCCCAGGAATGAGGCGGCAGGCTAGAAAGGTGACCCAGGGGGTCGAAAACATTAATAGGATGAGAGGAGTCCGATATTCGGTAAAAAGAGTTTCTAGCGTCATTGATTCTAGGGGCGTTTAGACGGGCAGAACCGAAGAACTTGAGTGTGTCTATTCTAGGTCTTACGCTAAGCGGTCGAACAAGTGCTTGAATATAAATATAGAGAAACTTGATGGAGAAATGTAAATGGCTGTATTAACCTATTTTGCTTTGCTGGGTGGTGCTTTTGGTTTAGCAATGGCGCTGATGTTTGGGCTACGGGCAGTCAAGCTCATCTAAACTGTATTTTTTTGAAAGGGGTGGTTCTTCGCGGGTTTCAAACCGAAAAGATCATCCCTTTTTTATTTTGAACAAAATAAGAGTGGAAAGGCAGCTCAAACCGTTCCAATCTAATTGAGACAAGCTTGTTAAGATGATGCGTTAACTGGCGATCGCTCTCACTTCTTCCTTCAGAGCTTCTTTGACTCCTGCTGCTTCTTCTTCTAAGTATTGAGCCAACTGGCTTTCTAACTGATCACGGACAATCACTCGGTATTCTAAGAAATGCTCGCTGATGGCGCAGATGGAGAGATAGTGATCCCAAACGCGGGGATTGTGGCGAAGAATGCCGATGAAGTTGAGCAGAACTGGAACCGAGTTTTGCGCACCACGCCTTGCCGCCAAGCGACTAATAGCAGCGCCCGAATGCTGACCCAGCTCACTTTGCGCAGGGAAGACTTATGTTTGGGGGTGCCGAGCTTGAGGAAGTGACGGTAGGTGCGATTGAGATATGCCATCGGATCGTAGAGGTTCCAGAAGGCATCAATGAACTCGCGAGTAATTTCTTCGATCGGGCGGGTTGGCTCGAAGTTCATCAGCGTGGTGTTGTTGATGTTGCCGTTGCCGCGCATTCGTCCTTCTTTGATGAGGCGATGCCAGAGAGCTGTGTCGGGCAAGGCTTGCAACATGCTGAAGAAAGCGGTGGGGATGGCGGTTTTTTCGACAAATTGCACAATGCGATCGCCTGCGCCCTTTTTCTCTCCATCAAACCCAATGATGAAGCCTGCCATGACTCGTAACCCTGACGCGATAATGGTATCGACTGCTTCGGAGAGAGAATCTCGCGTGTTCTGAAACTTTTTGGTGACTGCGAGGCTGTCTTCGTCGGGGGTTTCCACACCCAGAAAAACAGCGTTAAAGTTACAATCCACCATCAGATCCATCATTTCCTGGTCTTGCGCCAAGTCAACTGAGGCTTCGGTGTTGAAGTGAAAGGGATAATTGTGGGCTGCCATCCAGGGCTTCAATTCCTTGAGCAATAGTTTGACGTTGCGCTTGTTGCCAATGAAGTTGTCATCCACCAAAAAGATGGTGCGCCGCCAACCCAATTCGTATAAGCGCTCTAGTTCTGCTAAGAGTTGCTCAGGGTTTTTGGTGCGGGGTTTGCGTCCGTACAGCACAATAATGTCGCAGAACTCGCACTGAAAGGGGCAGCCTCTAGAAAACTGCACCGACATATTATCGTAGGCATTAAAGTCCAGTAGCTCGAAGCGAGGAACGGGCGTGCCAGTGACATCGGGCTTTTCGCCGTTGGAGCGGAAAATACCCTGGGTTTCGCCTTGGGCGATCGCTTCCATGAACATAGGCAATGTAATTTCGCCCTCATCCAAAATCAGAAAGTCGGCTCCGGCTGCCTCTGCTTCTTGGGGCAATGCCGTGGCGTAAGGTCCACCCACGGCAACGCTTTTGCCTCGGCGCTTGGCTTCTTGAATTTGTGCCAGAAAGTCTTCCTTTTGAACAATCATGGCGGAAATAATCACTAACTCTGCCCATTCCCACTCTGCTTCGCTGATGGAACGCACGTTGCGATCGGCTAGCTTGAACTCCCAGGTTTGGGGCAAAATTGCGGCAACGGTGGCTAGACCGAGGGGGGGCATGAGTGCCTTGCGATCGACGAGTTCAAGCGCTTTTTCAAATGACCAAAAACTTTTCGGAAACAGGGGGTAGAGTAGCAGAACTCGCATCAGTTTCAAGCCTCACACATCGATTTTATAAAGCGGATTTATCGTCTGTATTTGAGCAAGCCAAACGCACAGATGGAGAATTGCGACCTTTGGCAGGTAGCTCGAAGAGATCGCCCAAATGTCACGATGAGCTTACCACGACCCGTAAAAAAGATGGATCGCAGTATTCCGCCCTCATAACTGGCACATCAAATTTGCGGGAGATGGGCAACCGTTCAGTTGCCTTGAGTACTGCCTGTGTTGAGGGTGGATGCGGGTTCAAACAGCAGAACGTGAACTTCTTCCTCGACGGGGCGATCTTCAATGCCGTGGGGAACGATGATGAATTCTCCTGGTTCTAGATTTACTGGGCGATCGCGGAATTCCATCCGGAAGGATACGTTCAACAAATTTGCGAAACTTCTTTTTAGACCCCTAAACTAACACCTCTACATCTTGACTAACCGACTGAACCTGCTCTTCATGGGCTAAAAACTCTTGAAGTTGTTGTTCAATTTCATCGTTAACAATTTGGCGGTATTCCATGAAGTGCTCGTTGTGGGCACAGACTGAGAGATAGTGATCAAACACGCCCGGGTTATGGCGGATGATGCTAAACAGGTGATGCCAAAACATCCAGCGGGTGTTGCGCTTTAAGCCTTGCCGCCAGCAGACGGTTGCTAAAGCTTTTAAGTCTATGAGGCTGGGGAACTTGAAGGGAGCTTTGTGGCGGGGCGCGCCTAGCGTTAGAAAATGGCGATAGACGCGATCGAGGTAGGTTTTGGGTTCGTAGATGCGGCTGAAGGCATCGACGTATTCGCGGGCGATATCTTCGAGGGGTCGGGTCGGGATGAAGTTCATCAACGTGGTCTGGTTGATGTTGGCGTACTTGCCATCTCGAAGCCTGCCTTCTTTTTCCAGGCGATGCCAGAGGGCGGTGTTGGGCAGTGCTTGCAACATGGCGAAGGTGGTGGTGGGAATGTTGGTTTGCTCGACAAAGCGCACAATGCGATCGCCCGCTCCTTGCTTCTCGCCATCAAAGCCAATGATGAAGCCCGCCATGACTCGTAAGCCTGTTTTGGCGATCGCTTCTGCCGATTCTGCCAAAGAGCCACGGGTATTTTGAAACTTCTTAGTCATGGCGAGGCTGTCTTCGTCAGGGGTTTCAATGCCCAGAAAAACTGCATTGAACGCACAATCCACCATCATTTCCATCAGCTCGTGATCTTGAGCCAAATCGATAGACGCTTCAGTGTTAAAGCTAAAGGGATATTGGTGCTCTGCTTGCCAAACCTTGAGTTCTTTGAGCAGCAGCTTAACATTCCGTTTGTTGCCAATGAAGTTATCATCCACCATGAAAACGCTACGTCGCCAGCCTAGCTCGTAAAGGCAATCGAGTTCTTTCAGCAACTGCGCCGGATCTTTGGTGCGAGGTTTGCGACCGTAAAGCACAATAATGTCGCAGAATTCGCACTGGAAGGGGCAGCCGCGCGAAAAACTGGACGGACATAGAATCGTAAGCGGCTAATTCCAAAAGGTCAAACCGAGGAACTGGGGTGCCCGTCACATCGGGCTTCTCGCCGCCTGACCGGAACATGCCAGATTTTTCCCCCCGTTGAACGGCTTCGACAAACATCGGCAGAGTAATTTCGCCCTCATCCAAAATCATGTAATCTGCTCCGGCAGCCAGGGCTTCATCAGGAACAGAGGTAGGATAGGGACCGCCCACGGCAACTAGCTTTCCGTGACGTTTTGCCTCTTTAATCTGAGCCACTAAATCATCTTTTTGGACAATCATTGCCGACAAAATCACAATATCTGCCCATGCCCATTCCGCCTCGGTAACGGCGCGAACGTTGCGATCGACCAGTTTAAATTCCCATTCTTGGGGCAAAATTGCTGCTACGGTCACTAAGCCTAGGGGCGGCAGCAATACCTTACGATTAACCAGTTCCAGAATCTTCTCGTATGACCAGAAGGTTTTGGGAAATAGGGGATAGACTAGCAGAACTCGCATGATTGTTAAACCTCTCACCGTTGTTAAGATTCTAGAGGAAAGATGACGGTTTAGACAGAAATTTAGGTTGCATCCAAATTGCGTAGGCGCTTGAACCCCTCTGTTGAGAACAGGTGATCAGAACTTTTAGGCTTGCGTTCAAGAGCTGGAAAGTTGCTCTAGTACAAATTATGGGCAGAAGACTGAAAAACGCTTGACAGTGTGGTACGCTTGTTCTTAAGAGAGAGTACCACCGCTCTATGTCGGCTTTATAAAGTAATTATCAAGCAACTATGGACACCCTAACTGAAGTTCAACAGCAGCTTTATGACTGGCTGATTGACTATATCAAGCAAAATCAACATTCTCCTTCGATTCGACAAATGATGCGGGCAATGGGGTTAAAATCTCCTGCGCCGGTGCAGAGCCGCTTAGAGCATTTGCGAACGAAAGGATACATTGATTGGACGGATGGCAAAGCTCGGACGATTCGGATCTTGAAGTCTCAAGGAATTCCTATTTGGGGGCGATCGCCGCAGGTTCGGTTGTGGAAACCTTCCCAGAAGTAAATGAAGAGCTGGATTTTTCTAGTTCTATGCTGCGTCCTGGCGACTATGCCTTGCGGGTTCGAGGCGACAGTATGATTGATGCTTTAATTGACAGTGGCGATGTGGTGATCATGCGTCCTGTCCCCGATCCTAAGTCTTTGAAGAATGGCACCATTGTGGCGGCTCGGGTTGGCGATGAGGGCTCGACCTTAAAGTACTATCATCGCCAGGGCAGCCAAGTGAGCCTGAAGCCTGCAAACCGCAACTACAAGCCGATTGATGCCCTTGCCACAGAGGTGGTCGTTCAAGGAATGTTGGTGGGGGTATGGCGGGGGTATGGTTCAGTGTGAAGAGGACTCGGCAGTTGGCTGGTATTTGTCTCACACAGGGCTTTTGGAAGCTTTCTAAGGGGCAACCGTTAGGAGGGCGATCGGGCGCAACATTGGAGCTTGACTAGACTCACGACTCAGGCGCAAACTGTACTGAATGCTTTTAGCGCTTTGCATCTTCCTCAAGCTCCAGGGTATTTCTTAGATTATGTCAACCATTGTCCTTGTTCTACTTCAAGTTCTTTTGGTGATTGGGCTTTCCCGCTTGATGGGATTGGGGTTCCGTTGGCTGCGTCAGCCCTTGGTGATTGGTGAGATCGTTGCCGGGATCATGCTGGGTCCATCGTTGTTTGGGTTGCTGGCACCGGGTTTATCGGCGGCATTGTTTCCACCCGAAACAGTGCCGTTTTTAAATGTGCTGTCGCAGATTGGGCTCATCTTTTTTATGTTTTTGATTGGATTAGAGCTGAATCCCAAGTATTTGCAAGGACAGATACAGACGGCGATTTTGACTTCTCATGTCAGTATTGTGGTGCCTTTTTCCCTCGGAACTATTTTGGCGGTGTTGCTCTATCCGCAGGTGTCTAACGCGGATGTTTCGTTTACGGCGTTTGCCTTGTTTTTGGGGGCAGCCATGTCGATTACGGCGTTTCCGGTGTTAGCCCGAATTATTACAGAGAATAATTTGCAGGGGACGCGGCTAGGAGCGCTGGCCCTGACTTGTGCGGCGGTCGATGATGTGACGGCTTGGTGTTTGCTGGCGATGGCGATCGCGGTAACCCGCACCAATAGCATCGTGGGGGCTCTGCCAACGTTGCTCGCCTCGGTGATTTACATTGGATTTATGCTGACGCTGGGGCGATCGTTTCTCCAACGCTTGTCGAAGTATTATGACCGCACAGGAAAGCTCACGCAGTTTGTTCTAGCTGGGATTTACATGGGCGTGGTGGCTTCGGCGCTAGTCACAGAATTGATTGGAATTCACTTAATTTTTGGTGCGTTTTTGCTGGGTGCTGTGATGCCCAAAAATGAGGGGCTAACCCGTGAATTGGCTGAAAAGACTGAAGATTTTGTTTTAACGTTTTTGTTGCCGATCTTTTTTGCCTACAGCGGCTTGCGAACGCAGATTGGTTTGTTGAATCGACCAGAGTTATGGCTACTGTGTGGCGCAGTTTTGGCAGTGGCGATCGGCGGTAAGTATTTTGGCACTTACGCAGCGGCAAGATTTTGTGGGTTGCCGAACCGTGAAGCGGCTGCCTTGGGCTGGCTGATGAACACGCGGGGTTTAACTGAGTTAATTGTGTTGAATATTGGCTTGAGCCTGGGTGTCATTTCGCCGCTGCTGTTTACGATGCTGGTGATTATGGCGCTGGTGACTACGTTTATGACTTCGCCGCTGTTGGAATTGACCTATGCAAAACACTTAATTCGGCAGGATCGGGTGGATACTGCGGAGGAGCCGGGGGAACCGGAAGCGGCTCAGGATGCGCCCACATACCGAATTCTGGTGCCTGTGGCGAACCCTAATACTCAGAAGGCTCTCGTCCAATTGGCAGGAGCGATCGCTGGAACCCAGGTGCAAACGGCTGTGGTTTATCCTTTGAGCCTGGTTCAGTTGCAAGAAGACTATGCGTTTGAAAGTACACCTTTGGAGGCAGAACGCCAAAAGATATTGCGGCTAGAACGATTACAACTGCTGATTCAGAGCTTGGAGCCTGAAGCCATTCGACCGTTGATTCAGCCTATTGTCCGAGTTGCCAATGATGTGGCGCGCGAAACGGTGCATGTGGCAGCGGTGGAAGGGGCAGATTTAATTTTGCTCGGTTGGCATCGTCCGGCGTTTAGTACCAATCGCTTGGGCGGGCGAGTGGGGCAAATTTTGAGCATGGCGCGGACGGATGTAGCGGTTTATATTGATCGCCAAGATCGGCGGTTGGAGCGGCTGTTGGTTCCTTATGTGGCGGGTATTCATAGCGATTTGGGGCTGGAATTGGCGTTGCGGATTTTGGTCAATCAGCCTAGTGCGTATCTGACAGTGCTGCGAATGACGAGTCCTGGGCAGGTGGTGGGTGAGTTGAGCAATGAGTTTCGGATGGTGATGAAACAGTTGCCGAAGACGGTGCGCGATCGCATTTCGCTCAAGGTCGTTGAGTCATCTGAGCCTTTGCAGGCGGTGATTATGGCATCTGAACAGGCAGACTTGACCATTGCTGGCGCTAGCCGAGAATGGGGAATTGAGCGGCAAACTTTGGGGCAATATACTGATGCCCTTGCCTGTGAGTGTCGATCGCCTGTATTAATTACTCGTCGTTATAGTCAAGTCACGTCCCACTTGGCGGCGCTGCTCATGACGCCTCAAGAAGAGTCTGAAGAAAATAGAGATCCTTCGGAGTCAATAGTATGAAAATACAAGCCAAATTGCTAGGGTTTTATGGCAGCACGTTGGTGTTTGTCTTAGTGCTGTTTCAAGGCGTTACTCGCTATGGCGACACAAAACTGGTGGCAGCGCCTAACATCAACGGTCGCTACTTGAGCACTGAGGCAATGCCGGGATGTTCTGAATCGACTCGGGTACTGCTGACTATTTTGCAGTCTGGGGTTTATCTGAACGGTGCGGTGGATGTTGTGGAAAATGCGACTGCGATTGAGACGGGCAGAAATGAGTTAACGCCGCCGCTGACTGGGCAGTTATCAGCGCAGCAGGTGTCATTACAGGGAGAAACGGCTGCGTTGAGTCGTTGTCAGCCCTTGGCGCAGCGAGTCCAAGTGGCGGGGACGGTTGCTGCGGATGGCGACAAGACGCTAGGGTTTACAGGAACGATTTTATCGGCGGGGAGTGCCAAACCTTGGACGGTTAAAGCATTGCGTTTAGTTGAGTCGAGACAAAAGGAAGAATATTGAGCATGGAAAATACGGGCTGGTTAGATTTCTTGGCAGGCGGAGTCGCGATCGCCATTCTCATTGGCGGCTTAGTCATGCTACTGAGTGGTGTTTCGGCAATGGATCGAAAGTGAGAAAATGATGCTAAATGATTTATGGTTTGATCCGCAGTTAGCGCCACAGTGGTATCTTATTCTGCTGATTTTGCATACTGTGATGGGTGGAATGGCGGCGATCGCGGCTCATCAAAAAGGCTTAAATCTCAAGCGTTGGATTATTTTTGGCATCATTGGCGGGACACCTGCTTTCATCGCTGCCCTTCTAGCAAAACCTAAAGTTTAATTTGTTCAATCATTTGAATTTCTAAATCAGTTAACTCGTAGAGTTGATAGACAAATTGATCAATTTGGCGATCGATTTGTTGCACCTGAGCCGGAACGGTTTCTGTCATTCGCTGGCTAACAAGTTTGATCAGAGATTCAGGATTTTGAGATAAACAAATGGGAATTTGTCGAAGCTGGGGTGAACCAACCCGAAGATAGTTGCCTTTCAAACTATTTCCTTTAAAATAGCACTTAAAGTAGAAGCTAATGAGGCGACTATTGAGAACGCCTAATAGATAGTAGAGATCACAGATTTGAGATGCAAAAATGATAGAGGTGGACTTTCCTGCCAGGAAAGAACCATCCGAATCTAGCGCGCATTCTAGGCGCTGCGTCATGCCAGAAACAATGATTTTGGCTTGTTGGGCTTGTCGGAGCCGTTTGGGAGGAAGCTGATCGCGCTTTGTAATGACAGGGTGCCAGTAAGATTTTCCTAAATATCGCATTGGTTTTTTGCCCCACAAAAAGCAGTAGCGATCGATTGTGCCGCTATTAACCATTCGCAAACCCTGATGGCTGTGTTCTTGATGGCGCTGCCCTTCTACTGGCGGTTGTCCTTCTTCCAAAAGCTCTTGCATGGCGTAAGCTTCGGCAACGGTTGCGGCTCCCTTCACTGGGGCGATCGCCCCTAACTGAGGAAACTGATCTCGAAGGCGATCGAGGAGTTGAGTCTCCGCAAGCGTGGCGGCGATCGTCCAAACTGCGCCCGGTTCCGGTTGCTCTAGCGGCATCGATCTCTTTTGGGCAACAAACACTAATGGATAAACTGCCGCCCCAAAGGCTGCACTTTGGGAATAGTCGCGAAGCATAATGATTCGACTCGCTGTGGTTAAGAGCGATCGCGCCCCCAGTGCATACGCTGCGGATGCTAGTTTATTCGGCACAACCAAACTGATGAATCCATGGGGTTGGCACACGGTTACAGCTTTTTCAATAAAAATGCAAAATAAATCCCAGTTTCCAGTAGCGCTTTTGTAATGGTTGGTGCAATACTGTCGCCATTCTGGAAGATACTTCATCATCCACTCAGAATCTACATAAGGTGGATTGCCAATGACAACGCTAAACCCGCCAGATTGCAAAACTTTTGGGAACGATTTTTGCCAGTTTATAGGATTTTTTTGAGAAGAATTATTCCATTCAAAATCTTCGCCAATGACTGCATTCCCACAATAAATGTTACCCCTTAGGTCGGGTAAGGGCTGCTGTGAGGAAGGTTGATTTTCTAACAGTTTGAGCAGCAGAGAGAGCTGGGTCACAATGACAGCATGAGGATTGATATCTACTCCATGAATGCAATCTAGCAAAATTTCTTCGCGTTCCATGCGGGTCAGCGATCGCCCCAGATTTTGCGATCGTTTGTCCAGCAATTCTTGATAAGCTGCTAGCAAAAAAAACCACTTCCACAAGCCGGATCAAGAATAGTGGGTAAGGTTTTTTCCAAAATTCTTACTGTATTTTCTACCACAAAGTCTATGAGTGGAGAGGGCGTATAGTAAATACCGCCTGTCTTTTTCTCAGCAGGATTCTGGCTTAAAATCTGCTCATAAATTTCCCCTAGCCCTTGAGCCGTGATGCTAGGAATAGGCGGCGGCTCAATTGAGCAAATTGGCGATGCGGGGGCTGCAAATTCTGGTAAACCTACGCCATGCTTTGCGTAAACTTCGCCATAAAGCTTGTCCAAAATTTTGTCTAAAATACAGTTCTGAACGCGCTGACCTAATTCGACAGGAGTTAGCCTCGGCTCCTGCGTCATTAAATCAGCCGCGATCGCCTCATACCAAGCAGTGACCCACTTCAACGAGGTCGGCTTCACCATACTTCAATACTCAAAACCACTTAAATACTCAAAACCAACTGTAATCCCTGTTGCGGCTTTGTGTCTTCGGGCATCGGTTCAGGGTCAGATCGCATGGCGGGGCAATAGCGCCCATAGGAACAGCGATCGCATTGATTGCTAGGAAACGGAGGCCAGCGTTGATCTTGGCGCAACTCAACCGCTAGCTTGCAAATGACTTCCTCGACCCGTTGCCGATGCTGGGGCGTTGCCTCAAAGCTAATTTTTTCTCCCGTACGCAGAAATAGCAGACTCATGCGCTTCAGTTGGCGCTGGTAGCGTTGTTCTAGGGCTAAGTAGTACAAACCAATTTGCAGATCAATTTCATCGGGTTCGGCATAATCGACCTCCTTCGCCGATTTGTAATCGATCAGCTCTAAACCATCGTCTAAAAAATCAAGGCGATCGTAGCGTCCAGACAGCAAAAATTCTAAGTTCTCGGCTTGCAGGGTGCCCTGAATTCTGCCTTCTACGGCGAGCGGCTTGCGCATCGCAGATTGGTTGGCAATAAAATCTTGATAGTAGCGACTGAGGATCGATCGCCCTTCGTTAATTTGGTTGGAGGTTAAACTGGGAGTTTGCTGACTCCAGCAATACTCAATCCAATCCAGGCGAGGAATAGCATCTTGGTAGTGCCAGTCTTGATAAATCTGCGCCAAAGCCTGATGGAGAGAGGTTCCCAAGACTGCCGAGCCAAAAAACGCGGCGCTTTCGATGCGGCGTTCGTAGCGAAAATAGTAGGCACGGGGACACCGATAATAGGTTTGAAGCTTGGCGGCAGAGAGAGCGTAGGTCATGGTTTCTGAGATGATTTGGGCAATCCTTGCTGCTGGGCGATCGCTTTGAAACACCCCAAGGGGTCGCCTACGCAAAGTCTATTGAAGGGATGGTTCTATAATGACACTAGATATAGGTTTGTGACAGGTTCTTTTGTATTAGTTTTTCCACATCTAGCGCTTTGCCTATATTTCTTTAAAGATCTTTTCTTTAACTATGATGCAAAATCTGCCTCTCACTACGGCTACATCTTGCTGTTAATAGCCACTACGCTGGTTTGGGGAACCACTTTTGCCTTGATGAAAGGCGTAGTGGCGACCTTGTCGCCTGCGGTTTTGTTATGTGGTCGGTTTTGGGTGGGGGCACTTGTGCTTTTACCCTTTTGTCGTCACTTTAGTCGGGCACTGATTCGAGATGGCGCACTTTTGGGATCAGTGGTTTTTTTGTCCTATGTGACGCAAGTGATTGGCTTACAATTCGTTTCTTCCAATCGATCGGCATTTATTACCAGTTTGAATGTGATTCTGGTGCCGCTGCTAGGCTTTTTGCTAGGTCGGAGTTTGTCGCGGCAAGTTTGGTTATCGGCGGGGCTGGCGTTGGGAGGAATTGGGGTTTTGTCTTGGGAAGGAGGAGCTCTAGGCGTGGGGGATCTTTGGGTGTTGGGTTGTGCGTTGAGCTATGCTGTTTACATTTTGTTGCTGGAAGCGATCGCCCCGAAGCATCCGCCTTTGGCGCTAGCAATTTATCAGCTCCTCACCATTAGCTTATTAGGATTTGGGTGGGCAGCACCTGAACTTTGGGGGCAAACCCAGGCAATTTGGCAAAACTGGGGAGCGATCGTTTATTTAGGAATTATGGCAACCGCAATCACGACTTGGACTCAGGCGACCGCTCAACGTCATATTACTTCGACTGAAACAGCGATCGTCTATGCCTTGGAACCAGTATTTGCTTCAATCTTTTCGTTTTGGTGGTTGGGCGAAAGTTTGGGCACACGGGGCATGTTAGGCGGGGCAATGGTGCTAGTCGCCATGGTCTTAAGCCAGATTAAACCTCAAGTGTAAAAACAATTAATTCCCCATAGCAATCCTAAATTGGGTGTGAGATTCATAGATTTTACCCTCACCCTAAGCCCCTCTCCCGCTCTGGGCTACTGTGTATATACAACTCCAACCTGGCTTCGTTGCAGTCTTTTTCGCCCCCTAAATCCCCCATTTTGGGGGACTTTGAAGAACAGAACTGGCTCGGAAGTC
>JAAUPA010000106.1 GCA_012034615.1 Leptolyngbyaceae cyanobacterium CSU_1_4 | reverse complement strand
ATTAATTCTATAAACCTGAACTTTTGTAACAGCTTAGTCAGGCTAGTTACAGAGAGCGATCGCGCAATGGTAGGCTAGCATCTACGCTTAAAAACTCGACTTAGCATTACTAGCATTAATTGACGGAGTTGCAATGACCGGATTCAATCAAGTTCCCTGTTTGCTTCGGGCTGCACGCGGCGAAGCGGTAGACCGTCCTCCCGTCTGGATGATGCGCCAAGCGGGACGCTACATGAAAGAGTATCGGGAACTGCGCGATCGCCATCCCTCCTTTCGAGAGCGCTCCGAGAATCCAGAGATTGCCGTAGAAATTTCGTTACAGCCGTGGCGCGCGTTTCGCCCCGATGGTGTAATTTTGTTTTCAGATATTTTGACCCCGTTGCCTGGAATCGGCATTCCCTTCGACATTATCGAGAGCAAAGGTCCGATCATCGAACCTGCCATTCGGACTCAGGCACAAATCGATCAGCTTCACGAAATCGAGCCAGAAGAATCGATGCCGTTTATCCGCACCATTTTGCAAACCCTGCGGCAAGAAGTGGGCAATGAAGCCACAGTGCTAGGGTTTGTTGGTGCCCCCTGGACTTTGGCGGCATATGCGGTTGAAGGGAAAAGCTCGAAGGACTACAGCATTATCAAGGGCATGGCGTTTTCAGAACCCGTCATGCTGCATCAACTGTTGAGCAAACTTGCCGATGCGATCGCGGCGTATGCTTGCTACCAAATCGAATCGGGTGCGCAAATTGTGCAAATGTTCGACTCTTGGGCAGGGCAACTCAGTCCTCAAGACTACGACGCTTTTGCCTTGCCTTATCAACAGCAAGTGGTGCGCCAAGTTAAAGCCAAGCATCCTGATACACCCATGATTCTCTACATCAGCGGTAGTGCAGGCGTGTTAGAGCGCATGGGGCAATCGGGCGTAGATATCGTCAGCGTGGATTGGACGGTGGACATGGCAGAAGCGCGGCAACGGCTAGGTTCTAGCATGATGGTGCAGGGCAATATTGATCCTTGTGTGCTGTTTGGCTCAAAGGCAGTCATCCGCGATCGCATCCTCGATACGGTTCGGAAAGCAGGTGGGCGGGGGCATATCCTTAACCTGGGTCACGGCATTTTGCCCAAAACCCCAGAAGAAAATGCGGCGTATTTCTTTGAAACCGCAAAACAGGTCAATCAACTCTTAGCGGTTCCTGCCTAATTCCTGTCTAAAAGGCGTTACGCCAACACCGTCACGCCTCGCAAATAATCGGCAAGTTGGCGATCGTGGTCATGGGACAATTCACCTTGGGGAATTTCTCCGAGGTGAAAAGCTCTCACATCCATAACCTCCAGCTTGTCCTGTGCTAGCATTCTGCCCTCCACCGCAGCCTCCACCAAAACGCAAATGGAATGAAACCGAGGATCGCGCGTGGGGTCGGAATATACACCGACGAGCCGCTTGATATGAATGAGATCCAGTCCCGTTTCTTCGGTCAATTCTCGCTTCACCGACGTAGGAATATCTTCGCCCCAATCGACAATGCCCCCTGGCAAACTCCAGCGACCATTATCCCGACGCTGAATCAGGACAATTCGCCCATCGGGCAATATTGGCACAATGCTAGTGCCGGTGACGGGATGACGAAAAATAACGCCCAGCGCTGCCTGGACAAATCGCTGTAACTGCTGCATGGCGAATTTTTAGGTTTGTGGGTTGGTCACATCAGCCAACACTTCGATCGCATGACGTTCAGGGGAGACCTTGAGGTAAATCTTTTCGATCTTCCCGTTAGGTCCAATCAAAAAAGAATTGCGGCTAATACCCATATATTCTTTGCCCATAAACTTTTTCAGTCCATAACTCTCATAAGCCGTTGAAACTTTACCATCGGCATCGGTTAAGAGCGGAAAAGGCAAACTCAGCTTGGTTGCAAATTTAGTATGGGCTTTGGCATCATCGGTACTAATTCCCAACACCACTGCATTAGCATCCTGAAAGTCGGAGTAGGCATTCCGAAAGCCGCACGCTTCTTTGGTGCAGCCGGGAGTATTATCGCGGGGGTAAAAGTAGAGCACCACTCGCCGCCCCCGAAAGTCTGAAAGCTTAACAGGGTTTCCTGAGGCATCTGGCAGACTAAAATCTGGCGCATCATCGCCAGTTTGCAGGGGTACAGGGACACCCTTGATGATACTTCTTTGTTTTTTCGATTTTTTGTAGCAAACATACTTGAATTTTAGAACGAATCGACGGTAGCAGAACAAATGATTGATCCAAGGGCTGGGCTAATGTCTAAGACAGAACTGCGCCGATCGCTCCTCAAGGCTCGGGGTGCCCTTGCTCCTGAGGTTTGGCGAACCCAGAGCGATCGCCTCTGCGCCCATCTCCAAAACACTCCCCCATTCATTCAAGCACAGACCATTCTGGCTTATACCAGTTTCCGCCAAGAGCCTGACCTGAGCCCGCTGATTTTGGGTGACGGCTCCAAACGGTGGGGGCTGCCCCGATGTCTGGGCAAGTCTCTGGCTTGGCACGCTTGGTCACCCGCCTCCCGACCGCTTCAAGCCGGAGCCTACGGAATTTTAGAACCCCATGCCGACGAGCCGATTTTAGACTTGGAAGCCGTAGATTTGATATTGGTGCCAACGGTGGCTGCCGATCGCCAGGGCTATCGACTCGGCTATGGGGGTGGCTTTTACGATCGCTTGCTCAGCAACCCAGATTGGGCAGCCAAACCCACTATCGGTATCCTCTTCGACTTTGCCCTGTTGCCCCATCTCCCGTTAGACCCTTGGGACTGTCCTCTTCATGCGGTCTGCACAGAAGCAGGATTATTTTGGATTTAATCATTAGGCAGGCTTCTCTCAGAATGCCTCCTGCTAGAATGCCTCCTGCTAGAATGCCTCCTGCTAGAAGACACTCCGCTAATATAGGTAAAACGTTTTTCGCTAAAACGTTTCATTAAGACATTCTGTTAAGACATTTCGTTAGAAGGGGCTGGGGAACTCATGCGTGTGTTTGTTTTATTATTTAATGCTCGTACCGAAAATGAAGGCATTCATACCCTCAAGGTGGGCGATCGCAATGTGGTGCTGATGTTTGAGTCGGAAGATGATGCCACTCGGTATGGCTTAATGCTAGAAGCTCAAGACTTTTCTAGCCCAGTGGTAGAGTCGTTTGAGTCGGAAGAAATTGAAGACTTTTGCAACGATTCTGAATACGAGTGCAAGATTGTTCCTGAAGGAACCCTCGAACTTCCCCCCCGAATCCAACGTTGAATCGACCGACTGGCAAGCCGAAGGAGCGCCTCTCTCTGAAGACCACCCCGATCAAGGCTCAGACGAACCTTCTGAATTTTCTACCTCAGAACTAGACCGACTTCGACGTAGGCTAGAAGGACTGCTGTAAGCGATCGCGCTGAGCTGTTGCACCTAATCCTCTAAACCCTAAAACTCCTATGACAGACCTTGCAGAACGGGGGCATCTTCTCACCGAACAAGTGAATCTGAATAGCCAAAACCTCGACCAAATGAGCGCCGTAGAGATCGTTGATCTTTTTAACCAAGAAGATGCCCACACGATCGCCGCCATTGCCAACGCTCGGTTGCTATTAGCAGAAGCGATCGAGCGGACGGCTCAAGCGCTGCATCAAGGCGGGCGGCTGTTTTATGTTGGGGCAGGCACCAGCGGCAGGTTGGGCGTGTTGGATGCTGCCGAGTGTCCGCCCACCTTTTGTACGCCGCCTGAGTTGGTGCAAGGCATCATTGCGGGGGGGGCGGGCGCATTGGTAAGAAGCTCTGAGGGGTTGGAAGACCGGGCGGAAGATGGCAGTCAGGCGATCGCCCAGCGGCATATTACGAACTTGGACGTGGTAGTCGGGATTACTGCAGGCGGCACTACGCCTTATGTTCAGGGCGGTTTACGGGCGGCTCGTCAACGAGGAGCCACCACGGTTTTTATTGCCTGTGTGCCTCAAACCCAAGTGCGCCTTGAGGTGGATGTAGATATTCGGTTACTGGTAGGGCCTGAAATTCTGGCGGGTTCGACTCGGCTCAAAGCGGGCACTGTGACCAAGCTGGCGTTAAATATTCTTTCTACGGGGGTGATGGTCAAGCTGGGCAAGGTCTACGGAAACCGGATGGTCGATGTGGCGGTCACCAATAGCAAGCTGCTCGATCGCGCCCTGCGGATTCTTCAAGACCTGACGGATTTGGATCGAGCAGCCGCTAATCTTCTTTTAGAAAAAGCAATCGTCAGGTGAAGTTGGCGCTGTTGATGCACTGGACTGGGCTAGCCCAGAGGAGGGCGATCGCATGTTGGCAGCCCATCAAGGAAATTTGCGGCAAGCTGTGAAGGCGAACTCAGGAGAACTGGAAAGCCGCGATCGGGCTTAGAGAGCCTCTGAAAAGTGTAGATTACTGCCCAATCTGCCCCCTAAATTCTCCATTCTGAGAAACTTTCAAGCCAACCCTGTTTCAAAATTCCCCATTTTGGAGAATTTAGGGGGCGAGTGTAATAATCTTTGAGACTTCTCAAACATCCTCATTAGGCGTTTTTTAATCTCTTGGGTTGAGCGATTAGGTTTCAGCTCTATTTTTCTCCAGTTCCGTTACGCCTAAGCCTTTCAGGGTTTGCTGTGTCCAAATTTGCACCTGAGCGTTGGGGCAAGTGAGCAACGGTTGACAAAGGGCGATCGCCTGCTCATTCTGTTCTAAGCCTTGATAAATTTTGACCAAATGCATTTGGGCTTGTAAGTGTTCTCTAGAATTAGGCACTGCCTTTTGACAAAATGTCTCAAAAATTTGAATGGCTTCATGGGCTTGCCCTTGTTTGAGGGCTTGCAACCCTGCTGCCATTGAGGTGGGTGTGCCTGACATAACAAAACTCCGCAAAAATGGTTAAGGAACAGCCGCGTTGTCCCTTTTTAAGAAGTACCCGTAAACCCCACTTCTTTAACCTTGAAGGGTAAGCCGTTGTTCCCTTCCTCTAAAATCTTAAAATCTAAAGTAAACGCCTCTCGGTTCTACCCCATGACCTTCAACATCCTTCCTTCAACGCTCCCCGCCTTAGCCCGCCAAACCCGAGAGGCGGCTCGTCAGCTTGCGGTGCTTTCGGCAACCGCCCGCAGCCAAGCCATAGAGGCGATCGCCCTTGCCCTAGAAGCGGCTGCCCCAGACATCTTGGCGGCCAATGCAGCAGATTGCCAAGCGGCGCAGGTGGAAGGATTGGCAAAGCCCTTATATGGGCGGCTGAAGCTAGATGCGGACAAGTTGCAAGGGGCGATCGCGGGGGTGCGAGACGTGGGGCGGCTGGCGGATTGGCTGGGGGTTCGGCAAATTCATCGAGAATTAGCCGAAGGCTTGGTGCTGCAACGCATTACTTGCCCGCTGGGAGTGGTCGGAGTAATTTTTGAGTCGCGCCCCGATGCCCTGGTGCAGATTGCAACGTTGGCGGTGAAGTCGGGGAATGGCGTGATTTTGAAGGGCGGTAAAGAAGCGGTGCGGTCTTGCGAGGCGTTGACTCAGGCGATTCATCAGGGGTTGGTGCAAGTTGGGATCGATCCGGCAGTGGTGCGACTGTTGACGACCCGAGAAGAAACGTTAGAGTTGCTGAATTTAGATCAAGATGTGGATTTAATTATTCCACGCGGCTCTAATTCTTTTGTGCGATTTGTGCAAGATCATACGCGCATTCCGGTGTTGGGTCATGCAGAGGGGATTTGTCATTTATATGTGGATCAATCGGCTCAAATTGATGCGGCGGTGGCGATCGCCCTAGATGCCAAAACCCAATATCCTTCGGCTTGCAACACTATTGAAACTCTGTTGGTTCATCAGGCGATCGCTCCTCAATTTCTGGTTCAAGTGGCGGCTGTTTTGCAAGCAGCAGGCGTAGAACTACGGGGCGATGAACGAACTTGTAAACGGCTTAATATTGCTTTGGCAACCGAAATGGATTGGTCAACGGAATATAGTGATTTAATTCTTTCGATCAAAGTGGTGAATGATTTGGCAGAGGCGATCGCTCATATTAATACCTATGGGTCGCGCCATACGGAGGCAATCGTGACTGAAGATGCACAAGCTGCTGCCACCTTTGCCGCCCAAGTTGATGCGGCGGGTGTCTTCCATAATTGCTCCACTCGTTTTGCCGACGGCTTCCGCTATGGTTTTGGCGCAGAGGTGGGCATTAGTACACAAAAGATGCCGCCCCGAGGTCCGGTGGGGCTGGAAGGACTGATAACTTACAAATATCAAGTGACAGGCAACGGTCATATTGTTTCTAACTTTAGCGGTGAAAAAAGCCAGTCTTTTACTCATCGAGATTTAACCGATTCGACTCAGGGTGAATAATGAAAGATGCAATTTATGTGAACGGCATTCGAGCCTTTGGTTACTTAGGCGTGCTTCCCGAAGAACGCACTATGGGACAGTGGTTTAACGTTGATTTGATCATTCAATTGGATTTGTCGAAAGCTGGGGCAAGCGATCGCCTAGACGATACTTATGATTATTGCAATGCCGTAACAGCTATTCAGAACTGCATTCAAACTAGCAACGTGCAGCTTTTAGAATCGGCAGCAGAAAGAATTGCGGCGATCGTTCTGACCGCAGACCGTGTGCAACAAGTGCAGGTTCGTTTAACCAAACTGGTGCCGCCGATTCCCGACTTTAGTGGAACCATTACGGTAGAAGTCACCCGTTCGTCAAGGTGATAAATTTTTGATCGCTCATATAAACGCTGTCGTGAGTTGTGGGTTCACCATTTCGTTCGTTTACCTATTCTGAGCAAAATGACTCTACTTGTTTTTTGCAATCTGTTTGATAGCTATAAGCATTCCAATATCCATTAAGGAGAAAGCTGCGATTGCTCATTGTTGCTCAGGGTGTGGACGCACTCTGTTGTTCCTCGTCGCAAATACCAAATCTTTTGCGCGATCGCCTGCGATAATATCCCGGTAAGTTTCAGTTCTTGACGAGGTTTGTCATGCTTCTCATTCAAGTGGGTTTGGTGGGTACGGGATATGTGGCAAAACTAAGGGCAGATTGTTTGCAAGCCGACGATCGCGCTCACATTGCCTCCGTAACTGGGCACAACCCCGAAAAAGTCGAAGCATTTAGCCAAGCCTATGGGGCGAAAAGCGTTGCAGATTGGCAAGATTTGGTCGCCCAGCCAGAGCTAGATTTGGTGATTATTGCTGCTGTTAATCGAGATCATGGGGCGATCGCCCACGCTGCTCTTGAAGCCGGGAAACATGTGGTGGTGGAATATCCCCTTTCTCTGGACGTTGCGGAAGCCGAGATGCTGCTCCAACTGGCGAAGGCGAAGGGCAAAATGCTTCATATCGAGCATATTGAACTGCTGAGTGGCATTCATCGGGCAGTCAAAGCCGCGTTACCTGCGATCGCCACCCCATTCTATGTTCGCTACAACAGCCTTGCCCCCCAAAGCCCCGCCCCTCTCAAGTGGACATACCAGCCTGATTTGTTTGGATTTCCTTTCATTGGCGCACTTTCCCGCATTAGTCGCTTAACCAACCTGTTTGGGCAAGTTACAGCGGTCAGCGGACAATCTCGGTTTTGGGATGGGGCAGAAGGCTTTTATCGCACATGTGTTTGTACTGCTCAGCTTCGCTTTGCTAGTGGGTTAATTGCCGACACGGTTTATGGCAAAGGTGAAGCCATTTGGAAAGCCGATCGCACCTTAGAGATCCGGGGCGAGGCTGGGGCAATTGTCATTGAGGGCGATCAAGGCACGTTGATTCAAACCAACCAAGCCACGCCCCTTGAAATGGGCAGCCGTCGCGGGCTCTTTGTTCAAGATATGACGATGGTGCTAGATCATCTGACGACAGGCGCACCGCTCTATGTCACGCCAGAAGACAGTGTGTATGCCTTAAAAGTGGCAGATGCAGTGCGCCGAGCTTCGGAGTCGGGGGAGGCGATCGCGGTTTAGCTTTGCGTTACAGGAGTCTTACCATTTCCGTTCGTTTCAGGGGACGTTCTACCGTTCATCGTGGGCGGGATAACGGGTTCTAACCTCTTTTCTTCGGCTAGTGCCGTGGGCAGTGCAGCAGACGGTGTTGTTGCCCGACGACGACATTCGCCTCGGGGACTGCCGCCTGCTTTGCCATATTCCTCTAGCGCTTCATCATTGGGGGCGATCGCCGTTAAACTAAGAGCATAAAGTGCTAGCTAACCCAACCTTTTTCTCCACCGTCCTGCCATGCCTAGCACCATTGAAATCCCTCTTGAACTCACCTATTTTCAGCTTCCAGAAGCAGTTCAAGATCGTCTCCAAGCATTGCTCGATCGGCAAGATGCAGGGGAAGGCGTGGTCCCAGGTGAGCGGCAAGAAGCCTCAGGATTAGTAGAGTTGGCTATTGCAATAACAAACTAATCGATTGAACGGCACCAATCACCACTCCTAAAACTCCACCCAAATTAACGATCGCTTGCAACTCACTTTTAACAATCCCTTGAATCGCCAATTCCAACTCCCTCGGCGAAGTAGCTCTCACCCGGTTAATAATCACCTGGTCAATGTTCAAAATAGGAATCGCTTGGGCAACAATCGCCTCTAAATCTCGCTCTAGGTAGCGCTCTATGACTAGGGCTAACTCCTGACTAACAGGCACCAAAGAATGGGTCACGACCTCAGAGGTGCGCAGGCGGTTGAGCAGAACAGAGGCAATCTCTTCCCACTCCAGCGACTCGCTCAATCCTTGAATCATTCCCGTGCCCGAGTTTTGTAGATAATCGCGAATGCCGTCTCGCAGAGTTTTACGAAGTTGCCGCACCGTAGATACCGGCAAATTTTGCATCGAAAGATTTTGGAGCCATTCTTGCGCCCGTTCCCGGATGCTGAGGGATTGAATTAATTCTTCAATGCGGACATTGCTAGCTTCTCTTTCGTCTAGACAATAGGTGCGCAGGCGAGTGAGGGCATTGCGAACCCCAAAGAGGTTGGCAACGACCCAATAGGTGCCGCTGGTCTTCTCTCGAAAGCCTTCGTCAATGATTTTGATGTTTCGATCGGTCAAAAAATCGACGATCGCCTGTCTCAACACGTCTGGGGGCAACACCGCTTTAAGAAACCAGGTGGAAAGCTGATGGGCTTGCACTTCTGTGAGTTGCAGTTCTAGCAACACTTGGTCAAAAAGCTGGTTCAACTGCGGTTCTAAAAAATCTTCGCGCCGTGCCAACACCTTCAACATTCGGGGCAGCGATTGCCCCAACAAATCTCGCAAAATATTAGCCACAATCTGGGCAGTTTTCTGTTGGTTTAACCCTTGCACTTGCTCCAAGGCAAGCTTTAGTAACCAAGCGATCGCCATTTCTAGCCGCTCAGTTTGCAACAGCTTACGCGCCAAATTTTGCAACTCCTCCGGCGTAAGCAGCGACCCCATAATCGTGTCTGAAATTCGCTTAGCCAGCTTCTCTTGGTTGCTAGGAATTAGACCTGGCGTAAACGGTAACTTGCGTCCACCCACATAAAGGGGTTTGTAGGGACGAAACAGCATTTTAATGGCAATATCGTTGGTGAAATAGCCAATAATGCCACCCACAATAGGCGGCGATAGCAGTAGCCAAAGGTGTGCAAGATCCAAAGCAGGAGACTGGGGTAAAAGGTAAAAGAAATCAGGTTTGGGCAACCAAAACGCCCATCATGCCAACGGCGATCGCATAATGCACAGCCTGCTCAAATCCCGCTTGTAACGCAAGATCGACCTGTTCAGAGCCCGTGGGGAAGCGATCGAGGCTAGGACTGATGTAAGCATACTCTTCTCGCAGCCCTAAGCGTTGGGCGGTTGGCACGACAAAATAGTCGAGATACCCCTGTTGAAAAGCTCGAAGCTGAGAATTTTGGGGGCGATTAAAATCTAGAATGGCTGCCTTGGCTCCGGGTTTAAGCACCCGTCGAATTTCTTTGAGGCTAGCAGAAATATCGACAACATTCCGCAAGCCATAACTCATAGTCAGGGCATCAAAGTGCTGGTCGGCGAAGGGCAGATGGAGTGCGTCACCTTCGATCCAGGTAATGGGAAGATGGGGGGCGCGGGCTTGGGCGATCGCCAACTGCTGCCTCGAAAAGTCAACCCCATAGACCTTGCCCGTAGTGCCGACTTGCCTTGCCAGGAGTTGCGCGACATCGCCACTGCCACAACACAGATCTAGACAAATCGAGCCAGGACGCGCCTCACTCCATTTAACTGCCATTTGCTTCCAAATCCAATGCAACCCCAGGCTCAGCCCATTGTTAAGCTGATCATACTTGGGAGCAATCCGGTCAAAAATAGCTTGAATCTCTTGCGGTTGAGGGGAAGAACTCACGGTTAGCGGTTTGAACGACCTCTCAATCCTAGCGCTCTAAACCGCAATTGCCAGAAGGCGGTAAGCACTATTGAGCGCCATGCCCGTTTGTTGAGCAGCTTGAGAGAGCATGGTCAACTCGGCTTCTGACAAAGGGCGCAGCGACTTCCATTGCAGGGAGAACACCGCTAGGACCTGGTCGTGGAAGGCAGCAGGAACAATGAGATGAGCCCCTAAGCCTGCCTCGGCGTAAAGCGGATTGATTTGGCTAGGAGCATCGCTAATGGCAGATTGAAGGTGCTGGGTGGCGATCGCAGTTTGCGTCAACGGCTCTAGCTCTAGCCAGTTTTTTAGCTCTCCGCTAGGACTGTAGCTGCCTTGAGCCGTTAAAGTGGTTCCTTCCACTAATTGTAAAATGCAACCATCGGTGTCAAAGTGGCTGCCAAAAGCAGTGGCGATCGGCGCTAGACAAGCTTCCACAGAAGCAGCCTGACGAACCGTTTGCAAAATGCCATTAAACAAAGCCGTATAGGCTTGGGCTTGCAGCAATTCCTCGGTGCGCTGTTTAAGCAACTCGTAGGTCTCAGCCGCCCGCTGCACCACCGATTTAAGCTCATTGGGGTCCCACGGCTTGGTAATGTATTTGTAAACTTGCCCAGAGTTGATGGCATCGACTAAATCTTCAACATCAGTAAACCCAGTCAAAATAATCCGCATGGTATCGGGAAACTGGGGCACTGTTTTGCTCAGAAACTCCGTTCCCTTCATCTCAGGCATTCGTTGGTCAGAAATAATCACCGCAACCTCTCCTTCTGCCGCCAAAACTTCTAGAGCCGCGATGCCACTATCTGCTTTGAATACATTGAAGTCACGGCGAAAAGTGCGGTAGAGCAAATCTAGGTTGTCGGGTTCATCATCGACAACGAGCATTTTTGGCTTTTTGGGACGATCTAAGTTCATAAACTGGCGACTAATCCTAGAGAGTTGGGGGATGGCGTGATCCATATCAGATTCCTTCAGTGAATCGAATGGGCTGGAATCTGTGGGTGCTAGCAACAGAAATCAAGGAATAGAACTACAGAACTACAGCTTCAAATTGAGCGATGTCTGGTTTAGGTTGAGCAAAAATCCAGCTTGAGTGAGCATTGCTCCGTCAGCTCTGTAAAGGGATTCAGCTTCTTTCCTAGTCTTGACAAGTTTTTTCGAGTTCTAACGCCCAAGCCCATAAATTTATCGGAAAGTTTCCGACTGTGTCATCCTTCCCCGTTCTCTGGCTGTCGCCTACCGACCGCCGTAGTAAAATGCAATTTCTTTTTCCTTCAGCGGCGCAAAGTCTGCGTTGACTAGCATTTGGTTGAGTTCGGCTTGAGCAATGTGCTTAGCGCCGATTCTGACAATGCGCGATCGCATGGTGTTGCTGACACCGCTGCGCTGCCGACCTGCTTCTAGCCCCATGACTTGGGTATACAGATCAAGCTTGGCGGGAGGAATGGCAGAGCCATCGAAGTCAATGCCTTGGGCGATCGCCACATCAATGGCATCGGCTCCGGTGGTGCTAGACGAGGGATGAGGTTCAGTAGACATCAGATTTCCTTGAGAATTCACAGAAATATTTTACTGCCTTGGGTGATTCCGCCTTTTATAAAAAGTTAAAAAACAAATTCCTGCCTTGGGTTCAGTGGTGAACTCTGTTTTGTTAAATTGGGCATTCTTTATGAAAGGAAAAACATCCTCCGTTTCACCTCAGATTTTCATGCAGAGTCATCGGTTATCTTGGATTATCGGCATGGCGCTGGGGGCGACCTTGGGCACAATCTATGCGATCGCCTCTACTATCTTGCTCAACAGCTTTGCCCAAGTAGAGCGGCACCGCGTTCGAGCCGATGTGGCACAGGCGACGGATACCCTTAATAATGAACTGAAGCTGCTGGCAAACCAGGTTCTTGACTATGCAACCTGGGATGCGAACTACCAGTTTGTGCAAGGTCAAAACCCCAGTTTTTGTGAAACCGATATTACGGATGTCTCCTTTGTTTCGGGCAACATGAATTTTGCGGCGATCGTTCGCTCTAAGGGTGAAGTTCTCTGTAGCAAAGGGTTTGACTTAACCCAGAACAAATCCCTGCCTTTTGTAGAGAGTTTGAAAAGCCATTTCACGGCAACCCAACTGCTTCCTCAAAACCCTCACCCCAACAGTCAGCACTATGGCTTACGGCAATTGCCCGAAGGCTTACTCATGGTTGCTTCTAGCCCCGTTTTAACCAGTGAGAGCGAAGGTCCTATTTTAGGCAGCATGGTCGTGGGTCAATATCTAAGCTCAGCCAGAATTGAGAACCTTTCACAGGCTACTCGTCTGCTTCTGACGGTGCAGCCCCTTGTTTCTCCCGCCCTCTCAGCAGAGTTCCAAACGGCTCGCTTAGCACTTTCAAAACAAAACGCGACCTTTGTTACTCCCCTCAGTGCAGATTTTATTGCAGGCTATACCCTTCTTCAAGATATCTATGGTCAGCCTGTGGCTATATTACGGGTCAAAACATCTCGAACGGTTTATCAGCAGGGTATTTTGAGCTTGAAGTATTTGGGGGTTTCCTTGCTGCTGTTGGGTGGGGCGGCTGGCGGCGTGATTTGGCTGTTGTTGAACCGAGTTGTAGAATCTTTTCGAGAGCGCGATCGCCTAGAACAATCTTTAATTCAAGAAGCGACGCTCCGTCAATCTGAGGCAAAATATCGAACCAAAGCAGAAGAGCTAGAACACACCCTGCAAGCTTTGCAACAAACCCAAGCCCATCTGATTCAAAGCGAAAAAATGTCTAGCTTAGGGCAATTAGTGGCCGGGATTGCTCACGAAATTAATAATCCGGTCAACTTCATTCATGGCAACATTAGCCATTTGAGAGGACATGTTCAAGACCTCATGACGCTGGTGCATCTTTATCAGAGGCACTATCCCAACCCAGATTTAGCAATTCAGAGCCAGGTTAGGCAACTGGATGCCGATTTTTTACTCCAAGACTTGCCCCTGATTCTGTCTTCCCTTCAAGCAGGTTCAGAGCGGATTCGGGAAATTGTTCTATCGCTGCGAAATTTCTCGCGCTTAGATGAGTCAGACATGAAGTTTGTCAACCTTCATGAGGGCATTGACAGTACGCTGCTGATTTTGCAAAATCGCCTTAATGCTAACCGCAACCGTCCTGAAGTCACTATTGTCAGGCAATATGGAGATCTGCCTCAGGTGGAATGCTATCCGGGGCAGCTTAATCAGGTGTTGATGAGCCTGTTGGTCAATGCGATCGATGCGATCGATGAGCAGTGGGAACATCAGCGGCGATCGGCTGAGGCGGGCAGTAAGGAGCCGCCTACCATTCAAATTCAGACCCAAGTTCTATCTGCCCAAGTTGCCATTCATATTATCGATAACGGTTCGGGGGTTGCGGAAACAGTTCAAACAAAGCTATTTGACCCCTTCTTTACCACCAAACCCGTCGGCACAGGCACAGGCATGGGCTTAGCAATTAGCTACCAAATTGTGGTGGAAAAACATCAGGGAAAATTGTGGTGCTGTTCTGAGGTAGGGCAAGGGGCGGAATTTGTAGTCCAGATACCCATTCAGCAGTCAAAATGTTAGCAGCATCACCTATTAGCGACCTATCAGATAAAGAAAACCTTTCAGCTAGCCCGCTATTCCACAACCATTGACTACTCTGGAGGGGATAACGCCAAAATTTAATTGCTCTACTGGAATTAAATTGCCCCTCATAAGCAGAGAGATCAGCCCTATGTCACAGAGTTTTGGACTAATTGGTTTAGCTGTAATGGGTGAAAACCTCGTACTCAACATTGAGCGCAACGGCTTCCCGTTATCCGTTTTTAACCGCACGTCGGCAAAGACCGACGAATTTATGGCGCAGCGCGGACAAGGCAAGCAGATTAACCCGACTTATTCCATCGAAGAATTTGTCAAATCCCTCGATCGCCCCCGCAAAATTATGATCATGGTGAAGGCAGGTGCCCCGGTCGATGCCACCATCGATCAGCTCAAGCCTTTTCTGGAAGAAGGCGACATGATTATCGACGGCGGTAACTCGTTATATACCGACACCGATCGCCGCGTGGCAGACCTCGAATCTACGGGTTTGCGCTTTATTGGCATGGGCGTGAGTGGCGGCGAGGAAGGCGCACTCAACGGTCCCAGCATGATGCCCGGTGGCACCCGAGCCGCTTATACAGAGATTGAGCCGATCGTCACCAAAATTGCGGCACAAGTCGATGATGGACCTTGCGTCACCTACATTGGTCCTAGCGGTGCTGGGCACTACGTCAAAATGGTTCACAATGGCATTGAGTACGGCGACATGCAACTGATTGCCGAAGCCTACGACCTGCTCAAAAACACCTTGGGGCTCAGTGGCGAACAGCTCCACGAAGTTTTTGCCGAATGGAACCTCACCGATGAGCTCAATTCTTTCCTGATCGAAATTACAGCCAACATTTTCACCAAAATGGATGAGGAAACCGGTCAACCTTTGGTGGAAGCGATTATGGACGCTGCTGGACAAAAGGGCACCGGACGCTGGACGATTATGACTGCCCTAGAGCTAGGGGTAAGCATTCCGACCATTATTGCCGCCGTGAACGCCCGGATTATGTCTTCTATTAAGCAGGAGCGGGTTGCGGCATCGCAGCAGTTGACCGGTCCAACGGGTAAATATGATGGCGATCCCAAAGCGTTCATCACCATGATTCGAGATGCGCTGTACTGCTCTAAAATCTGTTCCTATGCGCAAGGGATGGCATTGATGGGGACAGCATCTAAAGAGTTTGGCTACGGGCTGAATCTGAGCGAAATTGCCCGTATTTGGAAGGGTGGATGCATTATTCGTGCAGGGTTCCTCAACAAAATTAAGGATGCTTACCAAGAAGATCCAAATCTTCCTAACTTGTTGCTGGCTCCAGAATTCAAGCAGACGATTTTAGATCGGCAAAGTGCTTGGCGAGAAGTGCTGTCGGTGTCGGCAAAGTTGGGCGTTCCGGTGCCTGCATTTAGCGCCTCGCTCGATTACTTTGATAGCTATCGGCGCGATCGCCTTCCCCAAACCTGACCCAAGCCCAACGCGACTACTTTGGGGCCCACACCTTTGAGCGTATTGATAAGCCCGGAACTTTTCACGCAGAATGGTTCTAGTTTTTCAATATAGCAATCCTAAATCGGGTGTGAGATTCACAGATTTCACCCTCACCCTTCTCCCGCTTTGGGCTACGGTGTATACATAAGTCCAGACTGGCTTCGTTCCAAGCTTTTTCGCCCCCCTAAATCCCCCCAAATTGGACTTTGAAGCATAGAACTGGGAGTCGGAAGTCCCCCAATTTGGGGGGTTGGGGGGGCGGTTCGCCAGGGACTTGGCTAGATTCGATCACTTGTGTAT
>JAAUPA010000105.1 GCA_012034615.1 Leptolyngbyaceae cyanobacterium CSU_1_4 | reverse complement strand
CAATTGCATTTCGTCGGGGTTTTGGGCGCTCGGTATCGGTTCGATTTTTTCATCCAATAAATAGCGCCAAGCCAACTGAAGCGAGAAAGACGGGAGCGGTTCACCATTGTCCCCAGGCTGGAACAGTAATGCTCGTCGGATAATCCCATCTGGATCGACCACAACATCATTAAAGCCAATCTGAGTGAGGGGAAGTGCCTTGGGCGGTTGAATGGTGGGTTGAGTGGCATTCCCTAATTTTGTAATGCCAAAAATGCGATCGCTCTGCTTCAGCTCTTTTACAAAGACGTCATGTCCTGGCTCAATGGGGGAGTCTCGGTAAATATCAATGCCAATCGCACGGGGTTGGGCTGGGCGCAGTTTTGCCAAAAGCTCGGCATAGACCATATCCGGTAGCTGCAAAAGGCTCCCACGGCTTTGCAAATCTTTTTCTGTAATCCCCACGACTAAAATCCGGCTATCCACGGGCGGATCGGGACGAAGGCGCATCATCCAGTCATAGGACAGCAGCTCAAGCCACTGGAGACTGCCGATTCCGCGCAGTAGCAGCACGAAGACGGTAACCGAGAGACTGGCGATCGCCGCTACCCGTATTATTGAATCGCGATCGCGGCGCTTTTGACTCAACTTATCCATGCCCATGCCCCTTCAATTGCTGCAACCGCGCCACATCTCGTCCATCTTTGATTAAAATGCCTCAATTCTAGATGCACTGCTTGGAATCCCCTAAAACGTTACAAATCTAGACCTTTAGCCAAAAGTAACGATTTTTAATACGAATCGATCCCTTGGAGGTTTTGGGGTTGATTTCTCGCTCTCATCAGAACAGGATTTTAGATTGAATGCTTGGAATGACCTCTAGCAAAGAAAATCGAACGTAAAACAATGCCTCTGCTTTATTTTTGTTATTGTCCTATATTTTATTTAAATATTTAAGATAAATCTAAATTAAACTTATTTACCCTTAAATAAGATTTTTTACGGACTTATCAATTTAATTTCTTGTATAGATTTCTCTGTAAAGCTTTAAGTCTTGTTTCGAATCGCCTAGAATCTTCCCATTCACCCAAAACTGAACAATAATGCACTCATAGCAATCATTCGATGCATACCGTTTCACCCTGGGTTTTACGCAGACTGCCCAGGAATGGCGATCGAGACAGCACTACATTGGAGAGGACGAAACGTGAAACTCGCAGTTTACGGCAAAGGCGGAATTGGCAAGTCAACCACAAGCTGCAATATTTCTGTGGCTGTTGCTCGTCGGCAAAAAGTATTGCAAATTGGTTGCGATCCAAAGCACGACAGCACCTTTACGCTCACGGGCTTTTTAATCCCTACTATTATTGATACGCTTCAGGCCAAGGACTATCACTACGAAGATGTATGGCCCGAGGATGTGATTTACAAAGGCTACGGCGGCGTTGACTGCGTTGAAGCTGGTGGCCCTCCCGCAGGGGCAGGCTGTGGTGGCTATGTTGTAGGTGAAACAGTCAAATTGCTCAAAGAGCTGAATGCCTTTGACGAGTACGACGTGATTTTGTTTGATGTTCTGGGCGACGTGGTGTGTGGCGGATTTGCGGCCCCCCTTAACTACGCTGACTACTGCCTGATTGTGACCGACAACGGCTTTGACGCACTGTTTGCCGCTAACAGGATTGCAGCTTCTGTGAGAGAAAAGGCTCGCACTCACCCACTGCGTCTGGCAGGGTTGATTGGAAACCGAACCTCCAAACGAGATCTAATTGAAAAATACGTCGAAGCTGTCCCCATGCCCGTGCTTGAGGTACTGCCCCTGACTTGAGGACATTCGTGTCTCTCGCGTTAAAGGCAAAACTCTGTTTGAGATGGCAGAATCCGATCCTTCTCTGAGCTACGTCTGCGACTACTACCTCAATATTGCCGACCAAATTTTGGCTCGGCCTGAAGGTGTGGTTCCCAACGATTCACCCGATCGCGATTTATTTGCGCTGCTGTCAGATTTCTACCTCAACCCCGTGCCTGCCAAGCAACCTCAGACTGCGGATGAAGAACTGGATTTGATGATGGTTTAACTCCCTCTTGTTCCAACATAATCCCCACCTAAAGAAGATAAAGGAACCGGACAATATGACGCTTGCAGAAGCGCAGCCCCAAGGGTTGCAGTTTGAATGTGAAACGGGCAACTACCATACCTTTTGCCCCATTAGCTGTGTTGCATGGCTATACCAAAAAATTGAAGATAGCTTTTTCCTGGTAATTGGCACCAAGACCTGCGGCTACTTTCTCCAAAACGCCATGGGCGTGATGATTTTTGCCGAACCGCGCTATGCCATGGCGGAATTAGAGGAGGGCGATATTTCAGCCCAGTTGAATGATTATGCTGAGCTCAAGCGCCTGTGTGACCAAATTAAGCGCGATCGCAACCCCAGCGTCATCGTTTGGATTGGCACCTGCACCACCGAAATCATCAAAATGGACTTGGAAGGCTTAGCACCCCGCCTCGAAGCCGAGATTGGCATTCCCATTGTCGTGGCTCGGGCTAACGGTCTAGACTACGCCTTTACCCAGGGTGAAGACACCGTGCTGGCGGCAATGGCACATCGCTGTCCTGACAAGTCCCCGATCGCCGAATCGGAAAAAGAGGAACGCAATAGCTTAACGCGCTTACTCAATTTTGGACGCAAGCAAGAAGACGTTAAAGCCGAAGAATCGGAATACGTCAAACATCCGCCCTTGGTGCTGTTTGGCTCCCTGCCTGACCCTGTCGTCACCCAGCTCACCTTAGAACTGAAGAAGCAGGGCATCAAAGTTTCGGGTTGGTTGCCTGCCCGTCGCTTCACCGAGCTACCCGTAATTGAAGAAGGCACCTACGTCATTGGCGTTAACCCTTTCCTTTCTCGCACTGCCACGACGCTCATGCGTCGCCGCAAATGCAAACTGATTGGCGCACCCTTCCCCATTGGACCGGATGGCACCCGCGCCTGGATCGAAAAAATTTGCTCAGTGTTCAACATCGAACCCAAGGGCTTGGGCGATCGCGAACAGCAAATTTGGGACGGCATGGAGGACTATCTGCAACTGATTCGGGGCAAGTCGGTCTTTTTCATGGGCGACAATTTACTAGAAATTTCCCTCGCCCGCTTCCTCGTTCGGTGCGGCATGACGGTGCCCGAAATTGGCATTCCCTACATGGACAAGCGCTATCAAGGGGCAGAGTTAGAACTGCTCAGCAAAACCTGCCAAGAAATGGGCGTACCGCTTCCCAAAATTGTAGAAAAGCCCGACAACTACAATCAGCTTCAGCGCATTAATGAAATTCATCCTGATTTGGTCATTACGGGCATGGCGCACGCTAATCCCCTGGAGGCGCGTGGCATTAGCACCAAGTGGTCCGTAGAGTTTACCTTTGCCCAAATTCATGGCTTTACCAATGCGCGTGACATTTTAGAATTGGTCACCCGTCCGCTGCGCCGCAACAACTCTCTCAAAGATTTGGGTTGGATAAGTTGGTAAAGGAAGAGGCAAAGATTTAGAGCTGCCCATGACATGAGAAAAAGGGTGCATTTCGTCTAAATTGAAGGCGACATGCATCTTTTTTGGGAGAGGCGATCGCGCTAAGAGGATATCTGAGAAGCAGAGTGTCTGACACTCGCCCCCTAAATCCTCCAAAATGGGAGATTTTCGAGCCAGTTCTGGCTCAAAGTCCCCCAAAATAGGGGATTAGGGGGCAGTTCGGGTAGCAATTTTAACTTTTCAGCCATCCTCTAAAGTTTGGGTGAGATATCTACATAACAGCGTTACAAACCTCTTCCCTTCGGAGCCACTCCCACAGGCACGGACAGATTGCTGTAATATTCTTAGATGACTGTTCCAGACCAAAATCTTGAGTCAACATTTTTAGAAAAATTTATGTCTCAATGGTAACAACGTGAAAAAAAAGTAGTTCCACTACCCACTTTCAAACCGTTGTTTTTAATTGATTGCCTAACTTCATCCCATCCCAATCGCCATGCTACAGCCGTTAGAGGAATTAGAAAACTTTTATCAACAGGAAGAAGATCCCTGGAGTTATGAAACCACTCCAGATGACGCAAAACGTAGAAGTATTATTGTGAGCGAGATTCCTGAGCGATCGTATGGAAAAGTTTTAGATATAGGATGCGGACATGGATTTGTTACGAGAGAATTACCTGGTGAAGACATTTTGGGCGTGGATATTTCAAACAACGCCATTCAACAGGCAATGAAGCTTTCTGTTCACCAATCTAAAGCAAAACGTCTACGCTTTTTAAACGCTTCAATTTTTGAATTAGATGCAGTGCTGAGCGAAACTTATGACTTAGTCGTGATCACTGGCGTTCTGTATTCTCAGTACATTGGAGAGTCTAAGACATTAGTTCGTCAAATTGTCGATAAGCTCCTCAATTCCAATGGCGTTTTAGTCTGTAGCCACATCAATGATTGGTACTCTATGCGCTTTCCTTATTTGCTTTTAGAGAGCTATTTTTTTGAATATAGAGAGTATACTCAGCGCCTTGAGGTCTATGTGAAATGACTATTTTGATGTATCACAAAGTTGACTTAGTAAACCCAACGATGTGGTGGGTTACGGTCGATCAGTTTTATCGACAAATGAGAGAACTGAGAGGGAAGCAAGTCGTTTATTTAGATGACTACGAACCTAGAAACCCTAATCAAGTTGTGATTACTTTTGATGGAATATACAAGAATATTCTGCAATATGCTGCGCCCATTTTGCAGGAATTTAATTATCCTTTTGAGCTGTTTTTAAGCAGCGACTTCATTGGGGGAAACAACGAGTTTGATGCAGTAGAACCCCTGGCAGATTTTGCTGATTTGGCTGAGTTAAAAAAGCTAACTGCAATGAATGGTCGCCTGCAATGGCACACTCGTTCGCATCGTGATTTGTCTAATGAAATTGCTGCTGAAATTGAGATAGAACTTCAGGTGCCGGAGGAGATTAGGCAGCTAGATTTTAGTGGGTTTAAGTGGTTTGCTTATCCCTATGGCAACTTTAACTCAGACTTACTTCAGCAGGTAAAAAATAAGTTTATAGGTGCCGTTTCATGCCACCAAGGGAATGATATCGATCGCCATTGTTTAAATCGTTTAACCGTAACTAACGACACAAAGCTAGGTGGCTCAACGATCGCAGCCGTGATTACGTCTTATAATTACGGTGCCTTCTTAACAGAGGCGATTGAGTCGGTCTTGAGACAGACCCGATTACCCGACGAAATTCTCATTTCGGATGATGCTTCTACTGATGATACCTATGAAATTGCCACGTTGTATCAAGAGAAATATCCAGATTTAATTAAGGTTAATCGCAATGAAGAAAATCTAGGCATTGTCAATCACTTTAATAAAGCGGTCAAATTAACAAATGCTGATTATGTGGCAATCCTGGGGGCTGACAATCGATTTAGAAGCGATTATTTAGATAAAACCTCTGAAATTTTAGATCTAGAGCCAGAGGTGGCGATCGCCTACACTGATTTTGCCTTATTTGGCAATCGAGCCCACTTAGTTTTTCAAGACTTTCCTCAAGAATGGCGAGGAGAGATTAAGCTCGATCGCTTCTTTATTGTTAACTTTCCAAATTTTGACGAAGTTCACCGTCAGTATTTGCTAGAAACGGGAAATTTTATTCACGGATCTTCCATGTTTCGGCGCAAAGCCTTTATGGAAGTGGGCGGATATGTTTCAAAGTCTGAACAGCCGGAAGACTACGGCTTATTTCAAAGAATCGTAAAAGCGGGTTGGCAAGCCAAGCGATCGCCTTTACCCCTTTTGGAATATAGGCAGCATTCAAAATATCAAGCCAATATTCAACTCACTTCCTACGGAGCCTTGCAGCTTTATAAGGGGCAAGTTAGAGACTATCAAGCGCAAATTCAAGGCTATCAAGCGCAAATAAGCCAGTATGGTTTGGCTCAAGAGCAGTTGCAAAAAGAGCTAGCTCAATCTCAGACTGAATTAACGAACGCTCAAATCGAGCGACAGCGCACTCAGGCTTACGTGCAGCAAGTGTGTGCTGAATTCGATCAATTGCAAACTGATAGCCACCATCTTAGGGTCAACCTTTCAGCCGTCCACGCAGAGTTGCACGCGGTTCGGGCTTCAGTTGCAGACTCTCATGAACAGGTGAGGCGGAAGCAAACCAAGATTGAGGAGCTCCGCACAAAAATTCAACGGCTCCGGGTGGAATTAGAACGAACCCAAACGCGATTAATTGCCGTAGAAAGCAGCAAGTTTTGGAAGTTACGGAAGGCTTGGTTTAAGCTCAAAAGGCTGTTCGGCGTTCGGGAAAATGATGCTTTTGAAGCGCCTACAGACAGTTTGGGGTCAGCCCCTTCTCAGGAGGTGTCCGCGCCACCCCAGCCGCCTGCCGCGCGTTCCTACAACCCAACGCTGGCATACGAATTATGGATGCAGCAGCATACGCCCACTGCCGTAGACTTGCAGGACATGGCAAATCTGATCAAGATTTTTGCGAAGCAGCCCCGAGTTAGTGTGGTGATGCCAGTTTATAATCCCACCATTCAGTTTTTGCGCGAGGCGATCGAGTCGGTCTTGGCACAGGTTTATTCCAACTGGGAACTTTGTATTGCCGATGATGCCTCCCTAAATCCTTTGGTTCGCGAAACTTTAGAGGAATATGCAAATCAAGATGAACGCATTAGGGTGGTTTTTCGGACAGAAAACGGGCATATTTCGCGCGCTTCTAATTCTGCTTTAGAGGTCGCTACCGGCGAGTTTATTGCCTTATTAGATCATGACGATGTGTTGGCACCAGAAGCGCTTTATGAAATGGTGCTGATGTTGAACAAGCATCCAGAAGCGGACATGATTTATTCGGATGAGGACAAAATTGATGCGGAGAATCGGCGGAAGTTTCCGTTTTTTAAGCCAGATTGGTGTCCTGATTCGTTTTTATCGCGGATGTATACCTGTCACTTGGGCTTCTATCGGCGATCGCTCATTACTGAAATTGGCGGTTTCCGAGTTGGGTTTGAAGGCAGCCAAGATTATGATTTGGTGTTGCGATTGACTGAAAAAACCAACCAGATTTTCCATATTCCCAAAATTCTCTATCACTGGCGCATTCACGAACATTCAGCCTCTAGTGGTGCTGTGGCAAAGCCCTACGCCTACGAAGCCGGACAACGGGCGATCGCGGAAGCCCTTGAACGACGAGGCGAACCAGGTCAAGTTACAGAAATAGCTCAGCATCGAGGACACTACATTGTTCGCTACGATATTAAAACTCACGATTTAGTCAGCATTATTATTCCGACTCGTGATTTAGGGCGATTCCTCAACCAGTGTCTAGAATCGATTTTCGAGAACAGCACTTATCCAAACTATGAAGTAATTTTGGTTGATAATGGCAGTACCGAACCCTATACCGAAAAGGTTATTTCTGATTGGCTCAATCGTGAACCAAACCGTTTTCGGTGCTATTCCTACGGAATCCCTTTTAACTATTCTAAGCTTAATAACTATGGTGTTAGTAAGGCGAGTGGCAAGTATCTTCTGTTTCTCAACAACGATACCGAAGTGATTGCGCCTGATTGGATTGAGGCAATGGTAGAGCATTCACAACGATCGAGTATTGGGGCAGTAGGCGCAAGGTTACTGTACTCCGACAACACCATTCAACATGCTGGCGTTATTTTAGGAATTGGTGGCGTGGGAGGGCATCTTCATAAGTGCCTAGATGCAAATGCCACAGGTCATTTTGACCGCCTGGTCGATACGCTGAATTACTCGGCAGTGACGGCGGCTTGCCTGATGTGTCGGCGTGAGGTATTTGAGGCAGCAGGGGGCTTTAATGAAGATTTGGCAGTTGCGTTTAATGATGTGGAGTTTTGCCTAAAGATTTTACGGGCAGGGTTTAGAAATATTTGTTTACCCCATGCCAAGCTTTATCATCATGAATCCAAGAGTCGGGGTTACGAAGATACGCCTGAGAAAAAACTGCGTTTCAATGGCGAAATTGCCTACATCCGCGATCGCTGGTCCTCAATTCTCGACCATGATCCCTGCTACAGTCCCCATCTCTCGCTGAAGCATGAGGAAGAATGTCGCATCCGAGAAACTGAAGAGAGTCAGGTGCAACTTGAATTGACAATCCAATTGCGACAGTCTAAAAATACGCTGAAGCGGGTTCGCGATCGACTGAACACGACCCAAGAGCAATTAGAGCAAGTGCAAGGTAAAGTTGCAGCGATGGAAACCAGCAAGTTTTGGAAAATTCGTCAGCAATGGTTTCAGATCAAACAGGTATTGCGATTGTCCTCATCAGTCAAGGAAAGAGAGCTCTAAATTCTATGAGTGAATCTATTACTCTGCAATGACCTAATTATCTTACCTGCGCTTGATCAATACGGCTCAGGCAACTCAACGATCATTAGAAGAAGTGATTTTGCGCGCTATCACAACGGGCAACCCACCCGGTTGGGAGGATGTTCCGGCTGAGTTTCAAGCCGATATCGCTGCCCTCGATCGGCTGAATGACGAAGATCTCTGGCAAGTGGCTCGTAGCCATAAAGCTGCTGCTGAACTCGATCGCTACGATGAATTACTAGAACGTAATCGAGAACACACAATCACTGCTGATGAGCGATTGGAATTGACAGACCTGCGTCAACAGTGGCATGCCGATGTCATTTGATCACATCTTGCCTACCTCCAAGGGTGGCAAGACGGTCTTTGAGAATGTTTGCCTTGCTTGCCGCCCCTGCAATGAGTTCAAATCTGATGCGACAGAAGCGATCGCCCCCTTGACAAGCGAAACAACCCTACTTTCCAACTCCAAGTCAACTCTAAGTTGCAAAGTTGGAGTCATCATTTTGTCTGGAATGAGGATGGTACTAAAATTCAAGGATTAACTGCAATCGGACGAGCCACTGTGGTAGCCCTTCGGATGAATAATTCGACAGTAGTGGTGGCTCGTAGGCGCTGGGTTGCTGACGGTTGGCACCCTCCTGTTGACTAAAGCAAGGAAGAATTGGAACGACTACAGAGTACAATTACAGCGATGGAAACCAGCAAGTTTTGGAAACTCCGTACTCGTTGGTTTGGGGTGGAAAAATCTTGAGAATGTCACCTCAAGAGAACGTTGAATAGACAAGAGTTAAAAATCGCAGGGCATTCAGCCTAGATAATTCTTGACAAAGACGGCGATCGCTTGCATAGGAAAAATAGAAGCTATGACTACTCGTTTAGAAAAAATCTTAGCCTGCATCAATGTCAGCACAGAAATCGGGCTGGAGGTCGGGGCGCTTGTCAACCCCATTGTGACACCCGACATGGGGCAAGTCCGATACATCGACCATGCCACAACCGATGAATTAAAAGCAAAATATGCCAATGATCCCAATGTTGATGTTCAAAAAATCGTTCACGTAGATTATGTTTGGGGGCAGGAGGGATTACCCGAACTGGTGGGTGAAGCTGCCCCGTTTGATTATTTGGTTGCTTCTCATGTAGTAGAGCATGTTCCAGATTTTATTGGCTGGCTCAAAGAAATCCATGCCGTTTTGAAAGTGGGTGGCATTCTATCTTTGGTCATTCCAGACAAACGCTGTTGTTTTGATTACCACCGCCCGCTGACCCAAGTGTCTGAAGTGGTGGAAGCTTTTTTAAATCATTTTAGGAAGCCTTCTCCGCGGCAGGTGTTTGATTATATTTCCTCGGCAGTGATGTATCAAGATCGCATCGCCTGGGACTGTCAGACCGTCATTGAACCGCAAAACTTCAAACCCATTCACTCTCAACAAGAAGCTTGGCAGTTTGCTCAGCGATCGCTCCTGGCAGATCAATATGTAGACGCGCACTGTTGGGTTTTTACGCCGCAGTCTTTTTTCGCCCTTCTAGAATCGTTGATTCATCTTGAGCTGTTCGACTTTAAAGTTGAAAAGTTTTACGAAACCACAGGATGCGAGTTTTATGTCAGCCTGAAAGCACTGGATGTAAACCACACAATGAACGGGGGCGACCCTTGCGGTAACGGCAAAGCCGATCGCCAAGCCTTGCAACTCGCCAGTCTGCCCCTTCATCTCTCCAATTTTACCCCCGCGATCGAGCTTGCTCCCCTTCTCGTCCCTCCTGCCGAAACGGCACCCGCCCCACCCGCAGAAACGACAGTATTTTCTCAAAAAATCCTTCAGCTTCAACGAAAAAAAGACCGTCAAGCAGGTAGGATTCAAAGATTAACCTTGCGGCTGGCAGAAACCCGAAAAGAGCTAGAAGACATTCAAAACTCTAAATCGTGGAAAATAACGGCACCTTTACGATGGATACAAAACCAAACTGTGGGGATTTTGAGTAAAAAATAACCTGTTTTGCAAGCAATGCTTTAAATTTAATGCCACGCGATTAATCAGAATTTTGGAGAAATAAAACGGCATGGATATTCTTGAAACCTATATTAAAACTGCACCAAGCCCTCAAAATGCGCTAGATATTTTTAAGGGGGAGTGGTCTTCTAAGCTGCCTGACGACTGTGGCTTACAGGCAGGAGGCGCTGGATTATTTGAAGATCCGCGAATTGAGTGGGCGTTAGCACAATTTGGTGGCTGCACCCATAAACAAGTGCTGGAGCTAGGGCCGCTGGAAGGGGGACACACCTCCATGCTGGAAAAAGCCGGAGCGGCTTCAATCACGGCGATCGAAGCTAACTCCCGCGCCTACTTAAAGTGTCTGGTGGTTAAAGAAGTATTGCAGTTAAAGCAGGCAAGCTTTCTCTATGGCGATTTTGTCGAGTTTTTGAAAACCAATACTGCGCAGTTTGACGTTTGTATTGCCAGTGGCGTACTTTATCACATGCCGAACCCAGCCGAACTCATTGCTTTAGCCGCCCAATTCACCAGTCAAATGATGATTTGGACCCACTATTATGATCAAGCCATCATTGCTGAAATGCCTCACTATGCAGGCAAATTTTCGCCCGGTGTGACCCGTGATTATCAGGGCTTTCACCATACGCTTTATCGTCAAAACTATGGAGCGGCTTTAGATTGGGCGGGGTTTTGTGGCGGCAGCCAACCCTTCAGCCATTGGCTGAGCCGAGAAGATATCATTCAGTGTTGTCATCATTTTGGGTTCAAGCAAGTCGAAACCAATTTCGAGCAGCCCGATCATCCTAATGGTCCTAGTTTTGCCTTAGTTGCAATGAAGTAGCCGATGAGAATTAGATCTTTCCTGTGGGTTATCAGCGTCACGATTATTTGCTGGTGGCTAGTTCTGCCAACGCTCAATACGCTGAAATTACCCCTGGGACAAACCTACGGTATTGTTTCTCGGATGGTTGAGTTAGGTAGAAATCCATCCACCAATGTTGCCATTTATCTGCTGTTGCTGCTTATTCCAAACCTCATCATCCTTGGATTTGCGACTCTCTCCGATCGCCTGAAAGGTCTTTTCTCGCGCATCGGAGTACAACTATCCCATTTTTTGAATCACCGCACCCTCCCCTTGATCGTGGGTTTGGTGCTGATCATTTGGACACTCAATGCAACGGCTCCTAATTCAGACTATGCTTCTACCTTTCCTAAAGATGGCTTTCATTTTGGCGAAAAAATTGGGTTAACTGCCGCATATTTTCAATCTCCCCAAGCCTTTTTCAATCAAAACTATATTTTGATTCATGGATTGGGCATGAATGTGTTGCCCGGTGTGGTGGGTCGCTGGTTGGGCGGGCAGGATTTTGATATTGCCTTTACGCTGTATGCGGTTTATCTGCAATCGTTACTGGCGATCGCCTTTTCATTTCTGATTCTCCATGAAGTTGCCATTTTTCTGGCTCCTCAGCGTCGGTGGCACGCTTTATTGGCACTCAGCCTGATCTACTTTGCCCTGCATGGAACAATTTTTGGCTTCATCGACAGAGATACAGTTTTCTTGCTCCAAGCCTATCTAACACTGCGCTGGCTGCGCTTTAGTCACAATGAACCCGATTTAGCAGCCGTTCCACAAAAAAGGTTTAATCGCCGATCGCTCCATCCTTTTCTGGTTGCATTTTTAATTCCATTTAGCGTTCTTTACGTTTACGATCGCGCTGTATATGCTATTGCGATTTTTGTCTGCACTCTGATTTATCTATTGATCACAACGAACAAGCAACAATTTGTTAAAGCGATCGCCATCTCCTTAGCAGGGTTCCTCACAGCCGCATTGCTGATATCGTTCATATTTGGGTTTCAGGTTTTACCCAACGCCCTTAGCCAAATTCGTTATTGGTCAAAAGTCAGTGGTTTGTTTACCGCGCTTCCCTATCCAGCCATTGACCTTTCCATAAGCTCGCTCATCAACTGGGTTCCAATCTTTCTTCAATCTCTCACCTTGACGGGGTTCTGTTTATCTCTTCGCGAAGAATGCTTGATCTCTAACAAAAAAATTCAGATCTTTCTCAAAGAAAATTACTTACCGCTTTTTCTATTTCTCAGCGCTGTTTTTTATATGCGCGTTGCCCTGGGCAGAAGCGATGGCGGACACTTAATTAGTCCTGGCTTTTTTGCCATTTTTGCATTCATCGCCTTAGTCAGCCACATCATCACCGAACGACGACTTTTCCAAATTTCATGGCAAACTCTCATCCTCACCACATTCATTGCAACCAGTCTATTCAACCTAAATTCTGTTTTCGCAGCAGTTAACCTGAAGCAGCTTTCGACCTATCCTGCCGCCGTTCACGCTCTCCTCACCCAGACTAATACCGATTTGGTTGCCCCTGATCAATTAATCGTCGCCCGAAGGCTTCAGGAGAGACTCAAATCTCAGTCCTGTTTCTACACATTGACCTCAGAGGGACTGTGGTACGAACTTCTCGATCAGCCGCCTTGTTCTCGCTACTGGTATTTAATTTACGCCCCCACAAAAGAGACTCAGAAACAAGTTGTCCAAGATTTGAAAAAGACGAAGCCTAAAATCATTCTCTACTCCGGTGGATTTGGGGATATTTTGGATGGAATTCCGAAGGAAGCCTCCCATCTGCGCGTGCATCAATACATTTGGCAACGCTATCGTCCTGGGTTCACCCTTCAAAATCGCTGGTTTTGGATTCGTAGAAGTGGCAGTTCTAACTTCACTGAGTTATTAGTCCCCCAACCTAATTTAGTGAGCGGATATTTTGATGGAATTTCTAAATCAGAAGAAGCCCCCAATCAGATTGCGGCTGGAGGGTGGGCAATTTCTGTGAGAGATTTACCAGGAGCCGCTGCTAACCTCTCTCCTGATCAATCCCTAGACCCAGACCAAAAACCACCCCAGGAAAATGTTATTCTGCTGACAGCAAACCCTGTGGGTCAGCCCAATCAGGTCTTTCCGATTAATGTTGGACAGACCTCTTTACCGCGTCCCGATGTGGCTGCTCATCTCGGTCAGCCCGACCTTAATCCTGTGGGATGGGCAATTTCGACCCATCAATTGGGCTTGCCCGTGGGGAACTTTGAAATGAAGGCTTGGATCTACAATTCTATCGATTACAAGTTCTATCAAATCCCCCAGGCGCACCCCTTCGAGGTGGATCATTAAGCTGCATCAGGGCGTTATTCGAGATTGTTATTTAGGAGTTATCAGAGTGATCAATGTATCCCTAGTTTTTGTCACAAAAAATGAAGAAGTAGGAGTTGCCGAAATTTTTACCCCAGATGGATTTGAGTTTATTTGCTGAAGTTTTTGCCATTGATGGACATTCTAAAGATGCAACTTGCGCCATTTTAGAAAGCCATGGCGTTCAGGTCTTTCAGCAATCGACTCCGGGCTTAGGAGCCGCCACCTTAGAAGCTCGGCAACGCTGCAAAACTGATGCCATGATCTTTTTTCATCCTGATGGCAACGAAGACTTTAGAGATATTCCTAAATTTTTAGAGTATTTAGATCTAGGTTATGAACTGGTGATTGCTTCTCGCATGATTAAAGGTGCCTTCAACGAAGACGATAGTAAGGTTTTTAGGATTCGCAAGTGGGCGAACTTAACGTTTGCATTAATTTCTAATACTTTGTTTGGCAGCCGCAAATGTCGGGTGACTGATGTGGTTCAGGGTTTCCGAGCCATTTCCTGTGCCGCATTCGATCGCCTCAACCTTGATCAAACTAACTGCACCATTGATTATCAAATGGTGATTCGATCGCTCAAAGCTCGATTAAGAATTGCCGAATTCCCCACCCACGAAGGACACCGCATTGCAGGAGCCACCAATTTTGCCTCTATCCCGACTGGGATTGCAGAAGTAAAAATGCTCCTGCGTGAAATTCGCCTAGGTCGATCTTGCTTACGGCAAAGACACGCCCAGCCCTCCCAAGTCTTGCAGCCAAGCCTCGAAGAGCGCAACCTCCGATAACTTAAAAAAGCCCTTACTAGCCAGGTATTTCATGATGTCGCAGTGGCGATCGGTGTAGGCATCCAGGTCTTTCACTAAGCTTTCAGTTTTGGTGTAAAGGTCGAGTTCTTCCTCAAAATCTCGCATGAGGTTATGAAAGTTTCGCTCCTGATAAACACCAGCGCTACAGAACAACATGCCCTGCCCTTTTTGATGAAGACATCGCTGCGTAATGTAGCCACGCCAAATATCGGTGACTCGGCTCGGCACAAATCCTGGCAAATATAGGTAGGGGAACGCTTCGGGAAACCAAGGGTATTTTGGGAATTAAACGGACAATAGGTTCCTGGATTGAGAAACAGGGGCTTCTTTTTAGCAAACTTAATTTGCCCACCCACGGTTAATCTGTAAATAGCATCGACATCGGGTTCTAAATCTGCCAGTCCTTGCAAAATTGGGGCGTGGGCTCTAGAAATTTGCCGGGACTCTGTGGCTGGCGCATTGGCTTCGGCACGAGCCACCTCTGCTAGCGGAAACCCACGGGGCCAGACTCGTGCTTCGGTAAAGTAGGAGTAGACATTTCTGTACTTTTCGCCCTCTGCATAGGTTGCAGCCTCGGTGGTGGCGCTGGTAGGAAAGGAGTTTTGCCAGGTTGGGTAGGGCAAGTTGTCGTCATCCGTTTCGTAAATCAAGTCTGCGCCCTGGCTGATGGCATATAGATAGCCCAGGTTTTTACGAGCGTAGTGGTTCCAAGGCGACAGCTTTGCTGTTTCAAAGGGCAGTGTTTTTTGTTCTTCAACCGTCAGCAGTTTTGCTCCTTCAAGTTGCCAATCGTTGGGTGTTTTCAAATCGGCAACGACGATCACTTGCCAATCTTCCATCGCGCTGAATTCTTTAACAGCTTGTGTGGGGTCGTTGATGGAAGTAATCACGATGAACTTAGACATGCTGCACTCCTGCATAGCCAGTTTTTTCTATTGTGGCGATCGTACCGCAAAGTGCTTATCTCTCATCCAATCACATCAGCCTCCCAATTTTCGCTTGTCTGCTCCAGTGCGTTGCTGTGCTGCCCCGCTTTCGCAGGGTTTCCAAACCCTCAATATACAAGGGGGCGAGTGTAAGCTCTGATACTTTTCAAACATCCTCTTACGCTGCACCTGTGCCCATTGTCGTAGTTGCTCATCGGGGTCGTTAGCGGCTCTGTCGTGCAGCAGTTCGATCGGTTTGGGATGAATAGGAGAATGAGTGAGAAGGGCTTCTAGAGAAGCTTCGCGTGTACCTTTCCTAGCGTTGATCAGCTAACTATAGCCACCGATCGCTAGAAAAACCCATAGCTTGGTAAGATCAAGTTAGTCGATTGAGCTTTTGCAGCAGCAGCCCCGCGCTCTATCTGAAAGATGAGCGTCGGGAAGAATGCGCGGCTGTTGACGACGCTCCCCCGATTGATGCGCGATAGCGCCAATGAGGG
>JAAUPA010000104.1 GCA_012034615.1 Leptolyngbyaceae cyanobacterium CSU_1_4 | reverse complement strand
ATCTTGCCCGCAAGCGAGACGCTTGCCCCACGGCTATCTGTAAATTAATCACGCCCACTTACTTAATTGGCTTTGAGTAAAGGCTGTAAGTCAGCCGTTATTCTGAATTGTTTAGGATTTTAGAAAGATGATCAGGGTCTGAGCAAAGGGGCTGTAAAAGTCGGGTGTAAGGCTTGGCGATGGCGTGCCAGTAGGCATATTATTGGATGTCGATTAGTTTTTTGGAGGGCGATCGCTCACGGTTGCTTGCGTTTTGCTAACAAACTCTGCAAAATTGTTCCATTGCCTTCAGCATTTTTAAGCATTGGGAACTGTTGAAGCAAGGGTCGCTGGTACTCCAATTTTTCAAATCGCTGATTTTAGCTTTTTACAGATGTATCAAGGGAAAGGTTAGAAACTTATGAAAGCCATGATTCTGGCCGCTGGTAAAGGTACGCGCATTCGTCCTATTACCTATACCATTCCCAAACCTATGATTCCTATCTTGCAGAAGCCTGTCATGGAATTCTTGGTCGAATTGCTCAGACAGCATAACTTTGATGAAATCATGGTTAATGTGAGTCACCTCGCCAACGAAATTGAGAGCTACTTTTGTGATGGTCAGCGCTTTGGGGTGCAAATTGCCTATTCTTTTGAAGGTCGCATTGTAGATGGAGAACTGGTAGGTGAAGCTGTAGGCTCGGCGGGCGGAATGCGCCGCATTCAAGACTTTTCACCCTTTTTCGATGATACGTTTGTGGTGCTTTGCGGCGATGCCTTAATTGATTTAAATCTGACTGAGGCAGTTCGGCAACATCGGGAGAAGGGCGCGATCGCCACCGTCGTCATGAAAACTGTCCCGAGAGAAGAAGTGTCTAGCTACGGGGTTGTGGTCACTGATGAAACCGGAAGAATTAAAGCCTTTCAAGAAAAGCCTGCGGTCGAAGACGCTTTGAGCACCGACATCAACACCGGAATTTACATTTTTGAACCCGCAATTTTTGACTATATTCCTTCGGGGATAGCCTTTGATATTGGCAGTGAGTTGTTCCCTCAGCTCGTTGAGAAGGGTGCTCCGTTTTATGGGATATCCATGGATTTTGAGTGGGTAGATATTGGTAAAGTGCCCGACTACTGGCAGGCAATTCGGGACGTGTTACGAGGGAAAGTGAAGAATGTTCAAATTCCAGGGCATGAAGTGGCACCTGGCATTTATACCGGGCTCAATGTCGCTGTGAACTGGGACAAGGTGCATGTGGAGGGACCGGTTTATATTGGCGGTATGACCCAAATTGAGGATGGTGCGACTATTATTGGACCTGCCATGGTGGGCCCGAATTGTCACATTTGCCGGAATGCGACGGTTGATAATAGCGTCATCTTTCAATATTCTCGCTTGGGTGAAGGCGTGCGGTTGGTGGATAAACTGGTGTTTGGTCGGTATTGTGTTGATAAAACGGGTGTGGCGATCGATGTGCAGGCAGCAGCGTTAGATTGGTTAATCACCGATACGCGGCACGATATGCCAGCTAGCTTGCCGGATGAGCATCGGGCGATCGCCGAGCTTCTCAACATCAACGGTAAATGAGCAGCTAAAAGCCCTGAGGGTAGGACTGACGCGGTGTGACGATCGCGGTTGTATAGACAACCCACTTACCCCCGATCGTTGAAAAGTTATCAGTTAGGTATTTGAGAGGATTTGCGGCGGGTGAAGTGGAACATTAGAAGATAAAGCCCCTGCTCTCTGGGTGAAGAAAGCAGGGGCTTTGGGTTGGCAAGCGCTATTGATTGAGCCAGCCTGCGCTCAAAACAATAGTCAGCCCCATAAACAGGGCGGTCAATGTCCAGGTGACGCGATTAAGGGTGGTTTCAGCACTTTTGGTGCTGGTAAAGAGTTGAGCTTGTCCGCCTAGCCCGCCTAGACCATCTCCCTTAGGGCTGTGCAGCAGAACTAGGACAATTAAACACAAGGCAGAAACAATCCAAATAATTTCAACAATTGAGGTCAACGTCATAGTGGTCAATCCAAATCAATCAAGGGCGATCGCCCCCGTCTCACTATTCTACGTCCATCTCTTCAATAAACAGATGGAAATCAACAGACGGACGTTGCTGAATAGTTTACAAAGAAACGCGAACGGGAGACCGATTGGCTCGCACATCAAATCCAACGGGCTGAATCATAGACTTCCCAGTCATTTCTATGGGCTGAGGTAATCCTAAAATTTGCAAAATTGTAGGAGCAATATCTGCAAGCGTCCCATCCGATCGCAGAGAAACGTCTGTGCCGTGTCCAGGAATTTTTCGCCCTTCGCCTTCTACCAAAATGAACGGAACCGGATTGGTCGTGTGTGCCGTCCAAGGATTTCCTTGCTCATCAAACATTTGCTCTGCGTTGCCATGATCGGCGGTGAGCAGGGCAGTGCCGCCCGCCTGACTAATACTTTCGAGCAGCTTTCCCACACAGCGATCGACGGTTTCAACAGCTTTGATGGTTGCCTCTACGTTGCCCGTATGTCCTACCATATCGGGATTGGCATAGTTGATGACGATTAGGGAGTAGATTCCTTTACGAATCGCGGCGATCGCCCCTGCCGTGACTTTTGCCGCCGACATCGCTGGAGTGCTGTCGTAGGTGGCAACCATGGGACTAGGAACTAATTCCCGATCTTCGCCCTCTAGGGCATCTTCTAGCCCACCATTAAAGAAGTAGGTCACATGGGCATACTTCTCAGTTTCAGCAGTGCGGAACTGGCGCAGCTTCGCGTTCGAGATGACCTCGCCCAGAATATTGTTAAAGTTCTGTGGCTCGAAGGCAACCGAAACCGGCAGGTTCGCAACGTACTGGGTAAAAGTGACAAACGACAACGGAGACATCAGCGATCGCTCAAAGCCATTAAACTGAGGATCAACAAAAGCCTGGGTCAACTGTCGAGAGCGATCGGGGCGGAAGTTAAAGAAAATCACACCATCTCCCGGCTGCACGGCTCCCGGCGCGATCCGAGTTGGCAGGACAAACTCATCATTCACTTTCTCTGCATAAGATGCCTGCAAAACCTCTAGTGCCGACTGACCACTGCCTTCGCCATCTTTAGTCATCAGCTCATAAACTTTCTGAATCCGATCCCAGCGATGATCTCGATCCATGGCGTAATAACGACCACTGAGGGTGGAGATTTGACCCACGCCCACGTTCGCTACGTAGTCTTGAATTTTTCTGACGGCGACCAGCCCATCGGTAGGCTTGGTATCTCGCCCGTCCGTAATGGCGTGAATGCAGACTTGGGACAACCCTTGCTCCTTCGCCAAATCAATGAGCCCAAACAAGTGGCTGAGATGGGAATGAACGCCTCCCTCTGAACACAAACCGACTAGATGGAGCGTGGCTTTTCGCTGGCGAACCTCTGCACAGATGCGCAGGAGCGCAGCATTGCTTAAAAGCGTGCCATCTTCGACAGCATCGCTAATGCGCACGAGTTCTTGGGGCACGACTCTGCCTGCACCAATGTTGAGATGCCCAACTTCAGAGTTACCCATTTGCCCTTCGGGTAGCCCCACATTTTTGCCAGAAGTTTGGATCAGGGTGCGCGGGTAGGCTGCCCAGAGGCTATCGACAATAGGGGTATGAGCGGCAGCGATCGCATTTCCTGCGGTTTCTTCACTATGCCCCCAGCCATCCATAATCACGAGCACGACCGGGGAAACTTGCGCCTGTGCCATGCGAATCGTCCTCATGAGGTAACAGATATTTTCTCAGCAATAATACCATTCCAACTTTCCGTCTAAAAGCAGCTTTGCTAGAAATTATGAGGAACCTTGAAAGATGAGCAGCGGTTCAAACCCGTTCAAAATTGAGTGGTGAACCGATCCCTAACCCTTTCTAGATTTTTCTTTTTGCTTCTGCTTCTCCCGCTTGGCACTTTCTTTGGCGGCTCTCTCCGCCGCGATCGCCTCTAGCTTTACCTTTTCTTTTTCTTCCGCAATTTTGTCTAGATAATAATGGTAGTCACCGCGATAAACCCTTAGTTCGCCGTCCCGAATTTCGACAATTTTGGTTGCCACCTGGGAGATAAAATAGCGATCGTGAGACACTACAATAGCCGTACCATCGTAAGCTTTGAGGGCATCTTCCAGCATTTCCTTTGCCGGAATATCGAGGTGGTTGGTCGGCTCATCGAGGATTAATAAATTGGCAGGGCGAAGCAACATTTTGGCGAGGGCTAAACGAGCCTTCTCGCCGCCGCTGAGCGCCCCAACTTTCTTAAAAACCGTTTCATTACTGAAAAGAAACCGCCCCAAAAGCGTCCGAACTTCTTCATTTTTCCAATCGGGCACTTCGTTGTGGATCGTTTCCATCACCGTTTTTTCTAAGTCTAGGGCTTCGGCTTGGTTCTGTTCAAAATAGCCCGAAATGACGTTGTGATCCCCTAGCTTAACGGTGCCTTCACTGGGCTGTTCTATGCCAGTCATCAAATGAAGAAGGGTCGATTTCCCGGCTCCATTCGGTCCGACAAAGGCAATGCGATCGCCCCGTTCGACCAGCAGTTCTGCCCCTAAGAACAAAATTTTCTCACCATAGGCATGGGTCAGATTTTCAATGATCACCACCTCACGACCGCTGCGGGGTGCCGGGGGGAATTGGAATCGCAGCGTTTTTACTCCGGCAGTCGGGGCTTCAATTCGCTCAATTTTATCGAGCTGTTTCTCGCGGCTTTTTGCCTGGGTGCTGCGTGTGGCGCTGGCGCGGAAGCGATCGACAAAAGTTTGCTGTTTTTCTAGCTCTTTTTGCTGCCGTTCAAAGGCGCTGAGTTGAGCTAGTTGTGCTTCTTCTTTCTGTTGCAAATAGGCGCTGTAGTTACCTAAATAGGTGGTGGATACGCCCCGCTCGGTCTCCACAATTTGAGTGCAAAGGCGATCGAGAAATTCCCGGTCATGGGAGACAATGACCATGGGGGTGTTCAGCCCTTTCAGGTAATTTTCTAGCCACTCAATCGTTTCTAGGTCGAGGTGGTTGGTCGGCTCGTCTAGTAGCAACAAGTCAGGAGACTGGAGCAAAATCTTGCCTAGTCCCATTCGCATTTGCCAGCCGCCGCTGAAAGCTTCCACCAAGCGATCGCCATCATCTAATTCAAACCCTAGCTCTGGCATCAGCTTGTCAATGCGCGATTCCAGCCCATAGCCATCTAGCCCTTCAAACTTGCGCTGGAACTTGTCCATTTTGTGGATCAAATCTTCCAGTTCATCTGGGCTTGCCGACTCCATCGCGTGATGAACTTGCATCAAGGCTTTGTTGACCTGATTGGCTTCAGCAAAGGCTTGCCAAAATTCTTCTCGCACAGTCCGACCGGGATCAACATCAAACTCTTGGCTCAGGTAGGCAATATGGAGGCTGGAAGGGCGAATGATTTCGCCAGAGGTCGGCTCCATTTCGCCCGCAATAATTTTGAGCTGGGTCGATTTGCCTGCGCCGTTCACGCCGACCAAGCCAATGCGATCGCCTGTTTTAACTTCCCAACTCACGTCTTTGAGAACTTCGCCCGTGGGATAGGTTTTATTGATATGTTCCAAGCGCAGCATGAAGAAGCTCCAGAAGGGGGAAGAGATTGGGCGAAAAATACTTTAGCTAAGACTGAACGTTCTACGGAGAAGGACAGCCGCAGATTCACTAACTTTAACAAAAATTAAAGCATCTTCACTCTCTTTTCAACTCATGCCCGACTGATGCGATTCACAAAATACGTCAGCCTATCAGCCCGAAGTGTTAAGGTTCTCATGGTGGATTGGAATAAAAAGCCAGATGAGTATTTTCACACTGCAATCAGTCAAAAAAGATTTTGGCATTAAAGAGATTCTTAAAGATGCTAGCTTTAGCCTCAACAGTACCGACAAAGTGGGCTTAATTGGCACCAATGGGTCTGGCAAATCGACCTTCCTCAAAATGATTGCAGGTCTAGAATCGATCGACGATGGCAAGCTTTTATTTAACTCTGGCGTTCGCATTGTCTATTTGCCTCAGCAGCCTGATCTGGATGAAAGCCGAACTGTGTTAGAGCAGGTCTTTGCCGACAGTGGTGAACAAATGACGCTGGTCAGAGAATATGAATTAGTTTCTGACCAGTTGACTCACGGTCAAGGGGATCAGAATAAGTTGATGGATCGGCTCTCTGAGGTAACCCATCGCATGGATGCGATCGGCGCTTGGGATTTAGAAACCAATGCCAAAATTATTCTCACCCAATTAGGCATTGATGACTTTAGCGCCGTCATTGGTAATCTTTCGGGAGGCTACCGCAAACGCATTGCCCTTGCCACCGCGCTTCTCTCTGAACCCGATGTGCTGCTTATGGATGAGCCGACTAACCATCTTGATGCTCTGTCGGTAGAATGGCTCCAGAGTTATTTAAATCGATATCGAGGGGCGTTATTGCTAATTACTCACGATCGCTATTTTCTCGATCGGGTGACCAATCGCATTCTAGAAATCGATCGCGGCGATCTGTATTCCTATGATGGCAACTATTCTTACTATCTAGAAAAAAAAGCCCAGGCCGAAGAATCTAACATCAATACCCAACGCAAGCACCGAGGGCTATTGCGCAGAGAATTAGAATGGCTGCAACGCGGCGCAAAGGCTCGAAGCACAAAGCAAAAAGCGCGGATCGATCGCGCCCATGATCTACAAAACAAAGAATTTAAACAAGTCCAAGGCAAAGTTGATATTACAACTGCGGGGCGGCGAATCGGCAAAAAGGTCGTTGAACTGGCTAACGTCACCAAAGGTTACAACGGGCGAACGCTGATTAAAGATTTCACCTACGATTTTACTCCCGACGATCGCATTGGCATCATTGGTGGCAACGGTGCGGGCAAATCTACGCTAATGGATATCATCACGGGACGAGTCCAACCCGACTCCGGTAAGGTTGAATTGGGCAGTACCATTCACGTTGGCTACTTCGATCAGCATTCCGATGATTTGGCGATCAATCCTGAACAGCGGGTAATTGATTACTTAAAAGAAGTTGCAGAACTGGTTAAAACTTCTGATGGTTCTGTCATTACTGCTTCTCAAATGCTGGAACGATTTTTGTTTCCCGGCAACCAGCAGTATGCTCCCATCAATAAGCTTTCTGGAGGCGAACGCCGCCGCCTATTTCTACTGCGTGTTTTAATGAGCGCTCCTAACTTGCTCATTCTCGACGAGCCAACAAACGACTTAGATGTCCAAACTCTGGCAGTTTTAGAAGAATATCTAGAGGAATTCAATGGCTGTGTGATTGTTGTGTCTCACGATCGCTATTTTCTCGATCGCACGGTAGAAACTATCTTTGCTCTTCAGCCAGGCGGCGAACTCCGCCAATATCCTGGGAACTACTCAGTTTACTTAGAATACCGAAAAGCTGAAGAAGCTGAATTACCAGGCAAGGAAGAAGGACAAAGGGAGAAGAAGCCTGAGAAGTCGGATGAATCTACCAGTAAGAACAATTCAAACACCATTGCTGTAAGCCCTGTTACTTCAAATGCGATCGCCATAAAAACTCGAAAACTCTCTTACAAAGAGAAACGCGAACTAGAAACTTTAAGCACTCAGATCCCAGAGATGGAAGCCGAAAAGACTGAACTTGCAACGCTTCTCTACCAAAATCCTCCGAGTGGCTTTTCCGAGGTTAAACAGATGTCTGAACGCTTATCGGAACTAGAAAAATTAATTGATAAAGCAACCGAACGCTGGCTTGTTTTATCTGAATCAGAACCTTAAGTTTCGTCAAAGTATCACTATTTTTGTAGGGCTGTAACCGGTTTTGATCTACTAAGTTGCGCCCGGTTATTTGCTTCAGAAGACATAGCAATCCTATTTGAACTGTGCGATTCCTATCTGCCTTCATCCCCAACCCTTCTCCCCAAGCAGGCAACGGTGTATACACAACTCTAACCTGGCTTCGTTGCAGTCTTTTTCGCCCCCTAATCCCCCATTCTGGGGGATTTCCGAGCCAGTTCTGTTCTTCAAAGTCCCCCAAATTGAGGGATTTAGGGGACGGCTTGCCGGGGGCGTAGCTGGCTTCAACAACTTGTGTGTACACGGTAGCCCCAAGCAGAAGAAGGGAGCCAAAATTAAAGTCCCTCTCCCGCTCTGGACTGCTGTGTATACACAACTCTAAACTAACTTCGTTGCAGTGTTTTTCGCCGGGGGCTGGGCTTTAGGGTGAGGGAAAAATCTGTGAATCTTACCCCCGATTTAGGATTACTGTAGCAAACTAAATACGGCTGTTAATCTCCCAATTCATCTTCTGTAGATCAAACAACCTTGTGCCGACTCAACCACTTTGTGCCGATTAAACGTCATCGCAGCGGCTGTGTGATTTTAGCCACCTGGGGGAACAATTGAGGGTTGCCTGTAGCAGTCCTCAATCACTATTGGAAAAATACCATGTCGCTAAATCTTCCGGGGAATAGCCAGAAAAGTCTAAATTGGATTGATTCTCGTAACTCTGATTCAGGTCGTTGGGCTGATTTTATGGCAAACCGATCGCCAGGATCGCCCGTTCATTTTGGTGCGCTGAGAAGTCTTAATTTTGAACAACCACCGATTTTTCCGTTAAGAGCGCATCCGGCGAAGGCTGCTCGGGCGAAGGATGGAGCGTCTGTTGTTCAAATGCAACAAGAGGGCACCTTCCGCTATCAACTGAGCCAAAGTTCGATCGCCTCAAAGCCTGGTGCCGATCGGGAGAAGCAAGCTCAGAGCCGTGGCTCCAAACTTTGGGAATTGTCCAGCCCCTCTATTATCAACCCCGAGAGCACTTACTATAGCGCCTCATCCAACGCAATTTTTGCCTCTAGTGTGGTAGGAAGTGAAGTTCAAAAAGATGGACAGGGTTGGATAAGCAAGATTTCGCCCCAGGGCAAACTTCTTAAGGGCAAGTGGGTCAAAGGCTTAAATGCTCCCCATGGAATGCGAGAGCATGATGGAACGCTGTGGGTTGCTGATATTGATCAGTTGGTGGCGATCGATATTCAGTCTGCCAAAGTAATTTCTAGGACGACGATTCCTGGCGCTCGCTTTTTAAATGATGTCGCGATCGCCAATGATGGCAAGGTGTTTGTATCCGACACTTTGAAAAACCGAGTTTATCAATATGATCAAGGTAAAGTGACAACCTTTGCGAAGGGGCGATCGCTCGATGCTCCCAACGGTCTTTTGGTGGTTGACAACCAACTCATTGTCGCAGGTTTTGGTCAAATCAATGATCCAGAGCTTTTCACCACAACCGTTCCGGGGCATGTGTTTGGCATCGATCTCGCGTCTCAGCGACGGAACGATGGCTCTAGGAAAAAAGCGCTCATTACAAAAACACCCCTCGGAAACCTAGACGGAATTGAACGCAAAAAAAACGGCAACTTTATCGTTTCAGATTACACGCTTGGAAAAGTGTTTTTTGTCAACGCTAAAACTGGCAGCCACCAGACACTCCTTTCCGACTTAAGAGCACCAGCCGATATTGGATTCATTCCTCAAAAAATATCGTTTTAGTTCCCAACTTAGAGCAAAGTACACTGACCGCATATCAAGCTTAAAAGTTCGGCGTTGCCGAATCACGGTATGAATTTGCCCCCCAAATTCTCCATTCTAGAGGAATCCCAAACTTCAAAGTCCCCCAGAATGGGGGATTTAGGGGGCGGTTCGGGGCATTATTTTATTGCAACTTCTTTAGGACAAGGGGCTTAAGACCCTTGTTAATCGCAGCAGTGAATTTGTCCTAATTAAAGTGCTTACAGCCACAGCACGGTTTCAGTACCTGAAGGAAAGAGTAGCTTCTAAAGATCTATTTTTATCCTTTCCTACTGAGCCTTCCTAAAATCTCAAAGGCTGAATGCTAGAGCTAGCAAGACTTTACAGAAAATTATAATTCTTGCAGCTCCACGAGTTTTCAGTGCTTTTTGTTACTTTTAATATATTGTCGGGATAAATAAAAATAAGTCAGTTTCTATGACTACTGGCTTGAGAGAAGTGGTTTGTCAACTTCTCAACAACTGTCTTGCACCTCAATCAACAATTTTACGGAGAATTCAATGTTTTCTGATAGCACAGGGGTTTCTATTCATCAACTGGTCGAAACACAAGCATTAAAAACCCCTGATGCTGTGGCAGTTGTCTTTAAAGAACAGCAGTTGACCTATGACGAACTGAACCAAAGAGCAAATCAACTGGCGCATTATTTACAAACACTTGGCGTAAAACCCGATGTTTTGGTTGGGATTTGTGTGGAGCGATCGCTGGAAATGTTTATTGCATTACTGGGCGTTCTCAAATCAGGAGGAGCCTATATTCCTCTCGATCCAAACTATCCGTCTGAACGCTTAGCATTCATCTTAGAAGATGCACAAGTCCCTATTTTATTAACGCAGCAGCACTTGCATCAGGCAATGCCTCAACACAGTGCTCAGAACTTATTAATTGACTCTGATTGGGAAACTATTACTCAATATCCCACCACGAATCCTCAAAGCCATGTTCAAATCGATCACCTGGCTTATGTCATCTACACCTCCGGATCAACCGGAAAACCCAAGGGAGTTCAAATTATTCATGGTGCAGCGGTTAACTTACTCCAATCTATGCAAAAGGAACCTGGAATAACTGCCCAGGATACCTTGTTAGCCATCACGACTGTTTCTTTTGATCTCTCTGTTCCTGATTTATATTTACCGCTCATAACAGGGGCGCGGATCAAACTGATTGAACGTGAGATTGCTGCTGATGCGAATAGACTATCTCAAGTTTTATCCGACCCTGAGGTGACCTTTGTCCAAGCGACTCCAGCAACTTGGCGGTTGGTATTAGTGGCGGGTTGGAAAGGAAATCCCAACCTCAAGGTGTTGTGCGGAGGAGAGGCTTTGACCAGAGCCTTAGCCAATCAGTTACTCGATAAAGTTGCTTCTCTTTGGCACATGTATGGTCCAACGGAAACAACAGTTTGGTCCATGGTGCATCAAGTGGATTGTGGCGATCGCCCGGTGCCCTTAGGACACGCGATCGCCGAAACTCAAATTTATTTAGTCAAAGAAGGATCCCGTCGTAAGGGTGATCCGATTGAGCAGGTTGCGATCGGCGAAACCGGTGAAATTTATATTGGCGGTGCAGGCGTAGCACGAGGATATTTGGGTCGCCCAGAATTGACCCATGAAAAATTTATTGCCGATCCTTTTAGCCCCAATTCCGCAGCCCGTCTTTACAAAACAGGAGACTCCGCTCGGCTTCTAGCAGATGGCAGTATTGAGATGATTGGACGAATGGATAACCAGGTTAAAATCCGGGGTTATCGAATTGAGTTAGGCGATATTGAGACCGTCCTTTCCCAGCATCCCCACGTGCGAGAGGCGGCTGTTATCGCGGTAGAAGATTCTCCAGGAAACCGTCGCCTGGTTGCTTATGTCGTTCTCAATTCCTTATCGCCAGAACTCCGACCTGCTCAGATTCGTTCTTGGCTTAAAGAAAAGCTCCCCGACTATATGGTTCCTGGCATTGTGTTTTTCATGGATACTTTGCCCTTGACCCCCAACCGCAAAGTCGATCGCCGCGCGCTTCCCGTCGCCACCCTTAAGCTACAAGAAGAGATTGTTCCGGCTCGCACCCATCTCGAAAAACAGATTATTCAACTCTGGTCTGCCATTCTGGGCGTAGAAGTGGGAATTGATCACCATTTTTTGAATCAGGGGGAGATTCGCTGCGAGCCGCAATGCTGTTGTCCCGCGCTAAAGAACTGTTCCAAGTGGAATTAACACTGGAGTGTTTATTTAAAGCCCCAACCATCGCTGGATTTGCAGAAACGATCGAAGTCTTACAGGCTGGTTTGGACACAGGATTTAAAACCACTCCTACAGAATTGATGGCTGATGCGATTTTAGATCCATCTATTTGCCCAATTTCACCTATCGTCTCTCCTAAGCCTGAGGTGCAGTATATATTCTTGACAGGCGCAACGGGTTTTATCGGAGCATTTCTTTTGCATCAACTGTTGCTTAAACATCCGCAGCTTACGGTTTACTGTCTTGTCCGGGCAAGTGACTTGGAAACTGCCAGCAGTCGCCTCCGCAAAGCCCTAGAAAACTACGACATCTGGCAACCTTCGTTTGGTTCTCGCATTATTCCAATTTTGGGAGACTTGTCACGACCTTTATTTGGTTTATCCGAACAACAATTTCGAGAATTAGCAGACCGAATTGATGTGATTTATCACAGTGGTGCATACGTCAATTTACTTTATCCTTATACTGCTTTGCGCAACGCCAATGTCATTGGCACCCAAGAGGTTTTACGCTTGGCGACCCAAACTCGAACCTTACCTGTTCACTACATTTCGACGATCGATGTGTTTCATGCTCCTGAATATCACGACATGGAATTGATCTTAGAGTCTAACGAGTTAGAGCATTGTGACGGGTATTCGGAGGGATATGCTCAAAGCAAATGGGTTGCTGAAAAGCTGGTGATGGCTGCGCGCGATCGCGGGTTACCCGTTTGCATTTATCGCTTGGGCATGATTACAGGGCACAGCCAAACGGGTGGATTTCAACTCGATAATTTAATATGCAGAATGATCAAGGGGTTTATCCAATTAGGCTATGCCTCAGACCTGGATCTAAACATGTCTTTAGCGCCCGTAGATTATATTGTCCAAGCGATCGCCCATTTATCTGATCAATCTGATCTGTTAGGACAAACTTTTCACCTGGTTAGTCCTCATTCGTTGCCCCTTAAACAGCTTGTCAGAGCGATCGCCCTGCTGGGCTACCCCATGAATGTCATTCCTCATTTAGACTGGCAAGCCAAACTGTTAACCATGCCTTCAGACAATGCTTTGGTTCCGGCTGTGTCCATGTTTACTCAAAGCCTAATTCACCCCAAAGCCCCCATAGAAACGGCGACTTTCGTTTCCCAAGCTTTTGATACCCAGAATACTCAAGCGGGGTTAGCCGGAACCGGTATTACTTGCCCAGCGATTAGTTCAGAAGTTTTGCAGGTCTACCTCTCTTATTTTGTCCGTCATAAGTTTTTACCACGCCCACCTCGCTCAGCCCTGCAACCCACTGAGCGAGCTTGGATTGAAATTGATTTAAAGGCGCTGAGCCATAACGTGCAGCAGATCAAAAAATTACTGTCGCCGACCACTGAGCTCATGGCGATCGTCAAGGCAGATGCCTACGGACACGGAGCCGTGACGGTGGCTCAAACCGTGTTGGAACATGGAGCCACCTGCCTGGGTGTCGCCACGATTCCAGAGGGAATCGAGTTGCGAAGAGCTGAAATTAAAGCCCCCATCATCCTGTTAGGATCTGCCAATACCCCTAGCCAAGTCCGAACAATCGCCGATTGGCGATTACAGCCCACTATATGTTCACTGAAACAAGCCCTGATGTTTTCCACAACATTGGCAACCTCTGGTTACGCTGACTCCTTACCTGTTCATCTCTGCATCGACACAGGTATGTCGCGCCTAGGAATCTCTTGGCAAAATAGCCATCAGCTTGTGCAATTAGTAGAGCATTTGCCTAACTTACAGATTGCCAGTATCTACTCCCATCTGGCGACCGCAGATGATCCGGATACCCGCACCATGTATCTGCAACATTCTCGCTTTCAAGAGGCGATCGACCGAATTACAGTCAAAGGTGCAACCTTGCCTCGCTTACATCTAGCCAATTCTGCGGCAACCTTACAAGACTCGACCTTGCACTACGATATGGTCAGGGTTGGATTACTTTTGTATGGTCTGGAGCCAGCCCCCCATCTCCAAGGAATCATTGATCTCAAACCAGTTCTTCAGGTTAAAGCCAAGGTGACCCAGGTCAAAACTATTCCTGCCGGAACTGGAGTCAGCTATGGTCATCAGTTCATTTCAACCCAAGAAACTCGGCTAGCAGTCGTCGGGATTGGCTATGCCGATGGAGTCTCTCGTCGTCTTTCTAACCAAATGACCGTTTTAATACGAGGACAACGAATTGCTCAAGTCGGCATGATCACCATGGATCAACTTATGGTGGATGTGACTTCCATTCCTGATTTGCAAGAAGGCGAAATTGTGACCCTTATCGGTCAAGGCGGAACAGAGCAGCTTTCGATCGATGAATGGTCTAGCCTCTTTGGTACGATTTCCTGGGAAATCCTCTGCGGGTTTAAGCAACGCTTACCTCTTCAACCCGAAGCTATGAGCCCGTTGAACAGAACGTGTCTCTGGTGATCTCCTAGGCTAAGAGGATACTTTAAAGGGATATCCTGTGATCCGAACCGCCCCCTAAATCTTCCAAAATTGGGGGCGAGTGTAAAGCGCTTTGATACTTCATAAAACATCCTCTGACATTTGTGGCGTTGCTGAATCCCTACTCCGGCAACGCTGCATGTTTTAATAGCGACGAGAGAGAAATTTCATTCATTTGGGCACTCTAGCGGTTAGACGATCGCTTTTCCTGAGAATCTCACTCTATCGCCCCCTATGCAGAGCATCCCCACAGAATCCGTTTCACATTCTGGTCTGCCCCGTAGCCTCAAACCTCTAGAAACTTGGGGGCTAGGGCTAGCAGGACCGCCCGGCTGGACAGGTTTAGTGCCAGCAACCAAAGCTGCGATCGGAGTACAGTCCATTTTTGTCTGGATTCCAGCAGCCCTAATTGGGGTACTCATCAACTATCAAGTCAAAAATTTAGGAATTCATCAAGTTAATATTGCAGGCGGCACCCCTAATTACATCACTCGTCTCCTGCATCGCTATCCCACTGTTGCCACCTATGCTGCAATTGGCTATTTATTGAATTGGGTTTCAGCAATTTCCCTCAATGCAATTATTCTTACCGATTTAGTTGCTGTTAATTTAGAACCCTTCAACATTACAGTTCCAACGATGGTGATGCGAGTCTTTTTTATGCTGCTTCCTTTTGGAGTCGCAATTACAGGAACTCGTGCCTTAAGTATTTTGCTGGTTTGCTTTATCCTGCCATCCATTGGGTTACTCGTTACCTTTAGCTTGCAAGGAATAGGCTGGTTAATCTTGTCTCCCCATAGCCCTGGATTTTTCCCGACAGAATGGAACTGGGGCACAATGAGTTTTGCGGAGTGGGCAAAGTGGTTCTTTTTTGCGACATTTGTGACTTACAGTAGCGAAACAGCTTCATCGTTTGTGGCTGATAGCCGTCGTCCAGTTGAGACCCTGCGTTTTTTAAATGTGGCGGCGTGGACAGGTGCTCTGATCTTCATCGCAGGCACTTGGGTGGTGTTGCGGTTGGCTCCGGTCGATCAAACGGGTGATGTGTTCTTATATCTCTACACCGCTGCAAAGCCTTTTTGGGGAGAGTCGGCGGCACTTGTGGTCACATTTGTGTTGGCGGCTTCTTGTCTGCTCACCATGGCGACAGCCGTTTCTAATACTCCCCGAATTTTGTATCAGCTTGCCCAAGATAGGCACCTCGCACCAGTTTTAAGTGTTGTTTCCCGGCGAGGGGTGTTTGGTCCTGCTCTAACGCTGGTGTTTGGGCTGTCAATGGTTTATCTCCTCTGGGGAAATGTGGCTCAAATTGTTGTGGTTGGCAATGTCGGGTGGTTTGTTTCCTTCACGCTGATGCAATTTGCGCTTTGGCTTCAGCGCGATAACCCGAGCGTATTAGCGCCTCGCTTTCCCTAGGAATTTTCTTCTTGCAAGTGATTGTATTGTTTGTGGGGGGGGCTGGCTTGGGGGCTGGCAAGACTTCTTGATTGGGTTGTTCTCACCCATCATAATCATGCTAGCTGATTCAGTAATTCGGCGGGTTAAGCTTGCCCCCTTTCAGCCCAACTGGTGGATCAAGTTATACCAATCTAATTCT